>NZ_LLYU01000012.1:0-97185 GCF_002049515.1 Marinobacter sp. tcs-11 | reverse complement strand
AAAACTGTCAACGCCCATTTTCAATTTATTTTACCGGGCTTCGGTTTCCACCTATCGAGCTGTTCAGAATACAACCAGAACGACCAAAAATCACCCGGATTTTCACCCCTCACCATGGATTCAGGGATCAGGCTTTCAGAATTCGACCTTTATAGAGCTTGCTGCAGTGCGAGCTTTCTCCCGGGCATCCTCTATGGAGCTACCCAACGCCAGCGCTACCCCCATTCGCCTCCTGCCTTGTAATTCCGGTTTTCCGAACAGGCGTAGCTGGGTTCCCGGTTGTGCCAGGGCTTCTTCCAGGCCGGTATAGGAAACTTCTGTGGAGCTTCCCTCCGGCAGAATGACCGCCGACGCACTGGGACCATTCTGTCGAACAACAGGAACGGGAATACCCAGTATGGCCCTGGCGTGGATAGCAAACTCGGACAGGTCCTGGGATACAAGCGTGACCAGTCCAGTGTCATGAGGGCGAGGTGAGACCTCCGAGAACCAGACGTTCTCACCCTTCACAAACAGCTCAACACCATAGATGCCGTAACCGCCGAGATCTTCCACCACAGCACGGGCGATCTCTTTTGAACGCTGTAATGCCAGGTCATTCATCGGCTGCGGCTGCCAGGATTCGCGATAGTCACCATCTTCCTGCCTGTGACCAATGGGCTCGCAGAAGGTTACCCCCTCTTTATGCCTCACCGTCAGCAAAGTAATCTCATAGTCAAAATCGACAAAGCCTTCGACGATTACCCTGCCCTTTCCTGCTCGGCCTCCGGTTTGTGCGTACTCCCAGGCTCTTTCAATATCGGCTTCGGTCTTTACTGTACTTTGCCCCTTGCCAGACGAACTCATCACTGGTTTTACCACCAAGGGAAGCCCGACTTCCGCAACCGCCTGCAAATATTCTTCCCGCGTACCCGCAAACCGATACGGTGACGTTGGCAACCCGAGCTCTTCCGCAGCCAACCGACGAATACCCTCACGATTCATCGTCAGGTTCACCGCCCGCGCACTGGGTATCACCCGATAACCTTCCTGCTCGAGCTTGACCAACTCCGGGGTGGCAATAGCTTCTATCTCCGGAACAATCAGGTTCGGGCGCTCTTTCTCGATGACGCTCCGCAAAGCCACAGGGTCAAGCATGTCGACAACATGGGAACGATGGGCCACCTGCATTGCCGGTGCATCGGCATATCGATCAATGGCGATCACCTCAACGCCGAAGCGCTGGAGCTCAATCACAACTTCCTTGCCCAATTCCCCGGAACCACAAAAAAGTACCCGGAACGAGTTGCTTTTAAGAGGTGTACCCAATCTGACGCTGGTCTTGGTGTTATCGGTCATCTTATAGAGCTACCTTTTGTTCACGTATTGCCACCAGTTTCAAAACTTCTCGGCGTTCATCGTCTGTCATGCGAGTCCAGTGAAGAATCTCGTCACTGGTACGATGGCACCCTATGCAAACATCGTTCTCGTCTAAGGCGCACACGCTTACGCAGGGTGAGCGCACCCGATCAGCCCTGTTCATTTCTGCTCCGGATCACACGCTTTAAGTTTCTCCAGGTAACGCGTGGCATTCTGAACATAATGCGCCGCGCTCATTTCCAACATTTTCTTCTGATTGTCGTTCAATTCACGCTTGATCTTGCCGGGAGAACCCACAACCATCGAACCATCCGGTATTTCCATACCTTCAGGAATCAGCGTATTGGCACCAATCAGGCAATGCTTGCCGATCTTTGCCCCATTAAGCACCACTGCGTTTATGCCAATCAGTGAATAATCGCCGATATCACAGCCGTGCAGCATCACCTTATGCCCGACAGTAACACCCCGGCCGATGGTCAAAGGCAGCCCCGGATCGGTGTGAAGCACCGATCCATCCTGAACGTTGGATTCAGGACCAACCGTGATGCACTCGTTGTCGCCGCGAATAACCACGTTAAACCAGACGCTACTTTTCTCCAGCAAGCGGACATTGCCAGTGATAACGGCGTTTGCAGCAACAAATTGACCATCGCCAACTACCTGGGGGCGCTTGTCTTCGAGCTCGTAAAACATATCAGCCTCCTTGAGGGGGTTCGAGCAGATCGATTCCGGCATCGTACACGGCGTTCATAAAGTCGACCAGAACAACCGCGGAGAGCCCCCAGATCTGGTAACGCTCCCAGCGGTAACAGGGCACATAAAAGGTGTGGTTCAGAAAACTGAGGGCATCGGTGCGTTCCCTCCTGTCCTCCAGAAAGAAGGAAAGCGGTACCCGGAACACGCTTTCTATTTCATAGGGATTGGGCACCACCGGATGATCGCCTGGAACAACCCCTACGTAGGGTGTTACAAGAATGCCGTAGCGCGACATTACCTGGCTTAATGGTGCGATGACGTCCACCTGGTCGGGAGGCAACCCGATTTCTTCATGGGTCTCTCTCAACGCAGTGGCCGCAAGCGACGAATCCTCGGGATCCCGCTTGCCGCCCGGATAAGACACCTGGCCACGGTGGGTTTTCAGGTTGGCAGACCTCAGGGTAAAAATCATTTCCGGATTGTTTTCATCATCCGTTACCGGCACCAGAATACCGGCTTCCGGATAATCCAGTGCCAACTGTCGCGGGGCATAATTGGATAATTTTTCAGTTAATAGGTCTCGCACTCGCTACTCCAGTGGCATCCCGATTTTGCATGAGACACAGACAGCCGGGATCGTTAAACTGATGATCAACAGACACTCAGTATACGGGGAAACTAATGAAGTATTGCAGCACATGCGGCCATCCGGTCGAACAACGCATTCCGGAGGGTGACAACAGGCACCGCTACGTATGTGTCAGCTGCGAGACCATACATTACCAGAACCCGAGAATTGTGGCGGGCACGGTTCCCGTCTGGGAAGGCCAGATACTCTTGTGCCGACGCGCGATCGAGCCCCGTTACGGCTATTGGACCCTGCCCGCGGGTTTCATGGAAAATGCCGAGACAACCATTGAGGCTGCGGCGAGGGAAACTCTGGAGGAAGCCCTGGCCGAGGTCACCATAGAAGGCCTCTACTCCATCATCGATGTGCCCCACATCAATCAGGTTCACATGTTCTATCGCGCCAGCCTAAAAGACGGGCAATTCGGCGCCGGAGAAGAATCTCTGGAGTCGCGGCTGTTCTCCCCCGGCGAAATTCCATGGGACGAGATATCATTTCCAACGGTTCGCAAAACCCTTGAACTCTTTCTTCTCGACATGGAGACCGAGCGTTTTGGCGTCCACGTCAGTGATATCCGTCATCCCATGGGAAAAAAAGCCTGACGCCCCCTTAAAGATCAACCAGCCGAAAAACCTCATAAGCGGGCTCTTCATAAGGATGTGCTTGCTTCAGTGCGGCTAGCGCATCTCTTATGAGGCTGTCGTCGCACACTAACTCCACTTTATATTCCCGCACCGTTTCTAATTGCCCCTGTTGCCCCAGAAACGGATCGCTTCCCGCCAGCGGCCGGAACTGCCCCTGGCCTTCACATTGCCAGGCACAACTGTCGTATTCTCCGATTTTTCCGGCACCAACATTGAACAGTGCCTGCTTGGTTTGTTCCAGATGACTCTCGGGTACGAAGTAGCAAAACTTATACACGGACACCTCCCTGACTGATCAAATATCACCCAGCATTAGAGAATTCAAACTTACTCACAGATTCTGTGGATAACTCTGGGGAAAGTTTTTGGGAATCGCCCCCCAAGCCCCATGAATACTGGACTTCTCTTAAATTGCCGACATTTTCACCCATGATTTTATTCCCCTTAATATCAACAAGTTAAAGGTTTCGCACAAAAACTGAACTTAGTTCTCAATGTTTGCTCACAGAACGGCCAGGGCGGCACCGGAAATGTGCATAAAGTTGTCTAGTCAAGCCCCGAGACAGCAAATTTACAGACTATTTTAGGGCATCAGGGGTTGAATTTGGGGTTGACATCAAAGGTACAGGCTTAACCAATCTACAATAAAAAAAGCCAGCCTCGACTCTCTTGGAAACAGAGACCGGAGGCTGGCTTTTCACTTCTCTTTTCAGCTGCGATTCAGCGAATCAACCAAACCACTTTCTGGCGTTGCGGAACATGCGCAACCAGGGACCATCTTCTTGCCAGGTATCCGGGCGCCAGGAGTGCTGAACGGCCCGGAACACCCGCTCTGGATGGGGCATCATGATGGTCACGCGACCATCCCGTGTGGTAATACCGGTAATACCAGACTCTGAACCGTTGGGGTTATAGGGGTAACGGGTCGTTTCCCGGCCACGGTTGTCGACATATCGGAGAGCAACCAATTCGTTATCCGACAGCGCCTTGGCTGACGTGCCGGAAGCGAACTCAACCCTCCCCTCACCGTGGGCAACCGCGATCGGCATACGGGAGCCAGTCATGCCATCCAGGAAGGCGGATGGTGAAGAAGTAACCTCAACCATTACCAGACGCGCTTCAAACTGTTCGGACTGGTTTCGAACAAAGCGCGGCCAGCCTTCACTGCCCGGAATCAGCTCGTGCAGGTTGGAAAGCATCTGACAACCATTACAGACACCAAGGGCGAGGGTATCCTGGCGATTAAAGAACGCAGCAAACTGATCACGCACCCGGTCGTTAAACAGGATGGACTTGGCCCAGCCTTCACCAGCACCCAGCACATCACCGTAGGAGAAACCGCCACAAGCCACCAGACTCTGGAACTTCTCCAGGCTGATGCGACCGGATAGCAGGTCACTCATGTGAACGTCCGTCGCTTCAAAGCCTGCGCGGTCGAAGGCGGCCGCCATCTCAACCTGCCCGTTTACGCCCTGCTCCCGCAACACCGCCACTTTCGGCCGTTTGCCGGTATTAATAAATGGCGCCGCGACGTCTTCATTCAGATCAAAGGTCAGATCAGCACTCAGCCCCGGATCCTCGGCATCGAGCAGGTTCTCGAATTCTTCCCGGGCACAGTCGGCATTGTCGCGAAGAGACTGAATGCGGTAGCTGGTTTCTGCCCAGAGGCGCTGCAGATCTGGGCGCGCCTCATCCAGAACCGGCTCTCCGGCAAACAACAACCGAACCCGATCCTTGTCATTCAGAGTACCAATGACACTCGTGTGATCTCCCAGCCCGGCACCGGAGAATTGCTGGAGAACGAAATCAGTGTCTTCACGGCGCACCTGGATAACCGCACCCAGCTCCTCATTGAAGAGTTCACGGGCAAATTGGGATTCGTCTTCCGCGAGGCCATCCAGCTTGATATCGACACCGGTTCTGCCGGCAAAGCTCATTTCCGCGAGGGTGACAAACAGACCGCCATCGGAACGGTCATGATAGGCCAGCAACTTGCCATCGTCGTTGAGGCCCTGAATAACCGCGAAAAATGCCTTGATGTCCTCGGGATCGTCCAGATCCGGCGCCACAGCACCCACCTGACGATAAACCTGCGCCAGCGCAGATCCGCCAAGACGGTTCTGGCCAGCGGCCAGGTCAACAAGAATAAGATCCGTTTCACCGGCATCAGTGCGCAGCTGAGGTGTCTGGGTGCGGGCAACGTCGGTAACCGGAGCGAAGCCGCTGACAATCAGAGATAGAGGCGCGGTCACGCTCTTCTGCTCGCCATTGTCCTCTTCCCAGGCGGTTTTCATGGACATGGAGTCCTTGCCCACCGGAATGGTAATACCCAG
Source organism: Marinobacter sp. tcs-11 (assembly GCF_002049515.1). Taxonomy (NCBI): domain Bacteria; kingdom Pseudomonadati; phylum Pseudomonadota; class Gammaproteobacteria; order Pseudomonadales; family Marinobacteraceae; genus Marinobacter; species Marinobacter sp. tcs-11. The sequence goes on along the minus strand of NZ_LLYU01000012.1, from coordinate 91,522 downwards.
CGCCGGGCACAACTCCATACCCACCGCACGAACGGTTTCGTAAAGGTTCTCATCCTCGCCCGGATGACCTGCGGCGGCCATCCAGTTTGCCGAGAGCCGGATATCAGACAGCTTCGCAATCGGTGCCGCCGCCAGGTTGGTAATGGTTTCGCCTACGGCCATTCGGCCTGACGCCGGCGCATCAATCACTGCAAGCGGCGTACGCTCACCCATCGCCATAGCTTCACCGGTACGCACATCAAACGATGCTGCGGTGACCGCCACATCACTCACAGGTACCTGCCACGGGCCCACCATCTGGTCCCGGGCCACAAGCCCGGTAATGGTGCGGTCGCCAATGGTAATCAGGAAACTCTTGGAGCCAACCGACGGCAGACGCAGAATCCGCCGAACCGCATCGTGAAGATCGATTTTCGTGGAATCGAAAATCGGCTTGGTAAAGGAGGAACGGCTGACACTGCGATGCATGCGCGGAGGCTTGCCGAAAAGCACTTCCATCGGCAGATCCACGGGCTTGTCGTTGAAGTAGGAATCGCCCAGCTCCAGATGATGCTCCTCGGTCGCCTCACCAATCACGGCATACGGGCAGCGCTCGCGACGGCACAGGGCATCGAACAGATCCAGGTTTTCAGGCGCAACCGCCATCACGTAACGTTCCTGGGATTCGTTACACCAGATCTCCAGGGGCGACATCCCCGGCTCATCACTGGGAATATCCCGGAGCTCAAACTTGCCACCACGGCCACCGTCCTTGACCAGCTCCGGCATGGCATTGGACAAGCCGCCAGCTCCCACATCGTGAATAAAGCAGATCGGGTTTTTCTCGCCCATCTGCCAGCAACGGTCGATAACTTCCTGACAACGGCGTTCCATTTCAGGGTTATCGCGCTGTACCGAGGCAAAATCCAGATTCTCGTTACTGGAACCGGAGTCCATGGAAGAGGCTGCGCCCCCACCAAGACCAATCAGCATGGACGGGCCACCCAGCACAATCAGTTTGGCGCCGACCGGAATATTGCCCTTCTCGACGTCCTGCTCGCGAATGTTACCCAGACCACCGGCAATCATGATCGGCTTGTGATACCCACGAACCTCTTCACCGGCAGCACCCGGCACTTTTTCTTCAAAGGTCCGGAAGTAACCGGCCAGGTTAGGACGACCAAATTCGTTGTTAAACGCAGCACCGCCGATGGGGCCTTCAATCATGATATCCAGCGGAGAGGCAATCCGGTCCGGCTTGCCATAGCCAATTTCCCAGGGTTGCTCATCACCGGGAATATTCAGATTGGACACGGTGAAACCGGTAAGACCGGCTTTCGGCTTGGAACCACGACCGGTCGCGCCTTCATCCCGGATTTCGCCACCAGAACCTGTGGCCGCGCCAGAGAAAGGGGCAATCGCTGTTGGGTGGTTGTGGGTCTCCACTTTCATCAGGATGTGCACCGGCTCCCGGTTATAGCCGTAGACACCCGAGTCCGGATTCGGGAAGAAGCGACCGGCTTCGCTGCCGGCGATCACCGCGGCGTTGTCCTTGTAGGCCGACAGCACGCCCTCGCTATTCATCTCGAAGGTATTGCGAATCATCGCGAACAGGGACTTTTCCTGGCCTTCCCCATCAATATCCCAGGACGCGTTGAAAATCTTGTGGCGGCAGTGCTCAGAGTTGGCCTGAGCGAACATCATCAGCTCAACATCCGTCGGATCCCGCTCCAGGCCGACAAAGGATTTGACCAGGTAATCAATCTCATCGTCCGCCAGCGCCAGGCCCAACCGGCCATTTGCTTCCACCAGGGCATCCCGGCCACCAGACAACACCGGTACCCGTCCCAGAGAGCGAGGCTCTTCGTGGCTGAACAGAAGTTCCGCACCGCCCATCTCGTGAAATACTTTCTGCGTCATGCGGTCATGGAGAAGCGCCGCAATCTGCTCACGCTGTTCCAGACCCAGTTTCTTGCTGGCCTTGACGTAGTAGGCAATACCACGTTCAATTCGGCGGATCTGCCGGAGGCCACAATTGCGGGCGATATCCGTGGCCTTGCTCGACCAGGGCGACAAGGTGCCCGGTCGCGGTACCACCAGGAACAGAATTCCATCCGGCTCCTCAACCTGGACACTGGGACCATAGGTGAGCAGCCGATCGAGAATGGCCTGTTCCGAATCGGAAAGGTCGGCATCAAGATCCACAAAGTGCATGAACTCGGCATACACATGTTCTACACCCGGCACCATTTCCTGTATACGGGAATGCAGTTTGCGGGAACGAAAAGGCGAGAGCGCTGGCGCGCCGCGAAGTTCAAGCATGATATCAACCTGTATCGCGCGAATCGGGGGACGTCTGAAAGGCCGCAATGATACTTGAAACCGACCTCAGGTTACAGCGGAAGCTGGCCTCTTTCCGCAGTGTAAAATTGACATTCTTTTGCACAGTTATTAACCAGACCAATTGACCATTTCGCCCTCAGCAGTGATCATTGAAACTATGCATGGAAAGCAAGAAGCATCAAAAAGCAGGAGCATGGGAGCACCTCCCGGACCATCCTGACCATTGAGCGTGTAGCGGAGAGCAGGGATTTGTCACGATTTATCAGCACTTTCCGAAGCAGTAGTGCGCAGTTGAGCATTGTGTTGGCAGTTATCCTTGCCACCGGCTGCTCGCAGCCCACCACGCTGCAGGAAATCCGGGAAGAAGGCGTGTTGCACGTCATTACCCGGGTTGCGCCTTCTATCTATTACCAGGACCGGGAACAGGACACCGGCTACGATTACGAACTGGCCAGACTGTTTGCCAACGAACTCGGCGTTGAACTGCGGGTTCGGGTCGCCGACGACAATTCTGAAATCCTCTCTGTCCTATCCAGAAATTACGCTCACGTTGGTCTCGCCGGCCTGACACAACGTCCGGACTTTGACAATCAGTACCGCTCCGTGCCCATCGGGGTTTCCGCGCAGTCGGTGATCGTCTACCACAAGGAAGTTCCGGCACCGGAATCACTGGAAGATCTGGCTTCCGAAACCATCCATATGCTGGCCGACAGCAACCATGAGCACCTTATTGCCGACCCTGCGAATGAGGCTGGCCCTATCATTCAGAAACATCCCGGCCTGGATGCAGCCGGTCTTCTTGCCCGAGTGGAAAGCGGGGAATTCGGCTATGCGGCGGTGGCCTCCAATGAACTGGATCTGAACCACGTCTTCTTCCCAAAGGTTTATGAAGCGTTCGCACTGAACGAACCCAGTGATCTTGTCTGGCTATTTCCAGCTGCTCAGGATGACACTCTGGTGAATGCCGCCGAAGCTTTCATGGAAAGGGTGAACAACAACGGGACCATGGCCCAGCTCGCCGAACGGTTCTACGGTCATCTGGACCGGCTCAATTACGTTGGCGCCCGCACCTTCATGCACCACGTTGAGAACCGCCTGCCCCGCTATCAGTCGCTGTTCAAGGATTATGCCCAAGAATCCGGTATGGACTGGCGCCTGCTGGCCGCCATCGGGTACCAGGAATCCCACTGGCGCCCCAACGCCGTCTCCCCCACCGGGGTTCGCGGTCTGATGATGCTCACCCGCACCACCGCCAATTACATCGGTATTAATAACCGACTGGATGCCGAGGAAAGTATTGAGGGCGGCGCCCGCTATTTCCGGATGGTGCACGGGCGAATCCCGGACCGAATTCCGGAACCGGATCGCACCTGGTTCGCGCTTGCTTCCTACAACGTCGGCTTTGGACATCTGGAAGATGCCCGACGCCTGGCGGAATCCGCCGGGAAAGATCCGGATCGGTGGATGGATGTAAAGGAATTCCTGCCTCTGCTGGCCCAGAAAGAGTGGTACACCAAAACCCGGTTCGGTTACGCACGCGGGCATGAACCGGTTGTCTACGTACAGAATATCCGGCGGTATTACGACGTCCTGGTCCGGATTACGGAACCGGACGCACCGTCGGCATCCGGGCTTGAGGACCAGCTGGCCTGGCTTGGCGACAACGAGGCCGGCCCCGAAGCCCCAGCCAAAGAGTCTCAGCCGGATCTGCGCGCAGACCTGCCTCCGGAATTACGGTTGATACCACCAACACTCTGACTCAAACATCATCCGATCGCGCGCTCAAGGCGTGCTCGGACTGGGAGGATGAAAACCCTCGCCGGGCCAGAAACCGGGCCTGGCGGAGTTTTTCAGGCAGATCCCCCTGCACATCCGCCAGCCCGAACCGTTTATCACGGGCCCGGACCGCTCTCCGACACCACTCTTCTTCTGCGACGGACGACAGACACTCCGGCGCCTGATTCACACCACGCTGCTGCAGCTCGGCCAGTATTCGCAGTGGTCCGTAGCCGGCTTCAATGCGTTGGCGGCTATAGATCTCCGCGAACCGGTCGTCATCCAACCAGCCCTCACGCTCATATTCATCGAGCACCGGATCAAAAACATCCGGTGGAATCTTGCGCTGCCGCAGCTTGATCGCGAGCTCATACCGGCTGTGCTCCCGGCGGGCCAACAGGCGCAGCGCTACCGAACGAGCCTGGTATTCCGGATCGTCATGTTTCTGATCTTTTGCCATACAGGCCCTTTCCGCGATGACTTGCAAAACGATAGACTTAGCGTCCCGGGGCACCCCCGCAAACACACTACCCGAAACAGACACCTGATCGGGCCGGAAGGCGGAGATACTCTGCCGCCACCGCAAACTGGTTGCAATCCCAAGGATACCGTTTATGGCTGCATTCATTCAGAAATTGTTCAAGAACCGCAAAACCGTCTCACTCGAAAGCCAGAAGGCATCCGAAAAACCACAAAGCAACCAGCCAACCGAAGAAGACAACCGACAGCAGTTACGCCAGCAGCAGGAACGCCAGCTTGGCGCCAGCCCTGAACCATCGGCACTCGCAGCGCTGGCCATAGAAGGTGTGACTTCCGCCATTCGACTGCAGGCGGCGAGTCAGCTTAACCAGGAAGAACACCTGCAGGCGGTGCTGAAACAGGCAAAAGGCCGCGATAAAAGTGTTTACCAGACTGTCAAACAGTCACTTCAGATTCTGAAGGAACAGCAAGCCAGCGAAGCGGCCACCCAGCATCGAATCACCGAGCTGGTTGGCCAGGCACAGGACCAGGCCCGAAGCGAAGACACCAAACTCTACGAAGCCCGGTTGAACGCCCTCCAGGACCACTGGCAGAGCGTTGAAAACAAGGCCAGCGCAGAGCAGACCCAGCAATTCCTGCAAGCGGTCCACCAGATTCGTGAACGCCAGAAGCAACTGGATGAGACGCGCCAGGAAGAGCAGCGGCACCTCGATCAGAAGCAGCAACGGCAGGAAACACTGGAACTGCTGCAGCAAACCCTGAACCAGCTTAAAGCCGCAGTGCCCTCTGGACTTCCCTCGGAATCTGCCCTCGATGCGTTGCAGAAAACCCAGGAAAACCGATGGCTGGAAGCCACGCGGGACACCCAGGTGGAAAAACAGGAGCAGAAGCAATACGAGCAAGCCATGCTGGCCCTACGCAACTATCTTGGCGCGGTGCGGCGCCTGAACCTGGCGCGGCCGCAAATCAGCGAACTGGAAAGCAACGACACCGACAGCGCTCAGGCTGCCGCAAAAGCCCTGTTGCAGGAAGTGGCCTGGCCTCAGGAATTCCCGCTACCCCAGGCCCTGGCCGATCTGCGGGCCCTGGCCGGTAAGCCACGCACACAGCCTGCGTCAGACGGAACCCGGGAACAGCAGCAGGCAAACGTGGCCGCCCTTAATACCACCCTGCCCAAACTGGAAGCCGCGCTGGAAGCAAAGCAGTTCCGGGAATCCCGCCAGCTCCTGAAAACAGCCCAGAACCAGTTTCAGGCGCTTGATGATCGTCACCGCAAGAACGTCCAGGCGAAGATGCAGTTACTTGCCGGCCAGTTCCGGGAACTGAGCGATTGGCAGGGATTCGCCACCGAGCCCAAACAGGTCTCTCTGTGCGAACAGATGGAATATCTGGCGGAACAACCGATGGAGCCGGAGGCCAAGGCAGAGCGAATAAAAGAACTGCAGAACGAATGGCGAGAACTTGGTGGCTCGTCCGACCGAACCCTCTGGAATCGTTTCAAAGCAGCGTCCGATCAGGCCTATGAGCCCTGCAAAGCCTACTTCGAGGCAAAAGCCGATCTCAAACAGGCCAACCTGCACAAACGGGAAGCCATCTGCGAGGAACTCGAACGATTCCTCGCGCAGGCAGACTGGACCAGTATTGACTGGAAAGGTGCCGAACGGATTCATCAGACCGCCCGTCAGGAATGGAAAGCGGCCTGGCCGGTAGACTTCCGGGATAACCGGCAGGTACAGAAGCGGTTTGACGACCTGCTGAAGAACCTGGAGCGGCCCCTGGACGAGGAGCGACAGAAGAACGAGGCCGCCAAACAGGCGATTGTCGAGCGGGCTCAGGCGTTGATTGACCATGAACCTCTTCAGGAGGCCATGGATCAGGCCAAAGCCCTGCAATCGGAATGGAAGCGTATCGGCATCACCCGGCACCGCGAAGATCGCAAGCTCTGGCAGGCGTTCCGCCAAGCCTGCGACCAGATCTTCGAGCGACGCGATGCCCAGCGGTCTGCACAGCAACAAGCGACTGAGAAGGCTGACGCCGACGCTCGCGCAGTGGTTGCCAAGTACCGCGATCTCGGAACAGAGGCTGACGAAGCGTTGATCAATGAAGCCAAGACCGAGCTCAAGCCGTTAGCCGATATGCCGCTCTCACGACCGGTTAGGGGCGAAGTACAAGACCTTCGTCAGCATCTGACAGAGCTGGGGCAGCGCAAAAAGCTGAAAGCCAGACTCGATAACTGGAAGACACTGATCAAAGAGCGTGTGAGTGGCGCCCTTGCCCCGGAACAGGTTCCTTCAAACTGGCAGAATCTGGTTAACGGCGCGACCTCTCTTACAGGTAGAGACCTGGTGATCAGGGCGGAGATCGTTGCCGGCCAGGAGACTCCGGACTCAGACCAGGGACGGCGTATGGAAATCCAGGTTCAGCGTCTGGCCGAAGGTCTGGGTGGTGGCGATCAAACCTCACCTGAGCAGGAACTGGAAAGGCTGATCGCACTCTGGTGCCTGCACCCGGAGATGAACGAACAGAGCGCAGAACACGCTGGTCGACTGGTTCAGGCTTTGGAAAGCCGCCTGCAGCACTAAAGCATCATTCTCTCTGGTGCTGTCGTACAAAATCCCTGGCTTGCCTGACCGCAGCCAGGGATTTTTCCTTCATTTCCTTTAATTCCTCGTCGGCAAGGTAGAACATCATATCGATGGTGTGCCGATAGTACCTGCCCGGCAAACGATTCAGAGCCACACACATCACGTCGGTCAGATAATCCGCTGTGTCCGACTCCTCCCGGGTTGCATCGATCGCATCCAGCACCAGCCTTTCGTAGAAATTATCGATAGCATCTCTCAGAGACATGGTTACACCTGCCTGCTTTATAGGATCAATCCTTATTCAAGATAGAAGTCACAAGCGTTTGTGTCATTGTCCCTGAGCAATTTTGCCAATGGGATTGGCAGCGGCTGTCATTACCGGGGGCTACACTGAACCGCTATGGTTATCACTCTTTGAAATCAAGCCCGGATAACAATCAGAGGAACAGATATGACCACCGAGGCGTACATTTTCGATGCCGTTCGCACCCCCCGCGGCCGCGGCAAGAAAGATGGCTCACTGCACAGCGTTAAGCCGATCACGCTGCTCACTACCGTGCTCAAGGCTCTGGAAGAGCGTAACCGGCTCGACACTTCTCAGGTAGATGATGTCGTCATGGGCTGCGTCACCGCCGTGGGTGACCAGGGCGCGGATATCGCCAAGACGGCGGCACTGGCCGCTGACTGGGATGAGAAAGTCGCCGGAGTAACCCTGAACCGCTTCTGCGCCTCCGGCCTGGAAGCCGTGAACCTGGCCGCCATGAAAGTGCGCTCCGGGTGGGAAGACATGGTGGTTGCCGGTGGTGTCGAGGCGATGTCTCGCGTACCCATGGGTTCCGATGGAGGCGCCTGGGCCACCGATCCGGAAACCAACCTGCACACCGGCTTCATGCCCCAGGGCATTGGCGCAGACCTGATCGCGACCCTGGAAGGCTTCAGTCGTGAAGATGTCGACGGCTTTGCGGTGAAATCCCAGCAAAAAGCCGCCAATGCCTGGGAAAAGGGGTACTTCGCCAAATCCATCGTGCCAGTTACCGACCAGAACGGCGTTGTCATCCTGGACCGGGACGAGCACGTGCGCGGCAACACGACCGTCGAATCCCTGGCAGGCCTCAAGCCCTCGTTCCAGATGATGGGCGAGATGGGCTTTGACGGCGTCGCCCGGGAAAAATACCACTACGTGGAGAAGATCAACCACGTGCACCACGCCGGCAACTCTTCCGGCATTGTCGACGGTGCCACCGCCATGCTGATTGGCAGCGAAGCCAAGGGCAAGGAACTCGGCCTGAAGCCACGCGCCCGCATCGTTGCCACTGCGGTTACCAGCACAGACCCCACCATTATGCTCACCGGCCCTGCCCCGGCTGCCCGCAAGGCACTGGAGAAAGCCGGTATGACGGTGGACCAGATCGACCTGTTTGAAGTGAACGAAGCCTTCGCCTCGGTGGTGATGCGCTTCCAGAAAGAACTGTCCGTTCCGGACGAGAAAGTGAATGTAAACGGCGGCGCCATCGCCATGGGCCACCCGCTGGGTGCTACTGGCGCCATCATCCTCGGCACCCTGCTGGATGAACTGGAACGCCGTGAACTGCGCTACGGCCTGGCCACCTTGTGTGTGGGCGGTGGCATGGGCATTGCCACCATCATCGAGCGCGTCTGAACACCACTTTCAAAAAAAGGAACCGACCATGAGTGCCATCCAATACGACCTGGGTTCAGACCAGATTCTGACCCTGACCATCGACATGCCGGGCCAGTCTGCGAACACCATGAACGGCGAGTTTCGAACTGCACTAACCGAAACCGTCAACAAGGTCAAAAGCGACCTGGATAATGTCAAAGGCATTATCATTGCCTCCGCCAAGAAAAGCTTCTTTGCCGGCGGCGACCTGAATGAGCTGTACACAGTGACCCGCGAACAGGCCAAAGAGTTTGAAGACATGGTCAACGGCCTGAAGGCCGATATGCGTACGCTGGAAACCTGTGGCAAACCTGTGGTGGCTGCCATCAACGGCACCGCTCTGGGTGGTGGCCTGGAACTCGCCCTGGCCTGCCATCATCGCGTTGCCATTGATGATGACCGGACCCAACTGGGCTTGCCGGAAGTCACCCTGGGCCTGCTGCCCGGCGGTGGCGGCACCCAGCGACTGCCCCGGATGATTGGCCTGGAAGCCGCCTTCCCGTTCCTGATGGAGGGTAAGAAGGTAAATCCAAAAGCCGCTCTGAAGGCCGGTATCGTGGATGAGCTGGCCAGCTCACCGGAAGACATGATCGCCAAGGCCCGGGCCTTCATCGAAGCCAATCCCAAGTGCCAGCAACCCTGGGATCAGAAAGGCTCCCGCTTCCCCGGCGGAGCTCCGCATCATCCGGCCATGGCCCAGAAACTGGCTATTGCACCGGCCATGCTCAAACAGAAGACCAAAGGCTGCTATCCGGCACCGGAACGGATTCTGGCAGCAGCGGTGGAAGGCGCCCAGGTGGATTTCGACAATGGCAGCCTGATTGAAACCCGTTACTTTGCCGAGCTGGCCACCGGCCAGGTGGCCAAGAACATGACGGGCACCTTCTGGTTCCAGCTCAACGCCATCAAGGCCGGCGGCAGTCGCCCGGATGGCGTAGAAAAGGAAAGCTTCAAGAAAGTCGGGGTACTGGGTGCAGGCATGATGGGCGCCGGTATCGCCTACTCCACTGCCAGCCGCGGCATTGAGGTGGTGCTGAAGGATGTCTCGGTTGAAAACGCCGAGAAAGGCAAACGCTATTCCGAAAATCTCCTGGCGAAGAAAGTCAGTCGCGGCCGCATGACCGAAGCCCAGAAAGACGAAGTGTTGGCCCGCATCAACGCCACCGCCTCTGCCGACGACCTGGAAGGTTGCGACCTGATCATCGAGGCAGTCTTTGAAGACAGCGATCTGAAGGCAAAGGTTACCCGGGAATCCGAGCCGAAAATGGTCGCTAACGGCATCTTTGCCTCCAACACCTCAACCATCCCCATCACCCAGTTGGCCCAGGCCTCGGCCAAGCCGGACAACTTTATCGGCCTGCACTTCTTCTCCCCGGTGGACAAGATGCAACTGGTGGAAATCATCGTCGGCGAGAAAACCTCCGATGACACCCTGGCCCGGGCGTTCGATTACGTGCAGCAGATAGGCAAGATTCCCATTGTGGTGAACGACAGCCGCGGCTTCTTTACCTCTCGGGTATTTGGCACCTTCGTGAACGAAGGTATCAGCATGCTGGCCGAGGGCATTCACCCCTCAAGCATCGAGAATGCCGGACTGCTGGCCGGCATGCCGGTCGGGCCGCTGGCCATCTCCGACGAAGTCAGCATGACCCTGATGCAGCACATCCGCGCCCAAAGCAAGAAAGACACGGAAGCCGCCGGCGGTACCTGGCAGCCGCATCCGGCCGAAGCCGTCATCGATGCCATGGTGGATACTCACGGACGCAAGGGCAAAGCCGCCGGTGCCGGTTTCTACGAGTATCCGGAGAAGGGCAAAAAATACCTGTGGCCGGAACTGGAGAACCTGTTCGTGGACCAGGACAAGGCACGCCGTGTGAAGCTGCAGGATCTGAAAGATCGCATCCTGTTCATGCAGGCCATCGAGACCATCCGCTGTCTTGAGGAGGGTGTGCTGAGAACCGTGGAAGACGCCAACATTGGCAGCATCTTCGGTATTGGCTACGCGCCCTGGACCGGCGGTGCCATCCAGTTCGTCAACCAGTATGGCGTTCGGGCCTTTGCGGAGCGGGCGCAGCAGCTGGCAGACCAGTACGGTGAGCGATTCACGCCGCCATCGCTGTTGCTTCAGAAAGCCGAACGCAACGAAACCTTTAGCTGACCCTGCCGGCCGGAGGGCCCAAACCCTCCGGCCACCTCTACCCTCACACTCCCGACAGTTTACTTCCGGTCACACGCCCCCATAGTTAGCCTCAGGCTGAAACGTATATGGACATATTGTCACGAAGCTATACCCCTGGCCTATGGCAACAGGTGTAGCGGTTGCCTACAATAAATTGAACAGTCACGGGTATTCACCCCAATTTCATTGGTGGCGATTCCCAGCAGCTTCAGGTATGCATTTATGACCATTGCGGAAAACTCCATGCAGCGCCCTTCCCTGACTTCCCTCACCCGGAAAGCAGGCGCGGTCACGGCTCTGGCCCTGGGCCTCCTTGTCTCCGGCGCCTACGCAAAGATTGATGACTCCGCCAGGTATGAGCCGGTTGCGCCCACTATTGACCAGGCCCGCGCCAATATTCTGATTGCCCGGCAGCTGCAGTTCACTCATTTCCGCAATCTCGGCATCAGCGACGAACTGTCCGGCGATGTTTTCGATGCCTACCTGAATTACCTGGACAGCCAGAGAATCTACCTGACCCAGGAAGACATTGACGCCCTTTCCCGGGTCAAGAAACACCTGGGGTCAGCGCTCAAAACCGGCCAACTCCAGCCGGGCTTTGATATTTACAACCTGGTTCAACAGCGGGTTATCGAACGCCTGAAGTTCGCCCTGGGGCTCATCGACAACGGTATTGAGCAACTCGACTTCACTGCCGATGACAGGATTCGCGTCGACCGTTCCGAGGCGCCCTGGGAGGCAAACCAGGCCGCTCTGGACGAGCTCTGGACGAAGCGTATTAAAAACGCGGTTCTGGCCCAGAGACTGAACGGCGCAGACGATGACGCGATCGAAGAGACGCTGCGCCGCCGCTATGAAGGCCAGCTCAAACGCGCTTACCAGGCCCGCAGCGAAGATGCATTCCAGGCTTACATGAATGCCTTTACCGGTATGTGGGACCCTCACACCTCTTACTTTTCGCCCCGTACCTCCGAGAACTTCAATATCAACATGAGCCTCTCGCTGGAGGGCATCGGCGCGGTACTGCAATCCGATAACGAGTACACCAAGGTAGTGCGTCTGGTACCCGGTGGCCCGGCCTCCAAGCAGGGTCAGCTGCAGCCTGCCGACCGCATCGTCTCTGTTGCCCAGGGCGATGAAAAGCCAGTGAACGTGATCGGCTGGCGCCTGGACGAGGTGGTGGACCTGATCCGCGGCCCTCGCAATTCCACCGTGACATTGGAAGTGATCCCGGCCAACGCCAGTGACGAGACCATCACGCGAACCATCGCCATCAAGCGGGATGAGGTGAAGCTGGAGGAACAAAGCGCCAGCAAAGACGTGATTGAACTGGATCGAAACGGCGAGACCTATCGTATCGGTGTCATCAACATCCCCACCTTTTACGCCGATTTCCAGGCCATGCAGGCTGGCGATCCCAACTACAAAAGCACCACCCGCGACGTGCGTAAACTGATTGAGGAACTCAAGGCCAGCGGCGTGGATGGCGTGGTCATGGATCTTCGTAATAACGGCGGTGGCGCACTGCACGAAGCCAACGACCTGGTTGGCCTGTTTATCGACGAAGGCCCCACGGTCCAGATCCGTAACGCCAACAACGATGTTCAGGTACTGGAAGACGAGGATCCGTCCGTGGTCTACGACGGCCCTCTGGTGGTGCTGGTCAACCGGATGAGTGCCTCCGCCTCTGAAATTTTCGCCGGCGCTATCCAGGATTATGGTCGAGGCCTGGTGGTTGGCTCCCAAACCTTCGGCAAAGGCACGGTTCAGGCCGTTCGGCCACTGAACCACGGTCAATTGAAAATCACCCAGTCCAAGTTTTACCGGGTTTCCGGCGGTTCCACCCAGCACAAAGGGGTGATTCCAGACATCGAAATCCCGTCGCGCATCGATAAAACCCGAATTGGTGAGGACGCTCTGGACCACGCCCTGCCGTGGGACCAGATTGAGGCCGTTCCCCATGCCCGCTATTTCGACTTTACCGGCGTGATTGACGAACTGCGGAATCGCCACGAAGAGCGGTTCGCCACCAACCCGGAGTTCAAGCTGCTGCAGAAGGAAATCGAGTTCCTTAATCGCCAGCGACAGATGGATTACGTCAGCCTTAACGTGGACGAGCGCAAGAACCAGCACAACCAGATCGAGCAGACCCGCCTGACCATCGCCAATGCCCGCAGGGAACTGAAAGGCGAAGAACCGTTTGAAGACCTGGAAGCTCTGGAAGACTGGCAGGATCAACAGGCGGCAGATCTGGACAACACTGACGAAGAACTGGATTTCGTCATCCAGGAAGGCGGACACATCATGGCCGACTTGCTGGAGCTGGATCAACGTATGGCGTCCATTCTGATGCCCACCCAGTTTGCGGCCAAGACTGAGGCACCATAAATCATGGCTGGGCAGCCGTCCGGGGAAAGCGGTCAGAGTACCCAACAGCGTGCCCGGGTGTTCAGGGACATGCTACTGGACGCCCTGCACGCCATGTATTCCATGGACGAAGCTGAGGGCTTGGAATCCTCTGGCCCGAAAGATAAAACCCCAGACGGTATGCTGGAACGTATAGCCGGGTTGACGGGTTCGGCACTTCGTCTGGGCGCCCGGGCAACCGACACCTCCCTGCGGGTCGGTCGGGCCCTGATTAATTCTCAGGATCAGTTGCGGGCCATGCTGACAGCCGGCCAATCGCTGAAAGACATACGGGAAGTTGCGGGCCTCACGCTCTCGGAAATGAGTGAAGCCCTGAACCTCAAAGACAAGTCTTTGCTGGAAGCCATTGAAAATGGCACCTCCACCCTCTCCTTCGAGCTGATTCTGAGACTCGCCGCCCTGGTGGCCCGCAACGATCCGATCCCGTTTATCATGCGCACCACCCGTAACTATAACCCCGAGGTGTGGCAGATACTCAACGATTGGGGCATAGGCCGGATTCCGCTCCAGTTCGAGCGGGAACGGGAATTCATTAACATCTTCCGCCGGCACGACGATGCCAGAAACCTGTCGGATGAAGGCTTCCGCAGAGTGCTGGAATTCACCCGCCAGAGCTTTGAAATGTCACTGCATTTTATAGAACAGCAGGAAAAGGAAGTGGCAGAACTGAAAGCTGGCATGAAGACCGCCGGGCCAGCGCCGGACAAGCCGGCAACCAGCTCCGGGGCAAAACGGAATATCAGGTAAACAGCGCGCGCATTCCGGTAATGTTGGGGTTACGCACTGCGCCCTTCTCGGTCACGATGGCATCAATCAGGCTGGCCGGTGTCACGTCGAACACCGGATTGAAGACCTGAACGCCGGCGGGCGCCAGGGGAATCCCGCGGATTTCACGAACCTCGGTGCCCTCCCGCTCTTCGATCGGAATATCCTTGCCGGACTCCAGCGACATATCGACAGTACTGGAGGGAGCCACCACCATAAACCCGATCTTGTGATGCCGCGCCAGAACCGCCAGGTTATAGGTACCAATCTTGTTCGCCACATCACCGTTGGCGGTTATCCGGTCGGCGCCCACCACAATCCATTTAACCTTGCCGGAAGCCATTATGGCCGCTGCCGCGCCATCGGCATTGAGCGTAACGGGAATATGGTCACGGGTCAGCTCCCAGGCGGTTAATCGGCTGCCCTGAAGCCAGGGCCGGGTTTCGTCGGCATAGACCCGCTTCAACAGTTTTTCCTCGTGCAAACGGCGAATCACCCCCAACGCGGTACCGTATCCTCCGGTGGCAAGTGCACCGGTGTTACAGTGAGTCAGCACTGCGATAGGCTTGTCGGGATTCATCACCTCCAGCGCATAATCCGCCATGGCCAGGTTGGCCGCCAGGTCATCCTCATGCAGACGAACAGCCTCTGCCGCCAGCCGATCAGTGGCTTCGTCCAGAGAATGGCAGGCGTGGAACACCTTTTCCATGCGCTCCAGCGCCCAGAACAGGTTCACCGCCGTAGGCCGGGATTTCGCCAACACTCGAATAGCCTGTTTGATCTCGGCCTGCCAATCGCCTCCGCCTGCGTGGCGGGCTGCCAGGGCCACCCCGTAGGCAGCACTGATGCCAATGGCTGGTGCCCCGCGCACCACCATATCCGTTATGCACTGGGCCACCGCCGACGCGCCATCCGCAACAATCCAGTGCTCCTCCGCCGGGAGCAGGCGTTGATCCAGCAATTCAAGCCTGTCTCCGTGCCAGCGCATTGCCACCGTCCCGATGGAACGATTGGAAGATCGACCTGCCATAAACAACTCCCGAACCAAAGAAAAACAGCGAGTATAGCCCTATCAAACCAGATTGACTGCCCTGATTTGAAGAGGCTTGATGAATGTCTGGAAAATCGCAGCGCAGCGGCCGCCACCGGGGTAGTTCTGCCTGACCGCGCTGGTTATACTTGCCCATTGAATTTCAAGGCGCCTCCGGTGCCCCGAACCCGCAAGGCAGGTTAATGACGGCAGAAACCATCACCGCAGCCGATACCCGAATCAACGCCCGCTGGCTGATTCCCGTCGAACCCTTCGGGGTTGTCCTTGAACACCAGGCCGTGATCCTTCAAGGCAGCCGAATTCTGGCGATCGTGCCGCAGGCTGAGGCAGACCAGAGTTATCGCACACGGGAAACCCTCGACCTGAACCAGCATGTTGTCCTGCCCGGGCTGATCAACCTGCACGGCCACACCGCCATGTCCCTGTTCCGGGGCCTGGCTGACGACCTGCCATTGATGACCTGGCTGAATGATCATATCTGGCCTGCAGAGGGCAAGTTTGTCAGCGAGCAGTTCGTGGCAGACGGCACGCGCCTGGCCATGGCGGAGATGCTCCGCACCGGCACCACTACGTTTTCGGATATGTACTTCTTCCCGGAAGTGACTGCCCAGGCTGCCCACGACACCGGCATGCGTGCACAGATCTGCTTTCCTCTGATGGATATGCCAACGGTATGGGGTTCAGGGCCAGAAGAATACCTGCGCAAAGGTGCGGACCTTATTGAACAATGGCAGCGGGATGACTACATCATGCCTGCCATTGGGCCCCACGCCCCTTACACCGTTTCCGACGGTCCTCTGGGTGCCGCCGTGGAATTAGCGCAGCAAACCGGTGCTGCCATTCAACTGCATTTGCACGAAACCGCCTTTGAAGTAGCGGAAGCGGTAAAAGCCAGCGGGCAGCGACCGCTGGCGCGTATGGCAGACCTGGGTGTTCTCGGAGCCAATACGCAGTGTGTACACATGACCCAGATCGACGAATCCGACCTGGCTCATCTGAAAATGACCGGCGCCCATGTTGTCCATTGCCCGGAGTCCAACCTGAAACTGGCGAGCGGGTTCTGTCCGGTACAGAAACTGCTGGATCACGATATCAATGTCACCATCGGGACCGATGGGGCCGCCAGCAACAACGATCTGGATCTGTTTGGCGAGCTGAAAACCGCCGCAATGGTAGCCAAGGCTGTGGCGGACGATGCGGCAGCCCTGTCGGCTCACAAAGCGCTGGAGATGGCGACCCTCAGTGGTGCCCGAGCCCTGGGGCGGGACCATGACATCGGCTCCCTGGTGGCGGGCAAACTGGCAGATCTGATCGCCGTCGACTTGAGCGACCCCTATCTGCAGCCTGTCTACGATCCCGCTTCGCACCTGGTTTACAGCAACCACGGCCGGGCAGTAAGCCACAGCTGGATTCATGGCGTACCACAATTACAGGATGGCAGACTAACCCGCATCGACGTACCAGATCTGGTTCTGCGGGTGAACGAATGGCGCAAACAGATTCTCAGCTGATTATCCGGAGTAACCCCGAACATGAACAACCAGAACGTAGACCAGAACGAGATTGCCAAATTCGAGGCGCTCGCCAGCCGCTGGTGGGACCCGACCAGTGAATTCAAACCCCTGCACGACATCAACCCGTTGCGACTGAATTACATCGACGAGCGCGTCTCGCTGGCCGGCAAACGGGCTCTGGACGTTGGCTGCGGCGGCGGCCTGCTGTCCGAAGGCATGGCACTTCGGGGCGCCCATGTTACCGGTATCGACATGGGCGAGGCGCCATTGTCGGTGGCCAAGCTCCATGGCCTGGAGTCCGGCGTGAAGGTGGACTATCGCCAGACCACCATTGAGGAACTGGCGCGGGATCCTGAACATGCCGGCCAGTATGACGTGGTTACCTGTCTGGAAATGCTCGAACATGTACCCGACCCGGCATCGGTTATTCGAGCCTGCGCCAGTATGCTGAAACCCGGCGGCCACCTGTTCGTGTCGACCATCAATCGCAACCCCAAGTCGTTCCTCTTTGCCATTGTCGGTGCCGAATACGTTCTGAACTTATTGCCCAAGGGCACCCATGAGTGGAAGAAGTTTATCCGTCCATCGGAGATGTCTGACCATCTTCGCCATGCCGGGCTGGAAGTCCGCGAGCTCACCGGCATGACCTACAACCCTATCACCAAGGCGTACAAGCTTGGGCGGGATGTAGACGTCAATTACCTGATGCATGCCCGGGATACCCGTGAAGACTGAGCAGACACCGGCGGCGGTGCTCTTCGACCTGGACGGCACCCTGATTGACACCGCCCCGGATTTCATCCGCTGCCTGAACCAGCTCCGACAGCAACACGGCGTGCCGGCACTGCCCGCAGAACAGATCCGGCGCTCGGTTTCCAACGGCGCCCGGGCGATGATTCGGGTGGGATTCGGGCTGGAGCCCGAACACGAGGGTTATCCTGAAAAGCACACGGCCTTTCTCGATCTCTATGAAACCGGTGTGGCCGTTGAAACCAGCCTGTTCCCGGGCATGGACGAGTTGCTGAGCAGCCTTGAGAGCCGGGGCATTCCCTGGGGGATTGTCACCAACAAGCCCGCACGCTTCGCAGTGCCCCTGATCGAAGCCCTGGGCCTGGCGCAACGCTGTGCCGCCCTGATTTGCCCGGACCATGTGGCTGAACGCAAGCCGCACCCGGAGTCACTGCTGCTGGCCTGCCGTCAGATTCAGGTGGAACCGATAAAATCTGTTTATGTCGGTGATCATGAACGGGACATTGAAGCGGGCCGGAACGCTGGAATGCACACCATCGCGGTGCGTTACGGCTACATAGAGCAACCGGAGACCGTTGACCTGTGGCAAGCCGACCGCATCGCCGATACCGTCAGCGACCTGACAAAGCTGTTACAATAGCGCCCAATTATTTTCGACCGGGCTGGCCAAGGCCCGGTCCGGCCTGATTTACGGAGACAGGTTATGCAAGATTACCAGGCACCCGCCGATCTTCTGAAAGACCGCATTGTCATGGTAACCGGTGCCGGCAGTGGTATCGGACGCGCTGCCGCCAAAGCCTATGCTGCCCATGGCGCCACCGTCATCCTGGTTGGGCGTACGGTCTCGCGGCTGGAGGAAGTCTACGACGAGATTGAAGCCGCTGGCCACCCCAAACCTGCCATCGTGCCTATGAACTTTGAAGGGGCGGCGGTCAAGGATTATGAAGAGCTGGCCATGACCCTGGAAGACAATTTCGGTCGCCTGGATGGCCTCCTGCACAATGCCGGAATTCTGGGTGCTCGCAGCCCGGTTGAGCTGTACGATCCGGAAACCTGGAACAAGGTCATGCACGTGAATGCCACAGCGCCATTCCTGCTGAGCCGGGCGACGATTCCGCTGCTGCGCAAATCCGATGACGCCTCCATGATCTTTACCTCTTCCGGCGTTGGCCGGCAGGCACGGGCATACTGGGGCGCCTACGCCGTCTCCAAGTTTGCCGTTGAGGGCCTGGCCCAGTTACTCGCCGACGAACTGGACGACGAGCGCCACAATATCCGGGTAAACAGCCTTAACCCGGGCGCGACTCGCACAGGCATGCGGGTGCTGGCCTACCCGGCGGAAGATCCGAAGAAAAACCCGGACCCGGAGCAGCTGATGCCCGTTTACCTCTATCTGATGGGCCGGGACAGCAAAGGCGTTCATGGCCAGCAAATTGACGCGCAGCCGAAAAAATAATGGAACTGCTTTTTTACACCACAGCCCAGTGCCATTTGTGCGAACTGGCAGAGGCGCTGCTGGTCAGCACCCCGATGCCCGAGCCCATTCCGGTGGATGTGGTGGACATCGCCCAGTCCGAAGCCCTGGTGGAGCGCTACGGCACCCGCATCCCGGTGCTGCGCCGCAACGACACCGGGGCGGAGCTGGACTGGCCGTTCACCAGGGACCAGTTACTCACGTTTCTGCAATGAGGATCCTCTGACATGCTGATGATCATCTCCCCTGCCAAGACTCTGGATTATGAGAGCCCCCTGGCAACGGAAACCCATACCCAACCGGATTTCCTGGACGATGCCTGTGAACTGATTGACCAGCTCAAGGAGCTGGAACCGCATCAGGTCAGCAACCTGATGAGCATCAGCGACAAACTCGGGCAACTGAACGCCGAGCGCTTCCAGACCTGGCACACACCGTTTACGCCGGATAATGCCCGGCAGGCCGTTCTGGCGTTCAAGGGCGACGTCTATACCGGTCTGGATGCCGAGAGTTTCAGTAGTGAGGATTTCAGTTTTGCCCAGAAACACCTGCGGATTCTCTCCGGCCTCTACGGACTGCTGAAACCGCTGGACCTGATGCAGCCCTACCGACTGGAAATGGGCACCCGGTTTGAAAATACCCGGGGCAAAGACCTTTACGCGTTCTGGGGCAGCAAGATTACCGATGCCCTGAACCAGCTCCTGGCCAGTGACGACAAGGTACTGGTGAATCTGGCCTCCAATGAATACTTCAAGAGCGTGCAGAAGAAACACCTGGATGCCCGGCTGGTTACGCCCCAGTTCAAGGACTGGAAAAACGGCCAGTACAAGATGATCAGCTTTTACGCCAAGAAGGCCCGTGGGCTGATGTGCCGTTACGCCATCCAGAATCGAATCACCCAGGCTGATGATCTCAAAGGCTTCAACCTGGAGGGGTACTATTTCAGCGAAGACCAATCCGATAACAACAACTGGGTTTTCCTGCGGGACGAGCAGTAGTCAGGCGGTTTTCCGACCTGTGTTTAACACCTTCAGACATCTGTTGATATCGGAGTAGCAATGAACGAAGCAGTATTTTCCCAGATCGCCATGCTGGTGTTTCTGACCGGCCTTATTGCCTGGATGGGCTTCATTGTTTGGGATCTGGCCAAGAAATCCCAGGCCGGCAAATTCGGCACCATCGCGCTGTTTACCGTGCTTGGCGCCGGTGTTGTCGGCTTTATCGTGAAAACCGTGCTGGTGGAGGTTATGCAGATCTGACCGGCCTGCCGTCACTTTACGGCTACCGCCTGGTAGCCGTATCATCCCTTCCCCTTTTTTCGATTCGACAAGCTCCGACCTGACGCAAGGATTCAGACCCATGTGGTTTCGTAATGCCCGTGTTTTCCGTTTCACCAAACCTTTCGATATTTCCGCAGAAGCGCTGGAAGAGAAACTCCAGGCAGACGCATTCAAACCCTGTGGTCCTCAGGAAACCAATCGCCAGGGCTGGGTTCCGCCCCTGGGTAAGCATGGCGACCAACTGGTGCACAGCGCCAACGGTTATCACCTGATTGCCCTGAGAAAAGAAGAGAAGATCCTGCCCGGGCCGGTGGTGAAGGAAGCTGTGGAAGAGCGTGCCGAAGCCATTGAGCTGGAGCAGGGCCGAAAGGTGCGCCGGAAGGAAAAAGACGAACTGAAAGAACAGGTGATGCTGGAAATGCTGCCCCAGGCGTTTTCACGCAACCGCCGATGCTTTGCTTACCTGGCCCCTCAGGACGGCGTGCTGGTGGTTGATGCCGGCTCTGCGAAACAGGCCGAAGATCTAGCCTCCACCCTGCGCAAGAGCCTGGGATCACTGCCTGTGCGCCCGCCGGCGGTTGAGCAATCCCCCGCCTTCACCTTCACCGGCTGGCTGAACGAAAGCATTGATCACCCTGCCAACATTACCCTGGGCAGCGAATGCGAACTGAAAGACCCGTCAGAAGATGGCGGCGTGGTACGCTGTAAAGGCCTTGATCTCAGAGCCGACGAGATCCGCAACCACCTGGAAGCTGGCATGCAGGTGACCAAGCTGGCCCTGACCTGGGACGACAATGTCTCGTTCGTACTGGACGAAGAGCTGGGCATACGCCGGCTGAAATTCGGTGAAACCCTGCAAGAGCAACTGGACGACGTCGATGTCGACGACGCCCTGGCCAAGTTTGATGCAGCTTTCACCATCATGACTCTGGAGCTGTCACGGCTGATTCCCGGGCTGCTGGAAGCCCTGGGCGGAGAAGATCGCTCCGCCATCGTCGAGGAGTAAAGGAACGGGGGGCTACAGATGCCCCCCTTTGCCGAGCCGTTCCTTCTGCCAGTCTTTCTGCGGCTCGTTCAATACCAGCCGCAGATCCATCACTTCTTCCTCCGGGTTGTATTTGATTTCGAACCCCAGATGCTCGGCCAGCTGCAACATCGGCCGGTTGTCCGGCAAAACATTGCCGATCATTTCCATGGTGCCCCGGGCACGGCAATAATCAATCATCTTCTGCATAAGGGCCACGCCCAGGCCTTCGCCTTTCATCCGGTCATCTACCATGACGGCGAACTCGCAACGCAGATTGTCGGCATCGGTCCAGGTACGCACCGTACCCAGGGTCTCCTCGCCTTCACCATCTTCACGGGGCGCATTGGCGATGAACACCATTTCCCGGTCATAGTCGATTTGCACCATCTGGGCCACGTCTTCCCGGGAAAAATGCTTGCGGTACTGAAAGAATCGGTAACGGATGGATTCCGGAGACTGATGCTCGTGAAACAGCCGATGAGCAGGCTCATCCTCCGCCAGCACCGGGCGAATAATCACGCGGCGACCGGATTTGGGCAATACCAGCCACTCCTCCAGCTCTCGCGGGTAGGGCTGGATAATGGGCTTGATCGGATGTTCATCCAGGTCAATGGCGATGTTTACAGCAACGGCGCCCTGCTCATTGAACAACAACGGCGAGATTTCCAGGCCCTTGATCTCCGGTATATCGATCACAATCTGTGACAGCGTCACCAGGGTTTCGGACACTGCCCGGATATCCTCTTCCGGCTTCAGGCTGTGTTCTTTCAGCAGTTTGTACATGTAAGTGCGCCGCAGCAGCTCGCGGGCCAGAACCATGTTCAGGGGCGGCAAGGCAATCTGGCGATCGGTCATGATATTGATCTGGGCACCGGCTGCCCCGCAAACCACCAGCGGCCCGAACACCTCATCACGAGTGATCCCCACACTGAACTCGATGCCGCCAACATGCTGGTAAGAACGTTGGACGGCAAAACCCAGGAAGCTGCTTTTGGGGAAATGCTCCCGATATTCGTCCATCAGGAAGCGGCAGCTGTCGATGATCACCTGTTCGCTGTTGAGCTTTTTGACCGTGCCCTTATAGCGGCGCTGGGTCGGGCTCAGATCCAGGAAGGGATAACACACATCTTCGTGGATAACAGTTACATCAATGGGGCGGCGCTCGACTGCGAAGACCTCCAGCACCTCTTCCACGTCATCACAGTAGACGGTTTCAATGGTATTGATGCCGTAGTCGCAAATCACCCGCCGGGCTTCCCGGTTGGACAGATGCCGCCGGCCATCCCGCAAGGCCCTGGCGACCAGTTTGCGGGTGTTGGCCCGGTCGGCGAAGTGGTCTGTAAACGATTCGGGCGTCTCGGTCAGCAGCCGCTGAATACGCTGATGCCGAACATGCTGCATGAACGCCATCACCGCTTTTTCCGGGTTAAAGAACGATGGCAACCCCGCCCGGTAAAACTCTTCCCGGGAATCCATCACCGTGCTCTGCCCCAACCAGCAGGTAAAGATGTTCAGGCGGGTGCCCTTGGACGCCTGCACCACGGAATCGGCAATCTGCAGGCTGTCTTCGATCAGTGTGGGTGCGTACATCACCAGTACGTTAGCCACATTAGGGTCCTTCGCCAGAATCTTGATTGCCTTGCCATAGAGCTCGGGCGTGGCGTCATAGTTCAGGTCGATGGGGTTCTTGCGGGTCCAGTACGGCGGCAACAGTTCTCCCAGTTCCCTGACCGTATCTTCCGACAGCTCCGCCAGTTCACCGCCGAGATCCGCCAGCCGATCTACCGCCAATACGCCGGGGCCCACGCCGTTGGCCATGATGGCCAGGGATTCCCGACGCAGCGGGCGCATCCGGGTCAGGGTTTCCAGGGCATCAAACATCTGGCCAAGCCCGTCCACCCTCAACACACCGGCGCGTTGAAGCATGGCATCGTAGACCGGGTCGCTGCGTTTGATACCAGCGGGCAAGGCATGGGTAAACCACTCGGATTCGGGCACCCGCCCGGATTTCACCGCAATCACAGGCTTGGTTCGGGAGGCCACCCGCACCGCTGACATGAAACGCCTGGGATTGGGGATGTTTTCAATGTGCAGAAGAATCGCCCGGGTCTGGGTGTCCTGGGCCAGATAGTCGATCAGGTCGTCGTGATCGATGTCCATGCCATCGCCCAGGGTCAGGAAGTAAGAGAAGCCCACCCCCCTGGCAAAAGCCCAGTCCAGCACCGAACTGGCAATGGTGCCGGACTGCCCCACGAAGGCAACGCGGCCGGGAATGGCCCCCATATGGGCATAGGTGGCGTTCAGGTGCCGCGCCGGCACCATTAAACCGATAGTGTTGGGGCCCAGCACGCGGATGCCGGTTTCCCGGGCGGCATCGCGCACTGAATACATCAATGGCTGGCCGGTTTTACTGTGAGTCCGGGACATGCCCCCGGTCATTACAATGGCGGTACGCACGCCGCATTCACCCAGCTTGCGGATCATTTTCGGCACCGTGTCCGGCGGGGTACAGATGATCGCCAGGTCCGGACTGAAATCCAGTTTGGAGACTTTGCGCACACAGGGCACCCCGTGCACGTTTTCGTAGTCGCTCTGGTTGACCACCACGAGCCGGCCCGGATAGCCGCCGCCCAGCAGGTTCCGCAACACCATACCCCCGAGGTTGTCAGCGCGTTCCGAGGCGCCAATAACAGCAATGGATTCAGGATTGAACAGGCTTTCCAGATAGCGGGTACTCAACGCGGCTCTCCCAGTGGTGTGCGCGACAGGAATGTACAAACTTCAATAAAACGGCTTGCTTATCAGTGTATACCTTATCTTAGGTGGCGATTTCATGATGTAAATCGACTAACGAGTTATTAGACCAAAGAAATACGACAGGCTTCGGTTATCCCTGATAACATGAATGCGATAATAAGCATATTCAGGTTCAGGCATTACCCATGACCACGGCATTTTTTTCCCACGACGACTGCAAGAAACACAACATGGGCCCGGAGCACCCGGAAAGCCCTGAGCGTCTTTCAAGCATTCTCGCCTATCTCGCGGATACCAACCTGCAACAGGAACTGGACTGGGTTCGTCCGGAAGAAATCACCCGGGACCAACTGCTGACCGTGCATCCGGAAAGCTATCTGCACCAGCTGGACCTGATGCAGCCAACCCGGGGCCGGGTGTTCACCGACCCGGACACCGCGATGATGCCGGACACCCTGAGAGCGGCGAAGCTGGCCGCGGGGGGCAATGTGCAGGCTGTCGATATGGTGATGAGCAGCCAGGTAACCAACGCTTTTGTCTGCGCCCGGCCACCGGGACACCACGCCGAACGTGCCAAGTCGATGGGGTTCTGTTTCTATAACAATATCGCCCTGGCGGCGATGCGGGCGCTCACCTTCCACCACCTTGAGCGGGTGGCCATTGTCGATTTCGATGTGCATCAGGGTAACGGCACGGTAGATATTGTCAGTGGTGATGAACGCATACTGATGTGTTCCAGCTTTCAGCATCCGTTTTATCCGCACTCCCACGTGCACCGGCAGGCCGACAATATTGTCAATGCGCCGATTTCAGCCGACTGCTCAGCGGCTGAGTACCGCAAGACGGTTGAAGCCGCCTGGCTCAAGAAACTGCAGGATTTTCGTCCGCAACTGGTGTTGATCTCGGCAGGCTTTGACGGGCATCGGCTGGACCCCATGGCGGAGCTGAATCTGGAAACCGAGGATTATCGATGGTTAACGGAAATGCTGGTGAGTGTCGCCCATGACCACTCCAACGACCGCATCATCTCCACGCTGGAAGGCGGGTATCACCTGAAAGCCCTGGCAGAGGGTGTGGCCGCGCACCTGGAAGTCCTGAACGCAGTATATTGAAACTCGGGATGGCGTGTTCCGGCTATCCCGAAAACTCGCTTCCCATACCGTTAGCCTGCAGCAGTTCCGGGCGCTCACCCTGGCGTTGCAAACGAATGGTGGTGCGGCGGTTATCAGCCGGCCGGCGGGAAACCGGATACTGATCGCCGTGGGCCCGGACCGTCAGCATAGTCTCATCAATTCCCCTGGATTTGAGATACTCGGCCACCACGTTGGCTCTTTCCTCCGACAGCGCGCGGTTATCAATCCGGCTACCAATACTGTCGGAATGGCCGTCCACGAAGATTCTCTCTACCGTGCTGTCGGCCATCACGTAGGTCACAATATTGTCGAGCAGGTTCATGTCTGCCTGTGACAGGCTGGTACTCCCGCTGGCAAACGGAACCCGGCTGCGCCGAACCTGGTCGAAGTTAACCGGCAGCAGACTGGCAACGCATTCACGATAGCCGGCGTACGGGCCGGAAAAATTCACATTCGACAACTGCACCCGCACGGGCTGGCCGCTGTATACCGCGGCTCGGGTTACTGTCGGCTGCATACCTCGGGACAACCCCTGGGCAATCAACACCGCTTCCCGATTCCCCAGGTTCACCGAGCGCGGACTATCCGTTACCTGCACAGCACCAATGGGGCTCGGTGGAACTCCTGGCCGCCAGGGCGGCGCTTCAACCACTAACTGGCCCTGGCCGGGGCGCATCACACTCAGATCCGATTCGAGATAGAAACGCAGGTCTTCCCCTGCCCGGTGCCTGAGCACGGCGCGGCCAAAGCCAGGAACCTCATGGACAAGGGAACACTCAAAGACCGACTCGGAGAGATACCACTGGCTGTTTTCAATACCGGCACCATAACTGGATGACAGCACAGGCGCAGAGGGCAATGACATCAACCCTGCCGTCGCCAGCAATTTCAGCAATCTGCTCTGCCTGAAGAACCAATTGGGTGAAACCATAGGAATGCCCCGTGGAGCCTTTAAACCAGTGAACTAACCGGTTAACGGCGACCCTACCGGGAACTTGAGCCGGATAACTTACGATCAGGTTAAAAACATCTGCTTTTCGCTTCTGATATAATCCGCGAAATTTTGCGCTCGCTTTCGGATACCTTCTCATGACCCGACAGATAACCATCACACGCCCGGACGACTGGCACCTGCACGTGCGCGACGGCGACATTCTGAACGATGTGGTGCCCGCCACCGCCGCCTGCTTCGGCCGCGCTATCATCATGCCTAACCTGGTGCCGCCGGTAACCGATGCCAGCGCAGCCATGGCGTACAGGGATCGCATTCTGGCCGCGGCCCGGGGAACGGACTTCCAGCCCCTGATGACCCTGTATCTGACCGAGAGCACCACCGCCGAGACCATTCGTGAAGCCAAAGCCGCCGGCGTAGTGGCAGCGAAACTGTACCCGGCTGGCGCCACCACCAACTCTGCCTCCGGCGTAACGGACATTCGCAATATCTACCCGGTGCTGGAGGCGATGGCGGATTGCGGCATGCTGTTGCTGGTACACGGCGAGGTGACCGACAGCGACATCGATATTTTCGATCGGGAAAAGGTGTTTCTGGAGCGGGTTCTGGCGCCCACGCTGACTGCGTTCCCGTCGCTCCGGGTGGTTCTTGAGCATATCACCACTGCCGAATCGGCCGAGTTTGTCCGTAACCATCAGGGCAATAACCTCGGGGCAACTCTCACACCGCAGCATCTGATGTATAACCGCAATCACATGCTGGTCGGCGGTATTCGCCCACACCTTTACTGCCTGCCCATCCTCAAGCGCAACAAGCATCAGGAAGCGCTAAGAGAGGCGGTGGCCAGCGGCGATCCCCGCTTCTTCCTGGGCACGGATTCTGCCCCACACGCGAAAGACAAGAAGGAAGCCGCCTGCGGCTGTGCTGGCTGTTACTCCGCCTACGGCGCCATCGGCCTGTATGCCGATATCTTCGAGGAACTGGGCATTCTGGACAAGCTGGAAGCCTTTGCCAGCTTCAACGGCGCCGATTTCTATGGCCTGCCCCGGAACACCGACACCGTGACGCTGGTGCGGGAACCCTGGACCATGCCGGAGAACCTGCCTCTGGCCGGCGGCGGCATTGTTCCGTTGAAGGCTGGCGAAACCGTTAACTGGCGCCTGGCGTAAACCCTATTCATTCACTACCACGAACATCGGAGTTCGAGTGTCAGACGAAAACAAACAGCCCCACCCCATGTCCCAGCGCTTTCGCGGCTTTCTGCCGGTGGTGGTCGATGTGGAAACCGCCGGCTTCAACCCGGAACGTGATGCTCTGCTGGAAATCGCCGCCGTAATGCTGACCATGGATGAGGATGGCTGGCTGCGCCGGGGCGAAACTCACGTGCAGCAAATCGACCCGTTCGAAGGCGCCAATCTGGAGCAGTCGGCCCTGGATTTCACCGGCATCGATCCCTGGAACCCGGAGCGGGAGGCGGTACCAGAACGGGAAGGTCTGAGCGAGATTTTTTCTCCCATCCGCAAGGCGGTAAAAGAACACGACTGCAAGCGAGCGGTACTGGTGGGCCACAATGCCACGTTTGACCATAATTTCGTTTTCGCGGCAGCGCTGCGAGCCGATATCAAACGCAACCCGTTCCATCCATTCTCGACGTTTGACACGGCTACCCTGGCGGGCCTCGCCTACGGCCACACCGTGCTGGCCCAGGCCTGTAAACTGGCGGGTATTCCCTTCAGCAACAAGGAAGCCCACTCGGCCGCCTACGACGCGGAAAAGACAGCAGACCTGTTCTGCGGCATCGTCAATCGCTGGCGTGAACTGGGCGGGTTTCCACCGCCGCCAATCGAAATTGCCGAAGAACCCCAGGAATGAAATCTCCAACCTGAAACGAAAAAACCCGCCGAGGCGGGTTTTTTCTTGGCTTATAACGACGATTACCAGTATATCCCCCGCATAATCGCCGCAAAGGCCACCTGCTCGGTAGAGACTTTCGGCTTTTCGCCGGACTTGCTGCCAGCGGCTGCTGGAGAATCCGGGAACATCCGGTAGCCAGTGTTCATAATGATCTCTCCCATCTTCGGTGCCAGCGCATGCAGAACCTGCGCGAACACGCCAAGACGGGTGGCAATGCGCTTGGGCCGGTACACAATCGCATCCGCCACCATCTGCGCGGCTTCATCCGGTGTCAGCGTCGGCACGGAATCGTAGATCTTGGTGGGCGCGATCATCGGCGTTTTCACCAACGGCATGTTGATGGTGGTGAAGGTCACGTTGCGATCCGACCATTCCGCAGCGGCACAGCGGCTGAACGCGTCCAGTGCGGATTTCGAGGCGACATAGGCCGAGAAACGCGGAGCGTTGGTAAGTACCCCGATCGAAGAAATATTCACCACGTGCCCGCGGCGACGCTCCAGCATGGCTGGCGCAAAGCCCATGATCAGCCGAACGGAGCCAAAGTAGTTCAGCTGCATGGTCCGCTCAAAATCGTGGAACCGGTCAAAAGACAACGCCAGGGAGCGGCGGATGGAGCGACCCGCGTTATTCACCAGTACATCCACGTGGCCGTGATTATCGAGCACCGTCTTCACAAAGCGGTCGCAGTCGTCCATGTCCGAAAAGTCGCACTGGTACGCATGCACGTTGCCGCCTTTGGCCTCCAGACTGGCCGCCACTTCATCCAGAGTTTCCTTGGTGCGCGCACCAATGACCAGAATGGCACCGGCCTCTGCCAGCTTCTCTGCCGTTGCCAGGCCAATACCCGAGGTCGCGCCGGTGACCACGCAAACCTTACCTTCAACCGTGCCCTTGAGAGTGCGGTCCTTGAACAGGTCCGGGTCCAGATTGCGCTCCCAGTAGTCCCAGATCACCGGGGCATAGGACGGCAGACGCGGCACCTCAATGTCTGTGCCCTTCAGAACCCGCTCCAGCTCCCGGGTATCAAAACGGGTCGGGTAATTAATGAAGGACATCACCGAGGGCGGAATGCCCATGTCATCCAGAAGCGCACCAGTAATGCGCTTGACCGGAGGCAGATTCTTGATGCTCTGGCGAATAAACGGCGGAATAAAACCGAACATCCGGGAATCGATGCGCATACCCATGCGGGGGGCATGGCCGGCCTCGCAGAAAATATTGAGGATCTCACCCACCTTATACGGATCGGAGTCCACCAGATGGAAACAGTTGCCATCTTCGCCTTCCAGATGGGCAATGTGATCCAGTGCATCGACCACGAAATCCACCGGCACAATGTTCAGCCGGCCACCTTCAATACCGATGGTGGGTACCCACTGGGGCAACGCATGACGGATCTTCTGAATCATCTTGAAGAAGTAATAGGGCCCGTCAACCTTGTCCATTTCGCCGGTTTCCGAATGGCCAATGACCATGCCAGGGCGGTAGATGCGGAACGGAACCTTGCACTCTTCACGCACAACTTTTTCGGATTCGTGTTTGGTGCGCAGGTAAGGATGATCAAGCTTCTCGGCTTCTTCGAACATATCCTCCCGGAAGATACCCTTGAACAGACCCGCTGCCGCGATGGATGACACGTGATGGAAATGCTTGGCGCCCATGGCTTCTGCAGCCTGAACAGCCGCCCTGGTGCCTTCGATATTGGTGGCGGCCTGGGCTTCTTCGTCCGCGCCCATGTCGTAGACCGCGGCAAGATGGAATACGTGGTCGATATTTCCTTTCAGTGATTTCAGCGTTTTCGCGTCAATACCAAGGTTTTTGCTGGTGAGGTCGCCGATCACAGCCTTCACTTGCTTGTCGTCTGCACCCCAGCGCTCCCGGAGCCGCTCCAGCTTGTCCTGGGACTGCTCGCGAACCAGAACATACACGGTGCCGCCGCGCGCCAAGAGTTTCTCAACCAGAAAACGACCGATAAAACCGGTGCCGCCTGTCAGGAAATAATTCATAGGTACTCCATTCTGCCTGTTGTGTTTTTTGTCTTTAACCGACACAGATACGACTAAAGTCGTAGCTGATTCCATCGGTCGGCAATTCTACTTAATTGCAACCCTCATGTATCGAACTTTTTTAGAGTTTTTACTCTGTAACCCATTGTTTTTGTTAGAGCCATTACTCTAAAAGCAGCCAACTCCACCTCACTCCCTGTCCGGTTTATCGACACAATGTGATTGAGATTAGCACAAGAAACCGCGACCACCGCATTGGGTCATTTAATTACGACCAGGCAATGCAAGAGGTTCTTACCAATGACATAATCGGGAACTTCCAGCGCCATCCGGCGTCACTAACCGAGCCAGACATCAAGGTTTAAAAGAAACTGCCATGCCGAAAAACAATCCGAACACCGAACGCTATATTGCCATCGCCCGTGCCTGCCTGAAGGCCATCAACGACACCGCCGCCGACAGTGGTTCCCGGGAAGACAAGATCCAGGCCGTATACCAGGCAATCGACAAGGCGTTTCAGGCCGAGTTTGCCGATTATCGACAGTCCGTTGCGATCATGGCGACGGTGCTGGAGCGGATCGCCTCTGGTGAACTCGACGCTGACCAGGCGGCCAAACTCGCGCGCCAAACCATAGAACAGAAGCCTGACAGCGCCAAAAACAACCAGATGCACTGATCCCTTTTCCGACCTGAACGCCATTCCGGAACCCGAGGCCCCATGACTTCGAAACATCCGTTACCTGTTCGATCTCGCTACGCTCTGCTGCAGAGGCTGTTGCTTGTCGTCACCGTGTTACTGGCTCCACTGGCGACAGCCAGTGTGTCACCCACCCAAAGTCCCAACGACCCGAACCAGTACCGGTTCATCGAACTCGACAATGGCTTGCGCGTGATCCTCGCTTCGGACCCGGAAACGGACAAAGCCGCCGCCTCCATGAACGTTGCCGTGGGCAGCGGAAACGACCCGAAAGAGCGGGCTGGCCTGGCGCACTTTCTCGAGCACATGCTGTTTTTGGGCACCGAGAAGTACCCGGAGGCAGGCGAATACCAGCAATTTATTCGCAGCCACGGCGGCAGTCATAACGCGTTCACAGCGTTTGAGGACACCAACTATTTCTTTGATGTCGAAGCCGAGTTTCTGGAGCCGGCGCTGGACCGGTTCGCCCAACAGTTTTCTCATCCTCTGTTCACGCCGGAACTGGTGGATCGTGAGCGCAATGCCGTCCATTCCGAGTACAGTTCCAAGCTTAAAGATGACGGCCGGCGCCTGCTTTCTGTCAGGAAGGCTGCGGGCAATCAGAAGCATGCCTTCAGCCAGTTTGCGGTCGGCAACCTGGAGACCCTGGAAAATACCGAAGGCAACCCGCTTCGGCCTGACCTGATTCGTTTCTGGGAAGAAAACTATTCGGCGAACATCATGACCCTGGCAGTCTACGGCCCACAGCCGCTGGATGAGCTGGAACGCATGGTGCAGGAGCGCTTTGGCGCCATCGCCAACCGTAACCTTGAACCCAAGGTTCACCCTCACCCGCTGTACGACACCTCCCGGTTGCCAGAGAAAGTGACAGCCGAGACGCTGAAAGACAATCGCAGCATGACGCTGTCTTTCCCGATCCCCTCTCAGCAGCGTTACTATAAAAGCAAACCCGCAGCCTACGTTGCCAACCTGCTGGGCCACGAAGGACCCGGCAGCCTGTTTGACGTTCTGAAACGCGCAGGCATGGTAGAAAGCCTTTCCGCAGGCACAGGGATGGACACCGGCGAACACGCCACTCTCGACATCAGCATGTCGCTCACCCGGGAAGGCCTGGAACACCAGGATGAGATCATTGCCCTCACCTTTGAATATATAGATCGTATTCGTGACAACGGCATCAGCCAGCAACGCTTCAACGAGATGCGACAGCTGGCCATGATTGATTTCCGTTTCCGGGAACGCGCTGAAGCGCAAAGCGAGGCCATGCGACTGTCCAGACTCCTCAAGGACTATCCGCCTGAAGATGTTCTAAGCGCCCCCTGGCTGTTGGAGAGGTATGCCCCAGAGCAATACAGGGCGATCCTCAATCAGCTGAAACCAGCCAACCTTAAAGTCTGGGTTGCCGCCCCCAACCTGGACGCGAGCGAGCCGAACCTCACGCGGTGGTATCAGACGCCATGGGTCAGGACGCCCCTGAACCTCGATAACCCGGCAGCTCCCAGCCTGGCTGAACAGCTTGCCCTGCCCGAATCCAACCCCTTTGTTCCAGAAGATCTCGAACTGGTGGGGGGGGACAGCATGGCTCACCCGGAGAAAATTGCCGAACTGGACGGACTGGATATCTGGTACGCCCGGGATACCCGTTTCGCCACTCCGAAAGCCAATCTGTTTGTCAGCCTGAGAACGCCGGCAGCGCGGGAATCCGCCCGGAGTTCAGTGCTCACACAACTGCTGGTGGACGCCATTAACACCAACCTCAACGCCTGGGCCTATTCTGCCCGGCTGGCCGGGCTGGACTACAGCGTCTACCCCCATCTTCGTGGCGTTACCATCCGTGTCGGCGGTTACAGCGACAAGCTGCACAAGCTGGCTAACCAGATATTGCTGGAGTTCGCCAATCCCGCCCTTACCGAACAGCGATTCAGGATTGCGCGACAGAACCTGATGGATGCTCTGGAAAACAAGAGCAAAGAACGGCCGGTGCAGCAGACTTCGGAATTTGTCCAAACCGCATTGCTGGAAGGCACGTTTCCCGCGGAGGAGCGCCTGGCCGCTGCGCGCGACGTCACACTGAATGAGCTGAGGGGGTTTGCCGGCAGTTTCCTCGCCCGCACTGATCCCGTCATGCTCGCCCATGGCAACCTGACACAGGCCAGTGCCCTGAATATGGCCAGACAGGTACAGGCTCTGGTGCTGAACGATCACCAGCGTACCAACGTGGATCGGGCGCGAATTCGCCAGCTGCCTCCGAGCCAGACCGCCGCACATCTGGCGGTTGAGCACCCCGATACCGGTTACACCTTATACCTGCAGGGCAACAACACTTCCTACGCCGAGCGAGCCCGGTATCGGTTGCTGGCACAAATCATCAGTAGCCCGTTCTATGAGGAAATCCGGACCACGCGCCAGCTCGGATACATCGTCTACGCGACCGCGTTCGAGATTCTGGAAACGCCGGCGCTCGGGCTGGTTGTGCAATCCCCATCCGCTGATGCATCTGCCATCGACTCGGCCGTCAAGGAATTCAGCCAAACCTTTGCGCAACAACTGGCGGAGATGGATGACACCCGGCTTAAGCGGGAAAAACAGGCGGTGATCAGCCAACTGCTGGAGCGTGACCGGCAACTGAGCGAAGTCTCCAGCCGATACTGGCGGGAGATCGACCGGGAAAATGCCGAGTTTAACAGCCGACAAGTCCTGGCCGACGCTATTCGGAACGTATCGCTGGAGGAACTGAAAGAGACCTTCGAACAGGCCATGCTTGAACGACAACGTGCTCTGCTGGTCACCACCGGAGGCGATGCCGTGAATGATGAGGCGATCCTTCAGATCCTGCGGGACCTGGGCCCTGTACCGAAGGATTGACGAGAGATACTACGAACCTGCCCGGCGATCATTCGCCTGCCGGGCAGGTTGTCGGGTTAACAAAGCCGGTTACAGATCCACCGCAAACTGATTGAAATACACCACAGACCCAGTGCCGGTCCCCACATTCAGAATGCTGAATGCCACCTTGCCCTTCTCCTGAATAAAAGCAAACTTGTCGCTTTCATTCTTTACTTCGTAGTTCTCGGTGTCGTTTTTCTTCTCGTTATACACAGACAAGGCTCCGTCCTGGCTGCCATGACGAATCTGGGCCATGGAGACAATAATCTGGGGAATATCCTTTGCCTTGTTGAACGTCAGAATCCAGATGCCCGAGTCGTTGGTGGGCAACATCACCTGCACAAAGCCTTTCTCGGCGCCATCCTGGTATTTAGAGCTGGCCAGGTCGTTCATGCCAACCCAGTAGGAGTACCAGTTGCCTTCCAAAGCAACGTCAATGGTGTCAAATACCTTGACCTTCACACTGTTGTCGGGATCACTGACACCCAGCTGTTTCACAACGGTAGTCAGCAGGGATTTCGTGCCCTCGCCGTAGGAGTCAAAGCCACCAAAACTCTGAGCCAGACTGGCCTGGGAGAAAGACACGACCAGCAACAGCGCAAGCAACTTGTAGAACTTCATGCAGATTTCCTTTTTATCCGGTACTTGATCCGACGGCTCCGCGCCATCCCCTGCCTGTAAACAGGCCGAGCCTATGATAGTCAGCGACTACCCACGTGATCTACCCGGAAACGGCAAGACAGTGTGAACAAATGAAAAATGACGGCCTTGAGCCCGCTGCCTCAGGCCGTTATCATACCGCCTCCTTTACGATGCCCCCGTAGCTCATCTGGATAGAGCGTCCCCCTCCTAAGGGGAAGGTAGCAGGTTCGAGTCCTGCCGGGGGTACCATAAAGGCAGCCACCGAATGGCCCCGTCAGAACAATGGCACCACAACACCGCCCGCGAGCCATAGCAGCGCAACCACTACCAGAACACTCAGCACCTTATCTGTCAGCGAAGATCCGCCATGATCGTGATCATGATGGTGGTGGTCATGTGAATGCTGCTTCTGCCCTTGTCGCCAGAACCATAGCAGTATCGCTGTGGCGGTCAGAAACATGATGTTCAAGACAGCCTGGTAATTCCACTTGAAGAACTCCCGCTCTCCCATTGAGGTCTGGCCGCTGAAGTCCGGCAACATACCCAGTAGGGCCAGGCTGTAGTGCATCAGCAATGACACAGTCACAATGCCGACCAGCATCAGTGCGAGGATGTACAGCGCCATCTTCCAGCCATAATAGGAGGCGTTGATTCTGAGCACTGGCAGCACAACCAGATCGGAAAAGATAAAGGCCATGACGCCCGCAAAACTCACTCCCTGAGCAAACAACACGGCCGCGAGAGGAATATTCCCCATGGAACCGATGAAGGTGAAAAAGGCTGCAATTGGCCCAACAAGTGTCTGCGATAGTACAGCGAGGAAGCCAGGGTTGGCCGCGTTCTCGCCACCGGCGCCGATAAAGAGAGCTTCAAAGAAACTCTGAGGCACCATGGCGGAGATGATGCCGGCTACGGTGAAGCCGATAAGGACATCTTTCCAGACCATTTGCCACTCCATCACATAGGTCTGGGCGATCGCCTGCCATCCTTCTTTACTGGTTATTTTTTCCTTCCAGCTTTTGTCAGAGTTGCCGCCGTCCCCGTCGCCGTCATCCATCTTTCGGCGAGCCTGAGCTTCAAGCCGGCGCGGCCGGGTAAGTCGGATCAGCAGCCAGGTCACGAGAATCAGGAGTACACCACCCACATACTCGCCAACCACAAATTGCCAACCCAGAAAAACCGCGATCACGATACCGAGCTCAATCACCAGATTTGTGGAGGCCAGCATAAACGCCAGAGACGGCGCCAGACCGGCGCCCTTATTGAAGATTGCACGGGTGGTGGCCAGTGCGGAGAAGCTGCAAGAACTGGAAATGAAACCAAAAAACGTGCCCAGTGCGATACTGCGCGGTCCATCCTCCCCCATGGCCTGCTGCATCTTTCTGCGGGTAACCAGAACCTGAATCAGACTGCTTATGACGTAACCCAGAATAAACGCCCAAAGCGCCATCCAGAAAAAGCCCAGGCTCGTGGTTGCCGCTTCATTCCATAGCGATAGAAAGTTGCTCAAAGCGTTCCTCCTTATCTGCCGAAGCATGCGAAGAGTCACCACCTACCCTAGCGCATAATACGACCAGTTGCTGAAACGCTTACTTGATGCCCGAACCCCTCGGCTATGCAGAGGGGTTTTGGCGGAGGGGGAGAAAAATGCAGATTGAGTTCCGGGCGTGGGGGAACCCTATTTGCGCGGATCGGTTACCGAAACCCACGAGTTGTCTGCGTGAGCATCCC
The DNA here is from genome assembly GCF_002049515.1 of Marinobacter sp. tcs-11. Lineage (NCBI taxonomy): Bacteria > Pseudomonadati > Pseudomonadota > Gammaproteobacteria > Pseudomonadales > Marinobacteraceae > Marinobacter > Marinobacter sp. tcs-11. The sequence goes on along the minus strand of NZ_LLYU01000012.1, from coordinate 55,493 downwards.
GGAAAGCCAACAGGCTATCGACCCCGGAAAAATCCACCAGCTCACGGAAATCCAGCCAGTCCACCAGACAATAGAGACAGATGGCAGGATAGTTCCACTGCTTAAACTGCCCCGCTTCCACCATGGCGGACAGGGTTCGCAGCGTTGTCATGATGCGTTCGCGCTGAAGGTTATAGAACATTGCATCCTGGCTGGTATCGATTCCGGACCTCTCAGAAAGCAGCATGGTTACCGCAGAATCGTTGGCGCCATCAATCAGCGTTAACTGGTTCTCCTGGTCCCAGGTGAGGGCGTCAAGCCCAAGCTTCTGACCAAGATAACGGGCGATAACCCGTGAGTCATAGAGCTCCTGATCGCCATCAATCAGTACCGGGATTTTCAGGGTGGGATTGGTGCGCCGAAGCTCATCACGGCCTTCGCCATAAATGTCGAGATTGATGAACTCGTAAGGTTCGTCGTTCAGCAGAAGCCGAATGCGACGTACGTAGGGCGACGTGGTAGATCCAATCAGTTTCATGATTTCTCCCATAATCAGGTTTTCATTCATGGTAAATCATCTTGCGCGTCATGCCTCCGTCCACCACAAAATTCTGCCCGGTGACGAAGCCAGCCTCGGAGGAAATCAGGTAAGCCACCAGTGTAGCGATGTCTTCGGGCCTGCCAACGCGGCCGGCCGGATGCTGCTGGTGATCCGCTTCTGACAGATGCTCGACAGCCTGCTCGCTTCCCTGCCAGTCACGGGTATCTATCCAGCCCGGGCTGATACAGTTCACCCGTATTTCTGGTCCCAGGCTAATGGCCAACGCATGGGTCAGTGCCACAAGGCCGCCCTTGGTGGCGGCGTAGGCTTCAGTATCCGGCTCTGATTGCAGGGCCCGTGTGGAGGCCATATTCACAATCACGCCCCTCGCCTTCCGGAGATACGGTACCGCATGTTTGCTCACCAGAAACGGCCCGGTCAGATTGACATCCATTCGACGCTGCCACTGTTCAAGGCCCAGTTGTTCTATCGGGCCGGTATGAGGGTCCGCAATGCCAGCGTTGTTAATAACGGCATTCAGGCCACCACCCCAGTGCACCGTTTGGGAAATGATATGCTCAACATCCGCTTCGCTGGCAACGTCGCCTGCCAGAAACACGACTTCACCCTCTGCGTTGGCAACCAACTGTTCACCTACGGCTTCGTCAGTATCACAGACTGCCACTTTCCAGCCCGCCGCCGCCAGGTGCAGCACTATGCCTCGGCCAATTCCCTTCGCGCCTCCTGTCACCAGGACTACCTTTTGCATTCGTTCCAAGTCTGCCTCCAACGGTTTCGGTTCCGTCAACACTATTCAACGGGCTTTGCGCCGGACGGAATGATTGCTGCAGTTTAGCAGCAACTGATTGATACGGTTTTCGCCGATGCCTGTTTCTACAGGTTAGAATGCCCGCCTGCCCACACTACCGGAAACCAACCATGGCCCGCTTTAACGAAATTGGCACCGCAACCATCCCCGGCAACGGCAGCCGCTTGCGACTGCTGCAACGTAATGACGAGTTTTCCATCAAGATTGCCGGCGCCCCGGGTGAACTGATGAACAGCCGCTTACATGGTTCGGAGGATGCTCTGGCCACCCTCGCCTGTGAACGCCTGAGCCATCTGCCCGCGCCACGGATCCTGATTGGCGGGCTGGGTATGGGCTTTACCCTGGCGGCAGCGCTTTCGGCTACAGGCGATCAGGCTCAGGTGACGGTGGCAGAGCTGGTTCCCGAGGTAGAAACCTGGAATCGCGGACCATTGGGCGCAGCCGCCGGCTACCCTCTGGACGATCCCCGGGCCGCCGTTCACATTGGCGATGTGGCAGAACTTTTGCAACAGGGCGATGGCAACTGGGACGCCATCTTGCTGGATGTGGATAACGGTCCGGAAGGTCTTACCCGTAAAGAAAACAACTGGATCTACTCTCCGGAAGGCATCGCCGCCGCCCAGAAATCCCTGAGCAACGACGGCATTCTCGCCTACTGGTCGGCCGGTCCGGAACAGGCCTTTACCGAACGCTTGCGGCGCGCTGGCTTTTCGGTGGAACCCGTTGTTGTGAGAGCCCTGCGTCCGGGTAAAGGCGCCCGTCACACAATCTGGCTGGCCTGGTAATTTGGGGGATGGCGGGCGATTCCCGATCGGTTTGTTGCCATACGGTCATTCGAAATACAGGTTCAGGTGTACTAGGGTTACTGATGAAGCCGCTATGTTTTGACGAGGATCTGGTCCTCGGCGAAACACTCAGGAGGTCTTTCCATGAAACCCTCAGTGAGTATTACCGGTGAACAGGAAGCCCATAAAGTAGCCGCAATATTCGAGACAGAAACCGATGCCAACGGCGTTGCACGGGTGCTGTCGCAGGAAACCAGTCTGGATCACGAGCAAGTCATTGTTGTAAGCCCCCAGGACCGACACCCGGGTGAAGAGCTGGAGCCAGAGAACCAGGGCATATGGCAAACGCTGGTGCGTTCGCATCTCTGGCTTGGTATCGGAGGTGCCGTCGCAGGCTTTATTGTGTTCGTGATACTGAGTGCTGTCGGCGTGGAGTTTATTGCCCAGAATGGCGTGGTTGCCGCAGCCGTTCTTGCGGCGCTCGGCCTGATACTTGGCCTGTTGGTGGCTGGAGGCGTTACGCTCCGGCCGGACCACACACCCTATGTTGCCAAAGCGCAGTCGGCTCTAAAGGAGGGCAAGTATGTACTGACCGTGCATGCCTCCAGTTCTGAGCAACTCAAGGAGGCCACGACGGTCCTGAAAAACCGGAACGTCCGGTTAGTGCGAACTATCTGAGCCTCCGCCCCCGGAGCCACGTTATTGGTAGCAACCAGAGCACGGTGGCCAGTAGCCAGCGCGTAAGCAACAGCAGTGGCAGCAGTACCAGGAACCATCCTGGCATCTGCACCATCCAGGCCGGCACGCCCAGTACCCGGGCAGCGCCGGCGAATACGTCGTTCAGTAAGGCGGGGTGTTTGACAACGACATAGACCAGAGCCACCGCAGCGGGCCACTTTGCGTTGCTAACCATGACCGAAGCCATTCGCCCCGCCCGCGCGAGGCGGGAAGAATAGGCCGCGGAACGGGCGGTGACACTCGAGGCTCTTGCAGTACCTGCTGCCGCCCGACCGGCTTTCAGGAATTTCACCGCACTGCCAATAATCAGCGCGTCTACGGCGGCCCAGCCGACATCTTCCATGCGGATCGGCTGATCGGTACGGTACCGGGATTCCAGAGTCCGGATGCCACTGGTGAAGAACTGCGTAATGCCCTCTGTAATCCGCTCCGTCCAGATCCACTCTATGTTATTGCCATCGGCCCCGACCACGAACTGGCCCGTGAAATCCTGCCCTTCTTTATTGGCGAAGTTGACGGCATACCAGGCACGCTGTTCCGGCGTCAGGACTTTACCGGTGCCGGCAACCCGGTTCATCATCTCAATCGAGCCAACCGGGTTCTGATAAAAGTGCATCACAGGAGGTATCAGATACTCGCCATGGGCTCGCAGGGCCTGCCGAAATTCCGGTTCTTCACCAAACAGCTCCATCACAAACCTGGTCCACTCGGGGTATACCTGCAACGCGGCCTGAGCTTTCAGCAACAGCAGGCGGTCGTCCCGGTAATCCAGCAGGAGCGCCTGCAGAGCCAAGGCTTCGCCCAGCAGCGGTGATTCCGTACCGAATTCATCCTGGGCATGCAGGCGCACAAGCCGTTCTTCAACCGGTTGCGGTTGCAAGCTTACTGACACCAGAACGGCCACCGTCAACGCGAAAAGCGCCAGCCACAATATCCGCCGTCTGGGCCGGGACTGGAACAGTGCGGGCTCTGTCATTCAGTACTCCTGCTATAAAAACCTCAGTCTACATGGAAAATCTCCAACATGAAGGCTGACACATGTCAACATCGGTTACAGAAAACAACTCTAGATGGGTATACCCGTTGCAAAAAACGGATACCATGTCCTTATAACCTCGCTTTCGTCCGACGGCACCTATGGATATCTTCGAGCAGAAACGCCGCATTATCACCACTGCCATCGTTGCAGTTGTTCTCACTGGAATCAGTATTGCCGTGGTGGTCTCCACCCCCCTGATCAATCAGATCCATACCCAGGCTGCAGACACTGCGAGCCTGGTGGCGGATGCCAAGGCCGAGGGCGTTCGGGCGGTATTCGATCAGCATCAGGATCTGGCGCGACAAACGGCCAGTCGCTCAGAGCTTGCGCGGGTTATGGTCGAATACAACAGGGGAAACCGGGCACTCGCCGACTTGCGGACCTTCTCCCGCCCCAGGCTTGACGATGCCGCAAAAAACATCGACAACCTTGCCGCCATCGTCCGGTTTGATGCCAGTGGCGCCGAAGTTGTGCGCGTCGGGCCTCTGGACGATCAGCTTCCTGCTGACCTGCCTATGCCATCCGGGCTTGATATCCAGTCCTACCCGGTAGGGGTAAATAACGAAGCGAGGCCGTTACTGCACGTCATCGCTGCGATACGCGTGGATGAACAGATCGTAGGCTATGATCTTCTGCTGTTCGAACTCTCCTCACTGATTCCCATCTTTCGCGTGGATGCGGACTCCAGTCTGTGCCTGCTTGATGTCGAGAGAACGCGGCGACTGATCTGGACCGAGGGCAGTCATCAGTTTCAACTAACAACACCCAATGGTTGCCTGGCCGAACAGGAGGGTATCGATTACAAACCAGACCTCGACTTTTTCCGGGCTTCGCTTCCAGACGGCACCCGTGTGCTGGCATTCATACGACTCGTGGAAGGGTATGGCTGGGAAATCCATATGAACGTCAGGACTTCCAGTGTGTTCGGTAAAGTGATCGAAGACATTGTTATCAGTGTTGTGCTGATACTCATGCTCTCCGCCCTTGCCGGCACAATGGTCTGGCGCTCACTGATGCCCGTTGTGCATGCACTGGTCAACCAGGCCTCCCAGATTGCCCGGTCTACCGATGAGCTTCGGCTGGCCCAGCAGGTCTTTAACCACACCCACGAAGCCATCGTGATTTGTGACACCGGTTTACAGGTTATTCGTGCTAACCCGGCCTTCAACGAGATTACCGGCGCAACAACGAAGACACTTCGCAATACAAACCTGATGGCATTTATCGACAGTGACAGATGCAAGGAGATAGACCGGGAAGAAATCCACCGGCATCTTGTCGCGGAAAATGCCTGGCAAGGCGAGGTCTGGCTGACCGGGCCCGATAATGATCCGTTTCCCAACCTGCTGACGGTTTCACCGGTACGCAATGCCCGGGGACAGATCCAGCAACTGATCCTGACCTTCAGCGATATTACCGCACGGGTACAGGCAGAAAAGCAGATGTTCCGGCTGGCACATTTCGACAAGCTCACTGGCCTGCCAAATCGCACGGCCCTGGAAACCCACCTGGAACAAGCCATCGAGCAGGCACGGCGCCAGCATCATCACTTCGCCCTGATGTTCCTGGATCTGGACAAATTCAAACCGGTAAACGACACCATGGGTCACCAGGCCGGCGATGAGCTGCTACGGAATGTCGCGAGAAGGCTCAAGTACAGTATCCGGGCCAATGATGTGGTGGGGCGCCGGGGTGGGGATGAGTTCGTGATCATAACCGGGCCATTGACCAACGATGCCGATGCCCAACCCATTGCTCGCAAAATGATCCAGGTGCTGAATGAGCCGTTTCACATTCAGGGCCAGACTGTGCACATTGGTGCCTCGGTGGGAATCGCCTTGTACCCGGACAACGGCCAGACCGCTGAGCTTCTACTGGCCACCGCCGACAAGGCCATGTATTCCGTGAAAACCAGCGGCAGGAACAACCTGGCGTTTGCCTGACCGGCAACTAACTCTGCTCATACTCCTGTACCAACTGGTGCAGGAAATAGCTGCCGGCAGAGCTCAGGAAATAACGACCTGCCCCGGAGCGGAACAGCAGGTTCCTCTTTTCCAGGTAATCCAGCGCTTCGCTCAACCCTTTCTCGAAACGGGCGGCCCGAAGGATGTCCTGATAATCCTCATCCGCCCCCAGATTTGCCAGATCCTGCTCGTTTAAACCGGCTTCCGGCCGCCCCAGATAATCCAGATCTCTGCCGCTTCGGGCAAAGTAACGGCCGATCAGAAGCAATACCACCTGCACCCGGAAGGCATTTTCATCGTGCTCTTCGCTTTCGTCGTCACTGCTTTCTTTCAGGAAGAAAAAAGCTCCGGTTTCGTTGAACACCAGGTCGCTACCCAGATGCTCATAGAAAGTACGGAAGTGAGACAGGTGGTTATACAGCAGGTTGTAGAGCGGGTTGGCACGAAGCTCCGAGCGGTTGTTGTCCCACACATCCCGGACAATCACCCGGCCAGCCTGGAACTCCCGGTAGACCGCGGCACTGTGAGCCGGCAGGATCTGCTCGAAGCTGGTCGCGCCCTGCTCGTTCAGGGTGCTCTCTGTATCCCGGGTTTCCACGAAATCAGGCATGGTCTGGCTCTTGTTCTGTATCGGTCGTATTGGTTTCAAGGCGTCGTTTTCGGTACACAAACTTTTCACAGTCCGGCACCTGTTCCAGGGTGCGGAAACGGTTAGTGGTTGTCACCTGCATACCCTCCGGCGGCGAATTGACCAGCCGGTTAAGGGCTGCCAGCAGGTCCGCAAAACGGTAGCCCGGGATGAAGCCATCCAGCCGGCCGTGAAGCTCCCGCACCAGATCCGCCGTGGGCCGCAATTCCAGGGTTTCCAGCCATTGATACAGTTGGTTGATGCGCTGAACATCTACCCGGCTTTCGCGGCCGCTTCCGGCCACTTCCTGCAGTACCGGCACTTCGGATTGGCGGCGCAGATCGCTCAGGCGCAGCTCCAGTTCGCTGAACAACAACTGGTAGTAGCTCGACGACTGGCCAAAGGCATAATGCTTGGGCCGCTGCTGTGCCCGCAAGCCCACCAGGAATCCGGTGCTGCGGGCAAAGTCGCCACCTTCCAGCCATTTACGGCGCAGGCTCAGGGTTTCCGTGTCGTCTTTCAGCACTCGCAGTTTGCCGTAGAAATGCTCCATGGCGTTGTACTGGGCCATGCCCCGGCGGGTTTTCCGCAGGAAGTGCTCCACCTCCTGGGCCACGGCCTGGATGGGCTTGTACAGGGCATTCAGGCTAATGGAGGAACGGAATAGCTGATCCGCCAGGCTGTGATCGTCGTGGCTTTCCAGCAGCCGCACCATGCCTTCGAGGGTTTCGAACAGATTGCTGCCATCGGGCAGCCGTGTGTCCGGGTTCAGGAACACCAGCGTGGGTTTGATATGGCGCTCGTACAACGTAACGATCTGCTCGAACAGATTCTGGCGAAACTCCAGGTATTTCTCCGGCGCCCGGCTGGCGTCGCCGGACAGGTCGGCCAGCTGGGCGCTAATGGTCTGCATGCGCAGCACGTTCTGGCGCAGCAGGCCGATCAGCTGGCTGACCCGCTCGTTCAGGTCATCCCGAAGTTCGGTGTAATCCGGGTCGGCCTCGCTGAAGCTGCTGGTTTCCAGGCGGTTGCGCACATCCCGAAGGGTCACCAGATGGCCCCGCAGGCGGGCGTCGGTCAACTCTTGGTAGAGCGAGGCGTTACAGGCCCGCATCAGATTGATCAGTGCGTCCTGAAATACCAGCCGGCGTTCACCGTCGGCCTTGATGATGTCGATGATCAGCCCACTGCGAAACAGATTGTCGGTGTTCAGGGCCAGCCGCACCCGCTCCCGATCGGCCTTGCCCAGGCCTCGAGTGTAATCCATCACCTCGGCCACCAGGTCGCTTTCCCGGATGAACCGGGCTTCATTGCGGTCCATGCGCTCGATCATCCGGAACAGGATTTTCGGGTGCTCAAACAGCAGCCGGGTGGTGTCCAGGGTGCTGAAGCGTTTACTCATCCACCGGCTCCAGCAAGCTGTTCTGGGTCTGGTCTGCCCAGTGGCTCAGCGGTTCACCACCAGTAAAACCTTCCGCGCCGCCCCAGAACACCAGAGTGCGTTCCTTGCTGTAGGGCCGCGCGGTGCGCATCTGCCCCACTTCCAGGTGCCGGCCAATCAGGTAGATCACTTCGGCGCTGGCGCTGTGGGTAGCGGCAGAGAACAGGTTGAATCCCTGCTTGCGCAGCCGTTCCAGCAACGACGGCATCTGGCTGATATCCACGCTGGCCAGTTCGTCGAGCACCATGGGGAACGACAGCTGCACACCCGGGTACAGCACCCGCTTGAGCAGGCGGTACACCAGTTCCAGGTTGATCAGTGCGGTAGTGGAGGTGGACTGGCCCTTCTTGTCCAGGTTGGCGGCGTTCTCCTTGCGGGTGCGATAGGAAATGCCGGTGATGACTTTATCCATGGTCAGGCGTTTGCTGCCGCCCTGCTCCCCGAAAAAGTCCGCCACGAACACCCGCAGGCGGTCGTAGAAGGCGTCGGACTGCAGCTGGTTGCCATACGGGTCAATGTTGTTGGCTTCTTCCACCAGATTGCGGAATTTAGGATCGGTGTGAATGTCCACCCGGATTTCCACCAGATCGTTGATGCGAACGCCGTCCAGTTCCCGATTGAGCTGGGCCTCGAACCGTGCAATGTGTTCGTGGTTGGACTTCAGGGCCTGGCGGTAGCTGGCGACGGTTTCATTGTGGATGCCGACCTGCTGCTCCAGAACACTCCAGCGCTCGGCCATGCCGGCGTACAGATCTGAAAGGCTCTTGAAGGTGCTTCGGATAACAGACGACGCGGGGCTGTCTTTCTGCAATTCCCCTTCGGTATCTTCATGGATACCCAGGTACACAAACTGGCGAAGGTGGTCGAGAATGTTGCGGCGCCGCTCTTCCAGATCATCCAATTGGCTTTGCAGGGCGTCGAAGGCGGCCGCCGATACACGATCAATGTCCAGTGGCTGCTCCGCTTCAACCGCTCTCAGGTGCGGGAAGCGGTGCTCCACAGTGCCGACACTTTTACTCAGGGCCGCCAGCTCGCGCTCTCGCTCTTCAGTGCGATCTTTCTCTGCTTTTGCTCTCGTGGCTTTCGCCTGAACCGCGTCCTGTTTCTCCTGCTCCAGCCGGGCCTGCTCGTCGAGCTTGGCAAGCTGCTCTTCCGCCGCCTTTTTCTCCTCGGTGGCATCCCGCAGGGTGGTGGCCGCCGCCGGGTAGCGCTGGAGCGTTTCCAGATCTTTCTCGATAGACCGGATTTCCTTGTCCGTGCGCTCGATCAACTGAGGTCGGTCGTGTTCCTGATTGGCGGTGTCAGCCAGCTCTGAGCGTTCTTTCTCCAGACCATGAAGTTCACCTTCAATATAATGGCGTTGCTCGGCAAAGTTGGTGTGCCGGGCAGGCTGGTTCTCGTATTCAGTATCAAACCAGTCAAAGCCGCGATCGTTGGGGGCAAACAGGCGAGCGAAGGCTTCAATGGTGGCTTTGCTATCGGCATCCAGATCCTGGCCGGGGCTTGCCATCATCAGCCGGGGGTCAACCGCCCGCAATGGCGCGGCGGTGGCTTCGTCCAGCTGGTTCTGCAGCTGCCACTGCTGTTTGCTTTCCCGGTCTTTCAGAGTATCCAGCTTGCGCTCCAGTTCCTGCTTCTTGCGCTGAATCTGCTCCAGTCGGATCTCGGCCTGGGCGGCGCTTTTCAGGGCAGCAAGGTGGCCTTTCTTGCTTTCCAGCTCCTCTGTCTGGATCTCTGCAATTTCCTGCAGGGTCATGTCGCCATACTGCGAGATCAGCAGCTCACCGTCTTTCTGGCTCTGTTCGGCCTGCTTGATACGCCGATCGGCGGAGCGAATCTCGCCCTTCAGGCCGCTGGCCTCCTGCTCCAGTTTTTTCAGGGTTTGCAACACGTGGCGCAGGGTGTCGTTCTGATCGTTAAAAGCCTCAAGTGCCACCCGGCGTTTGGCCGCAATATCGGCCAGGGCGTTGGTCACCCCGTCCCGGAAGGCGGCAAAGTCGTGCTGACTGCGTAGTAAGGTCTGATAGGCCTGGTAGTCGCGGTTCAGCTTCTCAAACCGGTGTCGCTCTTTCTCGATACGGTTGAGCTGGCTTTGCTGCTGCTTGAGCTGATCGTGGCGATTGAGGAAATCGTCGATGTTGAAGTCAAAGGCATCGTCAGCAAACTTCTTGTCCGCTTCGATAATGCTGGCCACGGCGTTGGCCATGGCCTGGTCGTCCGCCTTCATCTCGAACAGCAGCAGGGTCAGGGTGCGCAGGGACTGAACCCGGCGCTCATCCGACTCGCCCAGGGGCAGCACGGAATAACGGACGGCGTCGGCGTTCATCAGCTCGCTGCTGTAGAGCATGGCTTTCAATTTGGCCGGGTCGTTGACCAGCCTGGTCTCTTTCGAGCGTTTTTTCAGTGCCTCAGACAGCCGGGTGAATGAGAGCTCCGGCACCGCCTGGCCAATGCCATCTTCATCGTCGCCGTTCCAGAACAAAGGTCGCAACTGATCGTAACTGACCGGTACAAAAGCCCGGCCGTAGCTGAGCTGGCTGGCGTTGTCCCGATACAGAATCTGGCAATGGATGCCCGCCGGGTTTTCCGCTTCCATGATCAGGAAGCTGAACTGGCTGGGAAAATAGTGCTGGTAGCTTTCCTCGTTGGTGTAGAAGCTGCCGGCACTGGCGTTGCGGAAGGCAAATTTCTTGCGGCTGTTCTTGAAGTTGTTCTCTGGCAACAGGAACAGGCGCAGGGAGTTGAGCAGGCTGGATTTGCCCAGGTTGCCCGGCCCAAGAATCAGGCCGTGGTTGTCCACTGGAATTTCCACGTAACAGAAGCCGGCGGAATCCACCAGCACCAGGCGGCGAATGCCGAAGGTGAACGTACTCGCGCTCGCCTGTGAATCACTCATCCAGAATCATCTCCTGTTCCATGAATTTACTGGTGGCCCGGAAGGCCTGCGCCAACGACACAAACCCCAGATCTTCCGCCAGCGACAGGGCTTTTGTAAACCTTTCGGTGGAGTCCGGGGTTTTGCGGAATCGGCTCAGCCAAGGTTGCCAGTCAGCCGGCTGCAGAAAGCAGGCCTTGTCGCCCAGTGCCGATCGCACCGATGAAAACATCTGCAGGCCGCCGGCATCGTAATCAAAGGCGCAGAGCACCTCATCGTAACCGGTCAGCCAGTTCAAATCCGCAGTACCGGTAATCCGATTGCCGCCACCGAGCACGACATCGCTGTTTGTGAGATCAACTGCCTGGCCCAGGCAGTCACCGGCAAAGGCCAGCATCTGTCGGTAGTAATAGAAATTTCGCTCATTCTCCACCACCAGCACCCGAGGCGCTGGCCGAAAACCGATATCCACCGCATCTCCGGTAATCACCACCGAATCCGGCCGGTTGCCTGTAAGGGCGTGATGATATACCAGCAGAAAACTCACATCGGTGCCGTGGCGGTGGGAATCGCCCTTCTTCGCCGCATCTACTCTGCTAACGGGTGAAGCGGCCTGTCGATGTAACTCCGCAAACGCAGCTTCATCAAGAATGGTTACCTCCCAGCGATTGGCGCCAACCTTCTCCGTTGCGAACAGCTCCCGATGCCGCCGACGCTGGGAATCCGGCAGCTTCTTCAGAAAGGCCTCGTAGTTAATCGCCTGGCCCTGAAGGATTTTCTGGAGGTAGTTCTTCAATAGCTCACCTGTCCGCAGATTGTTATTATCGGTCTACCAAAATATGACACCTTATGAGCCACGGAGGGCCCATGCCAACCATCAGTGAATTCTTCGGCATTCTGATACGGATGTATTACGATGACCATAATCCTCCCCATTTTCACGCTTATTATGGGGAACACGAGGCCATCATTCTGATCGAAACGCTGGAGATTGTTGAGGGCAAACTGCCCAAAAGAGCCAAAGCGATGGTTATCGAATGGGCCTTTGAACACCGGCAGGACCTTATCGCAGACTGGCGCCTTGCCGAGCTGCACCAGCCACTGAAGAAGATAGAGCCATTGGAATGAACAGCATGCCCAGAGTTACCCATGTGGAAGCCAAGGCCGATTACGTACTGGCCGTCACCTTCGATGATGGTACTCACGGCGAGATCAGCCTTGCCGATCGTTTGTTTGGCCCGATGTTCGAGCCCCTGAAAGACCCGGCATTCTTTGCTCAAGCAAAAGTTGATGAGTTCGGAGCCATCTGCTGGCCCAACGAAGCAGACATTGCCCCGGATGCTCTCTACCGCAAAATCAAATCTGAACAAACTGGAACAGTATGTCGCTGAAGTACAAGATCGTACCCGTCACACCCTTTGAACAAAACTGCACCCTGCTCTGGTGTACCGAAACCCACAAAGCAGCGGTGGTCGACCCTGGCGGGGACCTGGATCGCATTCTGGCGGCAGCCGAGGACGAAGGCGTGATTCTGGAAAAGATCCTTCTCACCCACGCCCACATAGATCACGCCGGCGGCACGGCGGAGCTAGCCAAATCAGCGGGGCTGCCCATTGAAGGCCCGCACAAGGACGACAACTTCTGGATTCAGGGCCTGGCCATGCAGGCACAGATGTTCGGGTTTCCGGCGCCGGAGGTGTTCACGCCCAATCGATGGCTGGAAGACGGGGATACAGTGACCGTTGGCAATGAAACCCTGGAAGTACTGCACACGCCGGGCCACACCCCTGGCCATGTGGTGTTTTTCCATCGAGGCTCAAAACTGGCCCAGGTGGGTGACGTGCTGTTCAATGGTTCCATTGGCCGCACGGATTTCCCGAAAGGCGATTACAACACCCTGATTCACTCTATCCGGGAAAAGCTGTTCCCGCTCGGGGATGACGTTAGCTTTATCTGTGGCCACGGCCCCATGTCTACGTTTGGCCAGGAACGCGCCACCAATCCGTTTGTGTCTGATCACCGGGGCTGAGTGCCCCGGTATATCGCCCATTTCAGCTCTGGGACAGGCGGAACTGCTCGATGGTTTTGCGCAGGGTTTCCGCCATGGCCAGCAGATCCCCTGCAATTCGCGCGGTCTCCTGGGCATCGCTGGAGGTCTGCTCGGCAGAGCGGCTGATTTCAATCACGTTCTGATTGATGGAGTCCGACACTTCGCTCTGCTCGTTAGCCGCACTCTCCATTTCCTCATTCAGCCCCGTGATTTCACGCACCGCTGCAGCAATGGTTTGCAGCTCGGTTTCCACTTTCAGAATTGAATCCACCTGATGCTGGGCAAGTTCCGAGGCATGGCGCATGGTACCGACACAATCCACCACCTCTTTTTTCAGCCCCTCAATGGTTTGGCGAATCTCCTCAGTGGACGCCTGAGTGCGCGAGGCAAGCGCCCGGACTTCGTCTGCGACCACGGCAAATCCCCGGCCCTGCTCACCAGCTCTGGCCGCTTCAATCGCCGCGTTCAGGGCCAACAGGTTGGTCTGGTCGGCAATCTCGGAAATCAGCTCCAGCCGTGAGGCCATTTCCGTTGTCCGCTGATCCAACTGCTCAATGCGCTGCGCACCGTTCTGGACTTCCGCGTTCAGAGACTCAATACCCTGAACCGCATTTCTAGCCAGATGCTCTCCGGTTTCTGCCGATTTGGTGGTATCGGCCGATTTCCGTGCGGTAGTCACCGCATTCTCTCGAACCTGCACCGCGGAAGCGGCCATCTCGGTGGTGGCACTGGCCACCTGGTCGGTGTTGTCTTTTTGGGCAAGAACTTCCCTTTCTGTGGTCTCTGCTTTACCGGCAATGGTACGGGCCGCCGCTTCAACCTGTTCTGCGTTGTCCATCACCGTATGCATGCTGGCGCGGATCTTGGCGACCATCCGATTGAACGCACGGGAGACCGAACCAATCTCATCGTTTCGGGTTACCTCCAGCTCTATGGAGAGATCCGAATTGCGGGAGATTTCATCCATTCGGTCGTGTAGCCGACGTAAGCGGGAAAACACCAGGCGACCCAAAACTACGGTAGTCAGTATGAAAATAACCACAAAGATCAGAATCTGGATACCGCCACTCACCATCAACTGCTGCTGCAGGCGCGCGTCGCTCTCCGCCAAAGAATAGTCGACCCGAATAGCGCCAAGCACGTCCCCTTCCTGGGCCTGGTGACAGCCGAGGCAGTTCACGCCCTGATAGTTTTCGCTGGCAATAACCGGCTCGATCAACGTGTAGACACGACCCGCGTCGTTCTCCGAATAGTGCTCTACCCGTTCACCATCCAGCGCTTTCATGTCCAGCGGCTCACGGCGTTGTTCCGCAGCATTCCCAGCACCGTACATGGCATTCAGCTGATCGCTGCGGATCACCCGAACGTCCAGTACGTCCTCGGGAGCCATCACCTTCTCGCGCAGAACATCACGGTTATTAATGGTACCCGTCACCATCATGGTGTTCAGGCCATCGAAAAAGGACTTTGCCAGACCATCCACGTATTTGTGACTGTACTCTTCGAGGTGGGCTCGCTGGGACTGGGCGCTGTAAACAACCGTAAACACGAGAATGACGGTGAAAGCCGCAGCCAGTGCTGCCAATAACAAGAAACGGATTGAGTATTGTTTTTTCATGTGACCCCGACAACGGAAGATGATCTGGACATCCAAGAGTAATGACGGCGAATTGGCGCATAACTTTACAGATATGCATCAATTTTTTTATGACGCAGATCATCCGGACGCGCCCGCTATGTCATTCCTTGCAATGTTTTACATTCGTCCCGGCACACTCAAACCAGAAGGCAAGGCAGATTGGCCCGAAACCTGCAAAGCCTGATGCATCACGGACTAATTCCGTGATATCCGGCAGAGATTTTCCGTTCAGGGGAGGCAACCATGTCATTGCTGACATCACTGTTACAGGCCAGCACGCGCTTTCAGCAAGCCATGGACAACCGTGCGCCGCGCACTGACGTACCCGCCGGTAAAAGCAATGAAGGCGCCGCCACAGGCGAGCCCCAGAGCAGCACCGACGACCGCTTCACACCGTCCCAATGGCAGGATCGCAACCCCGCCAGTCAGAAAACCCGGCAATTGCCACTGACCCAGTACAAGCAGACGGTTGCCCAGGACCTGTCCTACGTTCGTGAAACCTTGCGGCACAAACTTGCCGAATACAACGTACACCCGGCAACGGCGCTGAGCGTGAGCAAAACCGAGCAAGGCAGCATTCAGCTGGACGGCAAAATTCCCGACCAGGTGCGGGAGAGGATACAACAGGATCTCAACAACAACCGGGGATTTGGTGAGGCGTTAAGCCGCTTGAGCGTGACCGAACCCACCCTGCACTTCATGGATAATGCGCTCAAGCTCAATCAGGCTTATGGCGTGAACAATTCCCTGCTGGATTCACTGCTCAGCGAAAACCAGCAGTTCAATGGACTGCAAGATGTCATCCACCGTTATGACAGCCTTCGCCGCACCGCCACACCCGCCGAGACGGGTATCACAGAGCAGCAACGCTACGCCTTCAGCCTCAATACCCGGGCCTGAAGCCCGGGGGGATAACGGCTAATCAGATCAAACCTGAAACGGGGCCGGATCACCCTTGCCCACCCGCGTAACTTCAGGCACATCACCGGTAAAGTTGACCACCGTGGTAGCCTCCATACCGCAGAAGCCGCCATCAATAATCAGATCAAGCTCATGCCCGAGGGTCTCGCGAATATCGTAAGGATCGGTCAAAGGTTCGGTTTCACCCGGCAGAATCAGGGTGCTGCTCATAATCGGCTCACCCAGCTCACCCAGCAATTCCCGAACAATCTCGTTGTCCGGAACCCGGATGCCGATAGACCGCCGTTTGGGATGCAGCAACCGGCGAGGCACCTCGCTGGTCGCGTCCAGAATGAAGGTGTAGGGGCCCGGCGTGAAATTCTTCAGTAACCGGTACTGGGTATTGTCTACCTTGGCATAAACCCCGATGTCTGACAGGTCACGACACACCAGGGTGAAGTTGTGCTTGTCGTCCAGGCGCCGAATCCGCTTGATACGGTCTGCCGCCTGCTTGTCGCCAAGGTGACAGCCCAGTGCGTAGCCTGAATCTGTGGGATAGACAATCACCCCACCCTTGCGCAAAATCTCCACCGCCTGCTTGATCAGACGCTTTTGCGGTGTTTCCGGGTGAATCTGAAAAAACTGGCTCATCCATTAGCTCCTTGTTGAAGCTTCTTGTCCATTGCTGCATCACCTTTCGACCCGCCCATACAGTTGGGCGAAACCGGAGACGCCTGACCACTGGCCGTCCACTCTTCCGGCGTATACAGATGCAATGCCAGAGCATGCACCGGCCCCGCCAGTTCATCCGCCAGAACCTTGTAAATTGCCTGGTGGCGCCGCACCTTCATCTGCCCTTCAAAATCCGCTGATACCAGCGTTACCTTGAAATGAGTTTCAGAGTTGGGTGGCACCGAATGCATATGGCTTTCGTTCTCCACAGAAATCACGCTGGCGTTAAAGCCCGCGACCAGCTTTTCCTCTATGCTTTTCTGTACTTTCATAAAAGACCTACTCCGGACTTTAAGCATCAATGTCCCGACCTGCTGTGTAAACAGTTTACTACAGTACGCCTCGGAACCCCGAAGCCCTTGACACAAAAGCGCCAAAGCGACACATTCCCCTGCCAGCAACCAACCCCCAGATACCCATGCACCTGTACATCGCCGAAAAGCCAAGCCTGGCCCGAGCCATTGCCGCCGCACTTCCCGGCCCCCACGAGAAAGGCCAGGGCTGGATACGCTGCGGTAAAGGACCGGATGCTGCCACGGTAAGCTGGTGTATAGGCCACCTGCTGGAGCCCGCCGAGCCGGCCCGCTATAACCCGGCCTGGAAAAAATGGCGCATTGAAGACCTGCCCATGTTCCCCGAACCCTGGCAACTGGTGCCCAAAGACAGCGTGCGCCTGCAATTCAAAGTGCTCGAAGCCCTGGTTCGCAAGGCCGATCTCATTACCCACGCCGGTGATCCCGACCGTGAAGGCCAGCTACTGGTCGACGAAGTCCTGCGCTATCTCGGCACCAAGGCACCGGTAAAACGGATACTGATCAACGACCTTACCCCCAAGGCGGTAGCCCGCGCCATACAGAACCCCCGAGACAACCGGGAGTTCCGCCCACTGTCCCATTCTGCGCTGGCGAGACAGCGGGCCGACTGGCTCTATGGCATCAATCTCACCCGATTCTATACCCTCAGCTATCAAACCCGGGGCGAACAGGGCGTCTTCTCCGTGGGTCGGGTGCAAACTCCGGTGTTGGGCCTGGTGGTGGATCGAGACAACACCATCGAGCACTTCCAGCCCAGGCCCTGGTACCGGGTCGAAGCCACCTTCCAGGCCAGCGAGCCGGAGGCCGACCAGCGACCGTTCATTGCTCGCTGGTTACCCGGTGACGAATTTCAGGATCATCTGGATGAAGAAAACCGGTTGCTGGACAAGTCGGTAGCCGAGCAGATTGTCTCCGCCATCAGCGGCCGACCCGGCAGAATTGATGAAGCCCGGTTTCGCGATCGCCCGGAACCGCCGCCGTTACCTCTGTCGTTGTCTGCACTCCAGATAGAGGCCGGCCGACTATACCGGATGGGCGCGAAAGACGTGCTCGACACCGCCCAAAACCTGTACGAACGCCATCAGCTGATTACCTACCCAAGGTCAGACAGCCGCTACCTGCCAGAGGAGCATTTCAGCCAACGGGAGGCGGTGATTCGTGCCATCGCCCGTGTCGCCCCGGATTTGTCCGGATTCTGCGAGAAAACCGGGACAGACCGCCGCTCTGCCGCCTGGAATGACCAAAAAGTGGATGCTCACCACGCAATCATTCCCACAGTGCGGCCCGCACCAAACGGCAAGCTGTCTTCGGCCGAACAGAAAATCTACGATCTGATCAGTCGATTCTACCTGATGCAGTTTGCACCTGACGCCGTGCATCGGGAAGGCCGGCTGACGGTCGCGATTCAGGACTATCGCTTTCGCGCCACCGAGACAGCCGTGATCGAGCCAGGCTGGAAAACGCTGGAAATCCGCAAGCGGGAACCCGGGCAAGAGCCGGAAAAAGCTCCGTTGCCAAGACTGGAAAAAAACGAGCCGGTCCTTTGCACTGATCCCCAGACTAACGAGCGCAAAACCCAGCCGCCACAACACTTCACCGATGCCACGCTGCTATCGGCCATGACCAATATCGCCCGTTTTGTCGCCGACAACGAGCTGAGAAAAACGCTGCGGGAAACCGATGGCCTTGGCACCGAAGCGACTCGCGCAGCCATTATCGATACGCTGTTCCGCCGCGATTACCTGGTCCGGGAAAAACGCTTTATCCGCGCCACCGACAAGGGGAAATCCCTGATCGCGGCGCTACCGGAATCGATTCGTACGCCAGATCGCACCGCTGTCTGGGAGGCCACTCTCGAAGGCGTTCGCCGGGGCGAAGAGGACCCAAGAGCGTTTCTGGAATCCCTCAAAGATGAAATCCGCGGATTCATGGCGCAAGCGCCCGCTGCGGGTTTGGCGAATGCAGAGACGTCCGGCACCGCCATTCACTGCCCGAAATGCCGGGCGCCAATGGTTGAACGGGAGGGCAAGTTCGGTGCGTTTTTTGCGTGCACCCGATACCCCGCCTGCAAGGGCACCCGCCCCCTGGAAGACGATCAACCCGAGGACGGAACCAGCCAGAAACCGGTACCCTGCCCCCACTGTTTCTCGCCCCTGGTGCGGCGCAAAAGCAAAAAAGGCTGGTTCTGGGGCTGCAGCAATTTCCCCGGCTGCCGACAAACAGTTGATGACCACAACGGCCGGCCTGCGGTGGACTTACGGAATTCTACATAACGATACTGAACGGGAACTCATTTTTTGGGATAATCCCCGACACTGCAGGGTCTGACCAAGGGCTCTGCGCTACGGTATATAAACCAGGCAACACGATCGAGGGCCAGGCTTAATGCGCATTGCTCTGCTGGAAGACGAACACGAACAGGCGCAGCACATCCAGTCCATCCTTTCAGAGAAAGGACATCACTGTGACAGCTTTCCGACCGGCCAATCGTTTCTCGGTGCCGTTTTGCACCGCAGTTATGATCTGATCATTCTGGACTGGCAGATCCCGGACATGACCGGCATCGAGGTACTGGAGAACATCCGGGCACAGCTGAACTGGCCTGTGCCGGCCGTTTTCCTGACCCAGCGTGACAGTGAAACCGACATCGTCCGTGCCCTGGATGCCGGCGCCGACGACTATATCGCCAAACCGGCACGAGCGGCTGAACTGGTCGCGCGCATCAATGCACTGGCCCGCCGCAGCAACCCGGAAATCGAAAAGGAGGTTCTGGTCTTTGGGCCCTTCGAGATCAACACCAACCAACGCATAATTCTCCTGCACGGGGAGCCACTAACGCTCACCGACAAGGACTTCGACCTGACCCTGTTCCTGTTCCAGAACCAGGGCCGCCTGCTCACCCGCGAAATGCTGCTGGAGCGGGTGTGGGGATTGACCAGGGACATCAATACCCGCACGGTGGATACGCATATGAGCCGCCTTCGCAGAAGGCTCGGGCTCAACCCTGAAAACGGATTTCGCATCAAGACCATCTACCAGCGAGGCTATCGGCTCGAAGCCATCAAGCCCGGTGACGCAAACGAAATTCGGAACGATGACACTGCAAATGCCTGACGCTCTGAGCAAGCACCTGAAAACCCTGGCCTTCCTTGCACTGGCATTCATGGTACCAGCGACCACTGTCGCGGAGCTGTCAATCGCACGGGGTTCTGCGGTATCCGGCAGCCAACAACGGGACAATGCCCCGGAGTGGGTTTATACCTTACGCCAGGGTGATACGGTTGCGAGCATAACCCAGACGCTGCTTTCCCAGCAGACCACACAGCAACGACTGCTGGAGCATAATGGCCTGGCCAGCAACGCCAAACTCGGCGCCGGGGATACCCTGCGCATTCCCGTAAACTGGCTGAAACGTCAGCCCGAACCGGCCCGGGTGATTGCGGTCACCGGCAACGTGCAACAGATCTCCGGAATGGATGGGCGAAAACTCCCTCTGTCCGAAGATTCGATTGTCCGGGTTGGCGACGAAATTCTCTCCGGTGCCGGATCGGCAACCATTGAACTGGCCGACGGCTCGGAACTCCGGATCTCCCCGAACTCCCGCCTCATGTTCAATCGCCTGACCCAGTTTGGCAAATCGGGCATGGTCGACACCCGGCTTCGCCTGCAACGGGGCGAGGTTCACACCCGTGTTCGCCCGGTCATTGAGGGCGGAGCCCGTTTCGAAATCGAAACACCATCCGCTGTCGCCGCGGTCCGGGGTACGGTATTTGCCATTCAAGCCACCACCAACGGCAGCAGCGTGCAGGTTACCGAAGGTGTGGTGGACTTCGGCCAGCCAGGCAACACCCGCCGCATTCCAGCCGGCTATGGCGCGAGTGTTTCCACCGCCAACGGAGGCGCCCTGAATATTCGACAGCTTCCGCCAGCGCCAACCATGAATCCCTTGCCATCGGTGCTTACTCAGCTTCCGGCCGAACTGTCCTGGCAGGCAGGCGGTTACCCGGCCTACCGGCTGGACATTTTTGACCAGGCATCAGGCACCTGGGTACAGAGTCGTGATGTGTCTGGCACCCGTTTCGACATCGCCCAACTTGACAATGGCCGCTACGAAATCCAGCTCGCCGCGATTGATCAGCGCGGTATTGCCGGAATGCCCGGTACCGCGGAACTTGAGGTAGACCTTCAGGCAAAAAAGCCGGACCTCACCGCACCGGCTGATGGCGAGAGCGTGAACGACGACATGCCGGAATTCCGCTGGCAGCTTAATGGCGCCAACGAAGTTGCCCGGGTGGAGATCGCCGAGGATGACAGTTTCCGGCAGTTGGTGACAACCAGCGAGTGGGCGCCGGAAAGCCAGGCGCTTCCTTCGCGCCCCCTGAGCCCCGGCCAGTATTACTGGCGCGTGGTTACGGAGGCAGGAGGCAGCTCTGTTGCCACCTCCGAGCCGCGCAAGATCGTTGTTAACGGCACTCTGCCGCCAGTTCGGATTATCAGCGTGAACTATCTGGACAGCCAGGTTCGGGTGTTCTGGGAAAATATCGACACCGCCACGGATTACCGTCTGCAACTGGCTGAAGAGCCGGCGTTTCGCAATATCATCAAGGAAGCCGATATCGCCGATACCACTGCGGCCTTGCGCCTGATTCCCGGAAGAAGGTATTTTGTCCGCGTCAAAGCGCTTTCTGACGGCCCTCTTGCCAGTCGCTGGGGCCCGGGCAGGGAGCTGTATCTCGACTAACCTTCTACGACAAAAAGGCCGATGCGAAGGGACTGGTTACCGATAACAACAACACCGTGGTCCTTGGGCCTGCTACTCGTCACCACCCTGCTACTGATTCAGGCAACGGAGCTGCCGAGTCGAATCAATGACTGGATGTATGACAGGGCGATCACAACCTGGCCAGCGCCCATGGATGATTCGGTGGCCATCATTGCCATTGATGAGTTCAGCCTGGAACAGGTTGGCCGATGGCCCTGGGACCGAAGTCTTCATGCCTCGCTGATCGACACCTTGCGGCAAGCCGGCGCAGAAACCATTGTGCTCGACATCCTGTTTCCGGAAGCCGGGCCGGGCGATGAGGAACTGGCTAGCGCCATGGCCCGCCATGGCAACGTTGTTCTACCAGCCTATCTTACCGCTCCAACCCGGGAGCGGCTGATCAGTGAACAACTCCCCACACCCAGCCTGGCAGGTGTCGCAGGGGCGATCGGGCATGCCCATATCGAGCTGGACACTGATGGCGTCGCCCGCGGGCTCTATCTGTACAACGGCCTTGCCGGCCGGTTATGGCCGACCCTGTCACTCGCAGCTCACTTGCCAATGTCGAATCAGATGCAGGCGCAATTGCCGAACTACATCAACGTCCGGGAGGATTATCGGCTGGTGCCCCTGGCAGGCGGGGCCGGCACCTTACCCACCTACTCCTACGCGAGCGTGCTGAGCCACCCGCCCTCACCGCAGGAGTTTGCCGGCAAAACCGTCCTGGTCGGCGCTACCGCCGCGGGGTTTGGCGACATACTGCCCACGCCGTTTTCCGGTCTGAGCCGGCCAATGTCCGGGGTGGAATTCCATGCCAATGTCTATTCCGCGAGCAAGCAGAATATACTAATCGTGCCGGCGGAGCCCTGGGCCGCACCCGCACTGAATCTGCTCGTACTGTTGTTGTTAGCTCTGCTTCTGCCCCGCCTGCGCCCTGCTGCCACCCTGCTGGCATGTGCGACCATTGCCGCAGGGCTGGTAGCCGGTTATGTATTGCTGCTGATTGGGGCACGGGTTCAGCTGTCCGTAGCCAACGCCCTGATTCTGCCGATGGCCGCGATGCCCATTGCCAGCGCACTCCGGCTTGCCATGACCAATCGCTTTCTCAACCGGCAACTGGACGAGATGACCAGAACGCCGCGGCTATCCCTCCCTGAACCTTCGAACCGGCATCCTCACCAGCTGCTGATGCACTTGCGTGCGCTGTTCCAGCCACCCGGATGGCTGCTGGCAGCAGAGGGTGACCTGTTGGAAGTACAGGAAATGACCCTTGCCCAGGCCCCACCCACGGAGACGCCAGGACGATGGGAACACCAGCAGAACCAAAGCTGGATAACACTGATTCGTGGCGGCACCAGCTACCTGCTCGGCCTGACTCTGCCGAACGACCTCAGTCGGGAGGTCATCCAGCGCTATCTGAACCAGCTGGAGCTGGAGCCCCATGCAGACAGTGAACGCCAGAAGGGTCCCCGGGAAAACATTTCGGCCCGGATCGAGAAAGTGCGCATTGCCACCCAGAAGCTTGCTGAAATGCAGGCGTTTATTCGCCACAGTTTCGAGCACATGCCCGATGGCATCATCGTGACCGATGAATTAGGCGTTATACGGTTTACTAACCGTCACATTGAAGACTGGTTTTGCGAGCCTATGCCAAGTCTCAGCGGCATGCCTCTGGCCACCCTCCTTGATGGCCACGACCCCCGGGACTTGCCGCCCTGGTTCGAAACCATTTCAGAGGCGCTGACACTGAGACAAAGCCGAACCGTAGACCTGACATTGAACGGTAAAGACTTTCTCATCCACCTGGCACCTTTTGCCCTGCAAAACAGTCGCCAGTTTGGCATTATTGCCAACATCTCAGACATCTCCGAACTCCGGGAGCAGCAACGGCAGCATCGTGAGGCGATCGACTTCATCTCACACGATGTTCGCTCACCTCTGGTCTCTCAGTTGGCCCTGATCGAGCAACTGAAACGGGATCCCAGCCATATTGACGCCAACCAACTCGACCAGTTGGGGCGGCTGGCACGGCGTAGCTATCATCTGGCCGAAGAGTTTGTACAACTGGCTCGTGCCGAGCAACTGACCGAAACCCGGTTCTACGAATGCGAATTTCTGGCGATTGTTGAGAACGCTCGGGACAGTGTGTGCGAGCAGGCCCAGGAAAAAGGCATTTCGATCGTGCTGAACGGTACCGAAGATCTGTGGCTGAAAGGCAACGCCGAACTTCTGGAACGGGCCGTCATCAACCTTTTGACCAACGCCGTGCAATATAGCCCCCCGGACTCTGCAGTCAGCGTTCACGTCTATCAGGCAGCGCATCTGGCCTGTCTGGCCATATCAGACGAGGGCTATGGCATTGATCCGGAGGAGCTGCCCTTACTGTTCGACCGCTATCATCGACAGAAGCGCAGCGAGATCGCCGGAGCGCATGGGACCGGCCTGGGGCTTTCGTTCGTTAAAACGGTGGTGGAAAAACACCGAGGCGAGATCAGCGTAGACTCACGGCCGGGCGAAGGCACCACTTTCACCCTGAAGCTACCAATCGCAGACCCGATGTTCTGAACCGGCATGCCTGCTCAAGACTGGATGGTCTTGCTGACCGGCTCAGAAGGCTCACTCAGAAGACCGGCAGTGTCCTGAACCTGAATCGTGAAATACCAGGTACCAGCGTCAAGGTTATCGACCACATAGGACATCTCTGCCTCACCACTGGCGCCATCTACGGTGATCTCTCTGGACAGATCATCAGCATCCTGCCCGTAACGAATCACGTATCTGTCCAGCTCTCCCATCGCGATCGACTCACCGTTTACACGAGTCATAGGCGCAGACCAGCTCAATACAGCAGAGCGCTCTGCAACCGGCTGAGCACTGCCAACACTACTTCCGGTATCGGTTAGGCTGCCAGATTGAGTGGCGGATTCACTACCGCCGGAACCACCGCCGCCGCAACCCGCGAGCACCATCCCTACCAACAACGCGGCAATCCATGCCTTTGACATATAAATGACGCGTTTCAAGGTTATTCACCACCATATTTCCGTCGATTTTGTGAAATTCTATAAAATCGGCGCGAATGATGATGCGATAAACGTCATTTTTAAAGATAAAAAATCGTCATTTTCCCGTCACCATAATGCAAGACGGAAATCGGAATTAATTGAGGGGACACCCGGTACATCGCAGAGAAGCGGAAACAAAAAAGGCAGACCAGTAAAACTGGCCTGCCTTGCAAGAAACAGGGTCAGAATAAAACACTGGCCCCGGAAATGAGAAAAGCCAGCAAAAGCTGGCTTTTCTGGATTGGTAGCGGGGGCTGGATTCGAACCAACGACCTTCGGGTTATGAGCCCGACGAGCTACCAGACTGCTCCACCCCGCATCAAACTGTTTGTTAACCGGGCCACCCCTGTCAACGTGGCGCGTATACTACCGCCGGCCCCGCACCCTGTCAATCGATATTTTCAAATAAATCGGCAGGATAGTTCAACTCCTGAACAGGCGCGGACGAACCTCCATAAACCCCGACGGCATCCAGCGCCATCTTTACCGGCCGAAAGGATCGGCGATGCTCCGGGGTCACCCCAAGGCGATTGAGCGCCTCGAGATGCACAGGCGTGGGGTACCCTTTGTGCTGGGCGAGCCCAAAACCCGGAAACCGGACATCCAGCGCCTCCATCTCGCGATCTCGCGTCACCTTTGCCAGGATGGAGGCAGCACTGATCGCCTCAACCCGACTATCACCTTTGATCACGGGCTCGGATGGCCAGCGCCACTTCGGGCAACGGTTCCCGTCCACAAGAACGTACTCCGGGGCTATCGAGAGCCCCTCAACGGCACGCTTCATGGCCAGCATTGTCGCCTGGTAAATGTTCAGCTCGTCGATTTCACTGGCCTCGCATCGGCCCAGGCTCCAGGCAGCCGCGTTTTCCAGAATATCGTCATATAATCGCAGGCGTTTCTTTTCGGTAAGCTTTTTGGAATCCGCCAGCCCGGGGATAGGCCGCACTGGATCAAGAATCACAGCGGCCGTCACAACCGCCCCGATGAGCGGGCCACGCCCCACTTCGTCCACACCCGCCAATAGCGAGCCGCGATAGGAACACTGAAAAGGAGGAAGTGCCTTGGCCACCATCAGCTTCGAGACTCCAGCAGCTCAGACACCGCTGCCGCCGCACGTTCGTCAGCGCCCTGGCGCAGCACCTGGTGCAACTCCAGAAACGCCTGGTGCAGCCTGTCGCGTTCCTGTTCGTTTTCCAGCCTTTCCAGAACCGCCGCCCCCAACTTCTCCGGCGTTGCGTCGTCCTGTAACAACTCGGGCACCAGCTGCTCCTGGGCCAACAAATTAGGAAGCGCCACCCAGGGAACCTTGACCAACCTGGACAATATCTTGTAACTGAAATCGCTGAGCCGGTAACCTACCACCATCGGTTTTTTCAGTAACATAGCCTCCAGCGTCGCGGTACCCGACGCCAGCAGCACCACATCGCTGGCGGCCATCACCTCCCTCGAGCGACCACGAACCAGCGTGACAGGCAAGCTCACCTCCAGGGATTCAACCAGATCACGCACCTGCCGTTCACGATCCCGATTGACGCAAGGAATAACCAGCTGGAGATCGGGGCGGCGAGCCTGGAGCCAACGGGAAGCTTCCAGAAACAGAGTACCCAGGCGCTCAACTTCACCACCTCGACTACCCGGTAACACCGCCAGCACAGGTTTATCGACCTCCAGACCAAGACTTTTCCGCGCCGCCAGAGTATCCGGTTCCAGCTCTATCCTGTCGGCCAGAGGGTGCCCCACAAAAGACACCGGCACATGATGCTCCTCATAAAAACGGGCTTCAAAGGGAAACAGGGTCAACATAAGGTCGACAGACTTGGCAATCTTGAAGATACGCTTCTGGCGCCAGGCCCAAACTGAAGGGCTTACGTAGTGTACCGACGGGATGCCCGCTTCCCGGCATCGACGCTCGATGGCCAGTGTGAAGTCCGGCGAATCGATACCGACCACAACATCCGGGGGGGTAGTAAACAGATAATCCAGCAGACGGGCACGGATACTGAACAGCTCGCGGATTCGCCCGAGCACTTCCACCAGGCCCATCACGGAAAGCCGTTCCATTGGCACCAGCGAGTGAAAGCCTTCAGCGATCATTTCATCGCCGCCGATGCCGACAAAACGAGCCTTCGGGTAACGCTTTCTTAGCGCACGAATCAGGCCGGCACCGAGAATATCTCCCGATGCCTCGCCCGCAATAATGGCTATGGTTCGTCCTGAGAACGTGGCCGAGTTGGCCTGTCGATGTGTCACCAGCGGCCTCCGGCTGGCTTAACGAATGATGCCGCGATCCGCTCCCTTGAGCGAGTCAATCAGCGGGAGTACCTCTGGGACATCGGCAAAGTTGCGCTCCAGCTCTTCGATGGCCTGCTCGGTCGTCAGGCCCTGGCGATAAACCACTTTGTAGGCCCTGCGAAGACTAAGGAGCGTATCCTTGGCAAAACCACGTCGCTTCAGCCCTTCCACATTCATGCCATGAGGCTGGGCAGACTGGCCGCTGGCCATAACATAGGCAGGAATATCCTTGAGTACGATACTGCCCCCGGCAGCCATGCTGTGGGGCCCGATATGACAGAACTGATGAACCATGGTACCGCCACCGAGAATGGCATGATCACCCACGGACACATGCCCTGCCAGGGTGGCACAGTTGGCCAGAATGGTATGATTTCCGACAATACAGTCATGGGCCACGTGCACATAAGCCATCAGCAAGTTGCCATTACCGATCCGGGTCTCACCCCGGTCCTGAATGGTGCCACGATGGATCGTACAGTTCTCGCGGATAACATTGTCATCACCAATGACCAACGTGGTCAGCTCACCAGCGTATTTCTTGTCCTGGCATTCTTCGCCGATACTGGAGAACTGGAAAATTCGGTTGTTGCGGCCGATCACTGTCGGCCCCTTGATAACCACGTGAGAGAGAATCTCGGTACCTTCACCAATCTCCACCCCCGGACCGATATAACTCCAGGGGCCAACCGTCACGTTATCCGCCAGTTTGGCTGACGGGTCCACAATCGCTTGAGGATGGACACCCGACCAGTCATTTGTCGCCATCAAACTTCTCTCTCAGCGGTAAGTATTTCTGCCACGCATACCACCTCGCCATCAACGAGTGCACGGCAATCAAACTTCCAGATACCGCGCTTGCCAGAGATGAACTCAGACTCCATATCCAAGCGATCACCCGGTAAAACGGGGCGCTTGAAACGCGCTTTACTGGACCCAGCCAAATATTGTACCACGCCATCCGACGGTTTCCGTTCCACAGTCACAAAACCAAGAATTCCTGACAGTTGCGCCATGGCTTCAATGATCAGGACGCCCGGCATGATCGGATTGTCCGGAAAATGACCGGTAAAAAAGGGCTCGTTGAACGATACATTCTTGTACCCCTTGATCGACTTCCCTTTTTCGACCTCAGTCACCCGATCCACCAGCAAGAAGGGGTAACGGTGCGGCAGGTACTCCAGAATTTCATCGATGTGCATCATCTTGATCGGCCTCAGCCCTCTAATTTCTTTTCCAGTTCTTTAATCCGTCGCGCCAGAGCATCCAGCTGGCGAAAGCGGACGGCATTTTTTCGCCATTGGCGATTGGTATCCGCACTAGTGCCGGAAGAATACACCCCCGATTCCCGGATATCACCGGTCACCAGGGTCATACCCGTAAGGTGAACCTGATCGGCTATTTCGAGGTGACCAGCCACGCCAGAGGCGCCACCAAACACGCAGTGATTGCCAATTCGGGTGCTACCTGCGATACCAACCTTGGCCGCCATCGCGCTGTGATCACCAATCTGCACGTTGTGAGCAATCTGAATCAGGTTGTCCAGCTTTACGCCGTTGCCTATCGTGGTGTCGTCCAGAGCGCCACGATCAATGGTGGTATTGGCGCCAACCTCCACGTCGTCGCCCAGCACCACGGCACCGAGCTGCGCGATGCGATGCCAGACACCCTTTTCATTGGCAAACCCGAAGCCGTCGGAACCAATCACCGCGCCACTGAGAATATGACAGCGCTTACCAACCACCACATCATGAGCAAGCGTGACCCGGGGCCGAAGCACACTGTCGTCTCCAATACATGCTCTTGCACCAATAAAACCACCAGCGTCGACAGCCACCCGCTCACCAATACGAACCCCGGCCTCAATCACAACGTGCGGGCCTATGGAAGCAGATTCAGGAATACTGGCAGACTCATCAACCACGGCTGTTGGATGAATGCCTGGGGAAGCCTTGGGAGCCGGATCAAACCAATGACTGAGGTGAGCATAGCCCAAGTAGGGGTTGTCCAGTAACAGGACATTGGTCGGAACTTCATCAGCCACAGCCGCAGACACAATCACCGCAGACGCGCGGGTACCTTTCAGGTATTTGGCGTAGGAGGGGTTGGCCAGAAAACTGATCTGGCCCGGAACCGCTGCCTGTAAGGTGGCAAGCCCGGTAATACGGATATCGGGGTCTCCCCGGAGGCTCGCTCCCAATACCTCGGCAATCTCCTGCAGCCGAAAGGACTTCTGTGTCATCGTTTTCTCCAAACACAGGGGCCGGGGAGCCCCTTTCTACATCACTGGTTCAGTTTTTCAAGCAGTTGTGTGGTCAGATTCATCTCCGGCTTAACGTAAACCACCGCTTCGCTGGGCAGAATCAGATCAAGGTCATTTTCCTCCAGGAGCTCCTTCACAGCGGCGTCTACCTCAGGGCGCGCACCTTCCAGAAACTGCTGCTTGCGCTGGTTAACAGTAGCGTCGAGGCGCTGCTTGAGGAAATTGAACTCCTTTACCTTTTCCTGAAACTCGGCGGCCAACTGATTACGCTCGCTCTCGTTCATCATGGCGCCGTCCTTCTCAAGCCGATCCTTTAACTTGCGAGCGGCCTCCTGAGCTTCACGCACCTGGGCTTCGTCGCCGGCAAAATCCTGCTGGAGTTTTTCGCTGAAGGCCTGGGCATCATTGGAAGAGAACAGGGCCTGGCGCAGATCAACCACACCAATACGGGTCTCCGCCACCACCTGGGCCGAGAAGGCCATGAGAGCGGCGGCAAGGATAGTCATCAAACGGGTCATCAATCTTCTCCTTTGTTTCATTCTTTCTTTTTTTATAGCCCGGTCAGAACGTCTGCCCCAGTGAGAACTGGAAGACCTGGGTATCGTCACCGGATTTATCGTTCAGCGGCTTGGCCAGACTGAAAGCCAATGGACCTACCGCGGTGATCCACTGGAAACTGATACCGGCTGAAGTCCGTACCTCACCCAACTCAGGGTCAAAACCTCTTTCGGTATCAAACACCTGACCGGCATCAACAAAGAAAGACGTGCGCATGGAGCGGGAGTCTCCTGCAAAGGGCGTCGGGAAGATCAGCTCCAACCCACCTTCTGTCAGAACGTTACCACCGAACGGATCGGGATCCGAGAAATCGCCTGCCGCACGCTCCGCCTTGTTACCCAGAGAGTTTGCTTCATATCCCCTGACAGAGCCATAGCCCCCGGAATAGAAATGCTCGAAGAACGGCATCTGACTGCGGTCACCGTAACCGTCCCCATAGCCAATCTCAGTTCGCGCCCGTAAAACCCAGTTGGCCGAATCCGTCAGCGGGAAGTAAAAATCTGTTTTGTGGCTGACTTTGTAGAAAGTCAGGTCACTGCCCGGCACAGCGACATCCAGCGACAGAGAATGGCTGTAACCATTGGTTGGCAGTACCCCGCGGTTGAGCGTGCTCCTGCGCCAACTGCCAAAGAGGAAGTAATTGGTAAATGAATCACCTTCGTCGGCGATAAAGTCTCTTACTTCCTGGGCAGAAAATACGCCAGGCTTGATCTTCGACTGAGTCACGCCGGCACCGAAATTCAAACGAGTGATGGAGTCTGTCGGATACCCAAACGTTACCCGGCCACCGTACTCATCCAGCAGGTAGGAGGAAATATCCTCTTCCTCGTAATCGGTCTCACGGGCAAACAAACTGAAGCCCCGGCTTACCCCGTCCACCGTATAGTATGGATCCAGATAAGAAATATTGGCGCTTTTCACCGAATCGCTGACGTTCACACCAAACGAGACGCGCTTGCCGGTACCGAAGAAATTGTTCTCCGAGACCGAGGCACCCAGAATCACGCCGGAGTTCTGCGAGAAGCCCACCGACGCGGACAAGCTGCCCGTGGGTTGCTCCTGCACGCTGTAGTTCACATCAACCAGATCGTCGGTGCCGGGTACCGGAACCGTTTCGACATCGACCGTCTGGAAAAACCCAAGGCGCTCGAGACGGGTTTTGGAGAATTCGATGCGGTCGGACGAGGCTACCCCACCCTCCATCTGGGTCATTTCCTGGCGCAACACCTCATCCTTTGTGGACACGTTGCCGTCGAAGTTTACCCGGCGGACATACGCCCGCTTGCCGGGCTCCACGAAGAAGGTAACGGCAGTCGTGTTGTCCTCGCCAGGCTCCGGTACCGCATTTACGTTGGCGAACGCATAGCCTTCGCGACCGAGCCGGAACGAGAGCGCTTCGGAAATCGCCGTCATCTGTGCACGGGAGAATACGTCCCCTTCTTTTACCGGAATGAATTTCCGTAGCTCTTCCTCGCCGACAATCAGCTCACCCCGCAAACGAATATCCGAGATGGTGTACTGGGGGCCTTCATTAACGGCAATGGCAATAAAGACTTCCTGCTTGTCCGGGGAGATAGACACCTGGCTGGATTCAACGCTGAAGTCCAGATAGCCGCGATCAAGATAAAATGAACGCAGAGACTCCAGGTCCCCGCTCAGGCGCTCACGGGCGTATTTGTCTTTATTGGTCAGCGAGTTCCACCAGCTACTGGTGCGCAACTCAAACAGACCAATAAGTTCTTCATCGCTGAAATCCTCGTTTCCAACGATGTTGATGTGCTGAATGGCGGCGACAGAGCCTTCATTGATGTCCAGGCGAATGGCGACACGGTTCCTGGGCAACTCTTCCGCGGTGGCTTTTACCCTTGCGTTGTAGCGACCCTGGGCGATGTAAGAGCGCAGAATTTCCAGCTCCAACTTCTCCAGAGTGGCACGCCGAAATACCTGACCTTCCTCGAGGCCCGCACCGGCCAGGGCATCCATCAGCATTTCGGTTTCAATATTCTTGTTACCCTCGATCTCAATGGAGGAAATCGACGGGCGTTCCCGCACCGACAGAATCAGCACGCCTTCATCACGACTGGCCTGAATATCCGTAAACAATCCGGTCCGGAACAGATCCTTGATGGCTTCGGCCAACCGGGTCTCGTCCATACGCTCGCCGATATTTACCGGAAAAGCTGAAAACACAGAACCCGCTGAAACCCGCTGAAGGCCCTCTACCTCGATATCCGCAACCGTGAATTCATCCGCCAGCGCTGGCTTCATACCGGTTGCGGTAATTGCGAGGCCAACGGCTACAGCTAGAAGGGAACGTCTCATTCAGTTATTTCGCCTGGTTAATGTGCGGTAAGGAGCCCGCAATTCTCACAACCGCATCAGGTCGTTGTAAAGAGCAAACACCATTAAAGTCAGTATCAAAGCCATACCAATTCGTAATCCGAAGGCCTGAGCCTGCTCGGAAAGTGGTTTCCGCCGAATGGCTTCGATGGTGTAGTACACGATATGACCGCCATCCAGAACCGGAACAGGCAGCAGGTTAAGCACGCCAAGACTGACACTCAGATACGCCAGAAAGCGCACGAAGTCTTCGAACCCTGAGCTGACACTCGCCTCGGCAACCCGGGCAATGGTAATAGGACCACTGAGATTGGTCGGCGACAACAGCCCGGTAACCATCTTTTTAATCGCCACCAGGGTCAGACGTGTGTCGGCCCAGGTTTCGTTCACCGCATTGGGTATGGCAGCCAAAGGCCCATAGCGGACCTCCCGCAACAGATCATCGGGCCAGTTCACTGCGCTTACGCCGGCACCGACGAAACCAATCACCTGACCATCTTCAAGGGTTCTCGATGCCGGTGTTACCGGTACATTCAATTCATCGCCAGAGCGCTCGACCGTCAGCTCCAGAGTCTGCTCCGGGGCATTGCGAATATGCTCCACCAGAGCAAACCAATCAGAGACCGGTTCGCCGTCAACGGCAAGGATGCGATCACCACTTTGCAGGCCGGCCGCGTTTGCCCGACCATCGGCAGTCACCTCACCCAGCACCGCAGGCACATCCGGCCGCCAGGGGGATATCCCGAATTCCGCCAGCGGGTTCGGAGTATCATCACTCAGGCGCCATCCGTCCAGTGAACCAGCTACGGTTCCCCGGGAGCCGTCCAGGGAAATCTCCAGCGAAACCTGACCGTGCTCTCCCGCCCTTTCGAGCAGCCGCATGTTCACGTCTCGCCAGGAGGTCACCCTATGGCCGTCAACGGCATGGATTTCCATCCCGCTTTCCAGCCCTGCCCGTTCGGCAACGCTGCCCTGAGCCACCTCGCCAACCACTGGAGCGACGGTGGTAACGCCAACAACACTCAACACCCAGTAAGCGAGAATCGCGAACAGAAAATTGGCAATAGGCCCGGCAGCCGCAATGGCGATGCGCTGGGACGGAGGTTTCGAGGTAAACGCCTGCTCACGCAGCTCTTCCGGTACCGGCCCTTCCCGCTCATCCAGCATTTTCACGTACCCCCCCAGGGGGATGGCCGCTACCGCATATTCGGTTCCGTGACGGTCATACCACGAAAACAGAGGCTTGCCGAACCCCACGGAAAAACGAAGCACCTTCACACCGAATCGGCGTGCCACCCAGAAATGGCCGTATTCGTGCAGCGTTACCAGGATTCCGAGGGTAAGCGCCAGTGCCAGTACGGTTTGAATGATCTGCATAGACGTTCCGGTTTATGGCTGAATGAGCGGCCTGTCAGGCCCAGGGACGTCAGACAGCCAGCAGGCTGATCTGTTCCCTGGCCCGGCGGCGAGCCTCGGCATCTTTCGCGAAAATAGTGTCAAAGCTGTCCGCCGGCACAACGTCTGTGGCCGTCAGGGTTCGCTCTATAATAACGGGGATATCGGCAAAGCACAGCCGGCCTTCCAGAAACGCCGCCACTGCAACCTCGTTCGCGGCATTGAGTACCGCAGGCGCTGTACCGCCTGCAGCAAAGGCTTCGGCCGCAAGGCGCAAACAGGGGAAACGCTGCAAATCCGGGCGTTCAAAGTGAAAACGGCCAATGGCGAATAAATCCAGGGGCGCGACACCAGCCTCAATACGCTCAGGCCAGGCCAGACCATTGGCAATGGGGGTGCGCATATCCGGGCTTCCCAACTGGGCAAGCACCGAGCCGTCGGCATATTCAACCATGGAGTGAATGATGCTTTCGGGGTGGACATGAACCTGCACGTTTGCCGGCGAGGTATTGAACAGCCAGCAGGCTTCAATCAACTCCAGGCCTTTGTTCATCAGGGTTGCAGAGTCCACAGAAATCTTCTGACCCATTGACCAGTTAGGGTGGGCGCAGGCCTGGGCCGGCGTCACCGCCCGTAAGTCCTCAGCCGCATACTCCCGGAAAGGTCCACCGGAGGCGGTCAGAAGGATACGGGTAATACCCGCGCCGCAAGGGTCTCGCACCTTGTCTGCCGGCATACACTGAAAAATGGCATTATGTTCAGAATCAATAGGCAGCAGCTCGGCCCCGTGGCGCTCAACCGCATCCATAAACAGTTTGCCGGACATCACCAACGCTTCTTTGTTGGCGAGAAGAACGCGTTTGCCGGCCCGGACTGCGGCCAGCGTTGGCGCCAGGCCGGCAGCGCCGACAATGGCAGCCATCACGGTGTCCGACTCCGCCGAAGCCGCCACCTCACAGAGCCCCGCTTCTCCCGCCAGCACGCGGGTCTCGGGCATATCCGCCAACAGCGCCTTCAGGCGTTCAGCAGCTTCTGCATCGGCCATCACCGCAACGGCCGGTCGAAATTCACGGCACAGGGTTGCCAATTCATCCGCCCGGGTTCCTGCGGTCAGGGCATACACTGAAAAACGGTCTGGATGCCTGCGAATAACATCCAGGGTACTCAAGCCAATGGAGCCCGTTGCGCCGAGAACCGTAATCGAGCGTTTCGTCATGCCACGACCTGGCCGGCGGTCAACCAGCCCAACAGAGTAATCATCAGGGCAAATACCGGAATGGCCGCGGTGAGGCTGTCGATACGATCCATAATGCCGCCATGCCCGGGCAGCAGCTGACTGCTGTCCTTGATGCCTCGAAAGCGCTTCAGCATGCTTTCAAGTAAATCGCCAAGAACCGAGACAAAACCGGTCACCAGACTTGCCACCACCAGCAGCATGGCTTCCGCGACACCTGCGTTGGCCAGGAGGCTGGCCACAATGGCGAGTAAGGCCACTGCAGCCAATCCTCCCCAGACACCAGCCCAGGATTTACCAGGACTGACACGGGGCGCCAGCTTGGCTTTACCAAAGGCGCGGCCGGCGAAATAGGCGCCGATATCAGCCACCCACACCACCAGAAAAATATACAGAATAACGACCAGATTGTTGGCCACGTCGCCAAACTGGAAGCCGCCATTGCGAAGGTGATTCAGGCCCACCCACGCGGGCACCAGCACCATGAACCCCATCAGCGCCCTGACCGGGATAGCGCCCCAGCGCTCGGAGCCGGCCGGGTACCGCCTGACCAGCCAGAAACAGACCAACCACCAGGCAATCGCCAGCCAAAGCACCAGCAGTGCTGATACGTCACGCAAGACATAGAGAAGTGCCGCCATAACCAGCGCGTACCCGACACGCCCAGGCTGGTTTTCGATACCGGACATATTGGCCCATTCCCAGGCGCCCAACGTGATGATAACGCCGGTAAAAAGAGCGAAGCCCAGGGGCGGAAGGAAGAAAATGCCACCGATCGCAATCGGTGCCAGGATGAGTGCGGTAATGATTCGGGTTTTAAGCACGGTATTGGTCGCTTGGTCGTTATTGTTGTGCAGCGCGAGCAGCAATCTGGTCGTCGGTCTGACCGAAACGGCGCTGACGATGGGCATAGGCATCAAGCGCCTTGAGCATTTGCTCGCCCTTGAAATCCGGCCAGAAAACGTCGGAAAAGTAGAATTCTGTGTAGGCCAGGTGCCACAACAGGAAATTGCTGATGCGTTGTTCACCCGCCGTCCGGATAAGAAGATCCGGCATGGGCAGATCACCGATGCTCAGGTGTTCCTGGATCAGGTCATCGGTGATATCTGAGGGTTCCAGTTGGCCCGCCCGCACCTGCTCCGCTACCTTGCGGGTCGCCTGGGTGATGTCCCAGTGGCCACCGTAATTGGCCGCAATCACCAGCGTCATTCGGGTATTGTCACGGGTCAGCGCCTCGGCTTTCTCCATGTGCTCCTGGAGCGCCGGGTTGAAGGCTGAGCGGTCGCCGATAATCCGCAGCCGGATGTTGTTGCGGTGCAGTTTGCGGACTTCCCGCTCCAGCGCGATCAGGAACAGACGCATCAGCGCCGATACTTCATCCTTGGGCCGGCGCCAGTTCTCGCTGGAAAAGGCAAACAGGGTCAACACTTCCACGCCCTCTCGGGCACAGGTTTCCACCACCGCCTTGACCGCATCCACCCCGGCCTTGTGGCCCGCCACTCCCTTCAGCCGGTGTGCTTTCGCCCAGCGGTTATTGCCATCCATGATAATGGCGACATGCCGGGGGCAGTTATCTGCTGCCACCGGAATTTCTGCGGTAACTTTTGCCGTCATGAAATCCTCTGTGCGGCGGGACGACCCCGCCGCTGATCCTGCTCCTGAGCTAACCTGGGCGATTAAACCGCCATCAGGTCCTCTTCCTTCGACTTCAACATCTTCTCGACTTCGGCGATGTATTTGTCGGTGAGCTTCTGAATTTCATCTTCGCCACGGTGCTGATCGTCTTCGCTGATTTCCTTTTCCTTCACCAGCTCTTTGATCATGTGATTGGCATCGCGGCGCGCGTTACGAATAGACACCCGACCGTGCTCGGCATCAGCCTTCGCCTGCTTGACCATTTCCTTACGGGTTTCTTCGGTCAGCATCGGCATGGGCACCCGAATGATGTCGCCACTGGTGGCCGGATTCAGGCCCAGGTCAGACGTCATGATCGCCTTTTCAATCGTGGGCACCAGATTCTTTTCCCAGGGCGCAACGGTCAACGTCCGGTTATCTTCCACGTTCACGCTGGCCACCTGCTTCAGCGGTGTTTCCTGACCGTAGTAGTTCACCATTACGCTGTCCAGGATCGCCGGATGGGCACGTCCGGTACGGATTTTATTGAAAGCCGAATGCAGAGCTTCCAGGCTCTTTTTCATTTTCTTTTCGGCTTCAGCTTTGATGTCGTTAATCACGTCAGCTTCCTCAATTCGTTCGTCTGGTTCCATGCAGGAAGCCGGCACTTCAGGCGCCGGCAGCCTTATTCATTCAATCAATGTGCCTTCCCGTTCCCCGGTCACAATGCGCGTCAGCACACCGGGGCGGTTCATGTCGAAGACCCGAAGCGGCATACCGTGATCCCGCGCCAGGCAGATGGCCGTGAGATCCATCACGCCCAGTTTCTTGTCCAGAACCTCATCATAGGTCAGGTGGTCGTATTTTACTGCGGTAGGATCAAGATGGGGATCGGCCGAGTAAACGCCATCTACCTTGGTTGCCTTCAGAACAGCGTCAGCTTCAATTTCAATGCCACGCAGACAGGCCGCGGAGTCCGTGGTGAAGAACGGGTTGCCGGTACCCGCGCTGAAGATGACCACGTCACCTTCCTTAAGATCCCGCACCGCACGGCGACGGTCATAATGCTCGACAATGCCGCTCATGGGGATAGCAGACATCACGCGGGTACGGATGTTCGAACGCTCCAGCGCATCACGCATGGCCAGGCCGTTCATGACCGTGGCCAGCATCCCCATGTGGTCTCCGGTCACGCGATCAAGGCCTGCCGCATTGAGGGCTGCTCCGCGAAACAGGTTGCCACCGCCAATGACCAGCCCCACTTGAACACCAATGCCAATAAGGGCACCAATTTCCAGGGCCATACGATCAAGAACTTTGGGATCAATACCGAAATCGTGCTCTCCCATCAGGGCTTCGCCACTGAGCTTGAGCAGAACACGCTTGTATCTGGGCTGGTTTTTCGAAGATGTCGGCATGGTGGTCCCCTTCTCGTCTGTTGGCTATCCGGCGCAAACCCGTTGCAGGCTTGTATCTGACATACTCCTCAAAAAAGGGGTATCTCAGATACAAGCCCGCCACGAAAGCCGGGCGAACCCGGCTGACGTGGCAGACTCAGGTGGCACTACCATGTTGCACGGCAGTGCCTCGAAGAGGAATCAGGCCTTGCCTGTGCCAGCGGCAGCAGCCACTTCAGCAGCAAAATCCACTTCTTCTTTCTCGATGCCTTCACCCACTTCCAGGCGAATGAAACCAACCAGGTCGCCACCGGCCGACTTGATCAGGTCACCCACTTTCTGGTCCGGATTCTTGACGAACGGCTGCTCAACCAGGCTGTTTTCAGCCAGGAACTTCTTGATGCGGCCACCCATCATCTTCTCAACGATCTCGGCAGGCTTGCCTTCCATATCCGGCTGGGCCTTGATGATCTCTTTCTCTTTTTCCAGCTCTTCAGCCGGCATGTCGTCAGGCTTGCCAACGCGCGGGTTAACAGCAGCAACGTGCATGGCAATGTCGCGAGCCAGCTCTTCGTCACCTGCAGTCAGGGCAACAACGGAAGCGATCTTGTTGTTGCTGTGCACGTAACCACCCACAACCGGGCCTTCAACCTTGATGATGCGACGAACGGTGATGTTTTCACCGATCTTCTGAACCAGAGCCTCACGCTTGGCTTCCAGGTCGCCTTCCATCAGCTTGGCAACGTCAGTTTCGCCCTTCTCGAAGGCAACATTCAGAACGTCGTTGGCAAAGTTCATGAAGTTGTCGTCGCGAGCAACGAAGTCAGTTTCGGAGTTCACTTCCAGAATGAAGGCCACGGTGTTGTCGTCAGACACCTTGACCAGAGACACGCCTTCAGCGGCAGTACGGCCGGCCTTCTTGGCGGCTTTCAGACCGGAAGACTTGCGCAGCTCTTCAATCGCAGTTTCAACATTGCCTTCAGCTTCAACCAGTGCTTTTTTGCACTCCATCATGCCAAGGCCAGTACGCTCACGCAGCTCTTTGACCATTGCAGCGGTAATTGCAGCCATGTTCAATCCTCTTGTCTTTTCCGAATTCGGTGGGGAGGTATACCCGCATAAACAGGCGGGCATACCTTACAACTCAAACGTTAAGCCTGGATGTTACTCGGCGGCCGGAGCAGCGCCTGCAGCATCTTCGCTGACTTCAACAAACTCGTCAGCGCCAGCGCCGGCAGACTGGGAAGCTTCCAGACAGGTATCGGCAACGGCTTTCACGTAGATCTGGATAGCACGGATGGCGTCATCGTTACCCGGGATCACGTAATCAACACCATCGGGATCGCTGTTGGTATCAACAACACCGATAACAGGAATACCCAGCTTATTGGCTTCCTTGATGGCGATACGCTCGTGGTCTACGTCGATAACGAACAGGGCATCCGGCAGGCCACCCATATCCTTGATACCACCGATGGAGCGCTCGAGCTTATCCATCTCACGGGTACGCTCAAGAGCTTCTTTCTTGGTCAGCTTGTCGAAAGTACCGTCCTGGCTCTGGGCTTCCAGATCACGGTAGCGACGGATAGACTGACGGATGGTCTTGTAGTTGGTCAGCATACCACCCAACCAGCGGTGGTTAACGTAAGGCTGACCGGAACGCTGAGCTTCTTCCTTGATGATCTTGGAAGCCGCGCGCTTGGTACCAACAAACAGGATCTTGTTCTTGTTCTCAGCCAGAGACTGAATGAAGTTCAGCGCTTCATTCATGGCCGGAACAGTCTGCTCCAGGTTGATGATATGAATCTTGTTACGGGCGCCGAAGATGAACTTCGACATTTTCGGGTTCCAGTAGCGAGTCTGGTGACCGAAGTGAGCACCTGCCTTGAGCAGGTCACGCATATTTACCTGAGCCATGATATTTACCTTTTAGCTTCGGGTTAGTCCTCCACGCGTCCGATTGCCCCAACCAGCCTCCTTTAAACAGGAGCCGGCACCCTGGGACAACGTGCTGACACGTGTGTGAATTTGCCGGATTCGTTTCCGGCGGGCGCGTTTATACCATATCTGCCAGGCCAAACGCCATTATTTTTAGCCCCGGACTATGGCCAGCATAGCCTGCTCCCCGCCTTGTACCTTATGTCGCCGCCCCTTAAAATGCCGGTTTGATACAAATCAACAGGAAGCCCGATGCAGGTAACTATCAAGACCCCCGAAGAGATTGAAAAGATGCGCGTGGCCGGTCGCCTGGCTGCCGAAGTTCTGGAAATGCTCGACGAACATGTCAAACCCGGCATCACCACGGAAGAGCTGGATCGTATTGCGCACGACTATATCGTCAACACACAGCAGGCAATTCCCGCGCCCCTGAACTACAAGGGCTTCCCCAAGTCTATCTGCACATCTGTCAACCACGTAATCTGTCACGGCATCCCGTCCGAGAAGAAGGTGCTGAAGGAAGGCGACATCATCAATATTGATGTCACTATCATCAAAGACAGTTACCACGGCGACACCAGCAAGATGTGGATTGTGGGTAAGCCCAAGCCCGGCACCGAACGCCTGATCCAGATCACCCAGGAGTGCCTATATAAAGGCATTGAACTGGTGAAACCCGGAACCCGTCTGGGTGATATTGGCCACGTAATACAGCAGTATGCCGAGAAACACCGTTACTCCGTTGTCAGAGACTATTGCGGCCACGGCATTGGCAAAGTGTTTCACGAGGAGCCCCAGGTAATGCACTACGGCAAGCCCGGCACCGGCATGGAACTCAAAGAAGGCATGACCTTTACCATCGAGCCGATGATCAACCAGGGCAAATACCAGACCAAGTTACTGGCAGATGGCTGGACAGTAGTCACCAAGGATCACAAACTGTCGGCACAGTGGGAGCACACCATTCTGGTAACCTCCGATGGCTATGAGGTGCTCACCCGCCGATCGGAAGAGTCGTTCTAAGTGGACCGAAGCGAGCTGGAATCCCGCATCAGTAACGACACCTCACCGGTGTTTGCCGCACGCGAACTGTTGCGGGAAAGCTACAACGCTGATGCCGAGGCATTTCGGCAAGGCGCCGATGTCCGGGCCCTGGTTCATGCCAGGGCCAACACCATCGACAAGGTACTCCGACTGATCTGGAACCGGTACCCATTTTCCCGCTCCGCTGACATTGCGCTGGTGGCCGTCGGGGGTTATGGCCGAGGCGAGCTGCACCCCCATTCCGATATTGACCTGCTGATTCTTACCCGCAACGGCATAGAAGAAGACTGGCAGGAAGACCTGGGCGCGTTTGTTACCCTGCTCTGGGATCTGAAACTCGATATTGGCCACAGCGTTCGCAGCCTGGCGGAATCCATTCAGGCCGCCCGGGAAGATATCACTATCCTGACCAACCTGCTGGAAACACGCACCATCGCAGGCCCGGATGGATTGCGAGCCCAACTCAGTGAGCAGGTGTATTCAGACGACGTCAGTTCGGACCGGGACTACTTCCTCGCCAAACGGGAAGAGCAGCAGCAGCGCCACAAGAAATACGGCGACACCGAATATAACCTGGAGCCCAACGTCAAAGGCTCACCGGGCGCCCTTCGAGATATCCAGACCATCGGCTGGATCACCAAACGCCATTTCGGCCTGCAGAATATTGCCGACCTCACCCGCTTCAGCATCCTGACCGAAGAAGAGCATCAGATTCTGTATCAGGGAGAGACCTTCCTCTGGCAGCTCCGCTTTGGTCTTCAATTACTGGCCGACCGCAACGAAAATCGCCTGCTGTTTGACCACCAGCGAGCGCTGGCGCAAATGCTCGGGTACCAGGACGAAGGCAAACGCCTGGGTGTGGAACTGATGATGCAGCAGTACTACCGCACTGTGCTTGCACTGGCGGAGCTGGCCGACGTGATCCTGCAGTATTATGACGAAGCCATCATTGGCAGCGGCGGCGAAGATGAAATTCGCCCCCTGAACAAACGTTTCCAGGTTCGCAACCTTTACATTGAAGCGGTGAACAATCAGGTGTTCGCCTACGCCCCGTACGCGATCATGGAAATCTTCGTGCTGATGGCGCAACACCCGGAGATCAAAGGTATCCGGGCCACCACGATTCGCTCACTCCGGGCCCACAGGCATCTGATTGATGACGCGTTCCGGTCTGACCTGGCCGTCACTACGCTGTTTATGGAGCTGCTACGCACGCCCCATGCCCTGGACCAGACTCTGTCGGCCATGAAGAAGTACAACGTGCTGGGCCGCTACCTGCCGGAGTTCGGCCAGATCATCGGGCAGATGCAACACGACCTTTTCCATATCTATACGGTAGACGCCCACACCATGCGGGTGATCCGTAATATGGTGAGGCTCAACAGCACCGAGGCCCGAACCGAATACCCCCTGGCCTCCCGTCTGATCCACCGGCTGCCGAAACTGGAAACCCTGTTTATTGCCGGCCTCTACCACGACGTGGCAAAAGGCCGGGGCGGCGACCATTCCGAGCTTGGCGCCATTGATGCCGAAGCCTTTTGCGAGCGGCACCATCTCAGTGAACGGGACACCCAGCTGGTGTCTTGGCTGGTGGAAAACCACCTGCTAATGTCGATGACCGCGCAGCGCAAGGATATTTCCGACCCGGACATCATTCAGGCCTTTGCCCGCGCGGTACCCAGCCTCGCCCACCTGGACTATCTCTACATCCTCACGGTTTGCGATATCAGTGCCACCAATCCCAAACTGTGGAACACCTGGCGCGCGTCGTTGTTGCGCCAGCTTTATATAGAAACCAAACGGGCTCTGCGCCGCGGCACTGACAATCCGGTAGACCGGCAGTCCTGGATCCGGGCCACCCAGGAGGAAGCCAGGGAAATCCTCCACGCCCAGAACATGACCGACGAACAGATCGACCAGATCTGGAATACCGTGGACGACGAATACTTCCTGCAGGATTCCACTGTCGATATCGCCTGGCAAACAGCCGCCATCATTCGCCACGGCGACAACCCGGATCCTCTGGTGCTGATCCGGGACACCCGGGGTGGCCCGACTGACGGCTATTCCCAGATCATCATCTACATGAAAGATCGCGTCGCCCTGTTTGCCGCCACCACCGCTGTTCTGGAGCAGTTGAACCTGAACATTGTGGATGCCCGCATCAATTCCACCGAAGGCCCCTATTCCATCAGCTCCTACGTGGTGCTTGATGACAAGGGCCAGCCGCTGGGCATCGACCCGGCCCGAAAGGAGCGTGTACGCAAGCGCCTGATTGAAGAACTGGACGACCCGGAAGACTATCCGGACATCATCCATCGCAGAACGCCAAGGCAGTTGAAACACTTTGCGTTTCCGACCGAGGTGACCTTCTCCAACGACACCATCAATCAGCGCACGGTGATGGAACTGATTACGCCGGACCGCCCCGGTCTGCTGGCGCGGATTGGCCAGGTGTTGCTGGAGCACCGGGTGCGGCTGACCAACGCCAAGATTGCCACGCTGGGAGAACGGGTTGAAGACGTGTTCTTCATCACCGACGAACAGGGCGAACCCCTGCGCGACCCGGGCGTGTGCCAGGCCCTGCAACAGGACCTCTGTAAAATGCTGGACGAGATTCAATGAACCCCAATCTGGAAAGACTTCACCCCTACCCCTTCGAGAAACTGGCCAAACTGAAGGCCGGCATTTCGGTACCAGAACATCTGGAGCCTATCTCCCTGGGAATTGGTGAACCCAAGCACCCGTCGCCAGCCTTCGTAAAGGACGTTATTGCCGATAACCTGGACAAACTGGCGAATTACCCCACCACCAAAGGCACCGACGAACTTCGTAGCGCGATTGCCGGATGGGCAACCCGCCGGTTTGATCTTGCACCGGCGTCATTGGATCCGAACCGCCACGTGGTGCCCGTAAACGGAACCCGCGAAGCCATCTTCGCCCTGGTTCAGGCGGTTGTGGATGCTGGCAAACCCGCCACCGTGGTCAGCCCCAATCCTTTCTATCAGATCTACGAAGGCGCAGCCTTCCTGGCCGGCGCCACACCGGTTTATCTGCCCTGCGATGGCAGCAATGGCTTCATCCCGGACTTCGACGCCGTGCCCGAGTCGGACTGGGAGAACTGCCAGATCCTGTTCCTGTGCTCACCCGGCAATCCGAGTGGAGCGGTGATTCCGAGGGAAACCCTGGTAAAAGTGATTGAACTGGCCGACCGGCACGATTTCCTGATTGCCTCGGACGAGTGCTATTCAGAGCTCTACCCGGACGAAGCCAACCCGCCGGAAGGCTTGCTGCAAACCTGCGCCGCCATCGGCCGCCACAATTTCGAGCGCTGTGTGGTGTTCCACAGCCTGTCCAAACGCAGCAACCTGCCGGGCCTGCGGTCCGGCTTTGTGGCCGGCGACGCAGAGGTGCTGGCTGGCTATCTGAAATACCGCACCTACCACGGCTGTGCCATGCCTATACATAATCAACTGGCCAGTATCGCCGCCTGGAGCGATGAAGACCATGTGCGCGAAAACCGCGCCGCCTACCGGGCCAAGTTCGAGGCAGTCGTGCCCATTCTGCGCGAAGTGATGAACGTCGACTTCCCGGATGCCGGCTTCTACCTCTGGCCGGAGACGCCCATGGACGACGAAACTTTCGCCCGGGAACTGTCTGCCCGACAGAACGTACACGTATTGCCGGGCCGATATCTGTCGCGCACGGTAAACGGCCACAACCCGGGTGAAAACCGCGTGCGCATGGCGCTGGTGGCTCCCCTGGAGGAATGCGTTGAGGCCGCGAAACGTATCGTTGAGTTCGTAAAAGGTTTTAAACAATGAAGTTATATGGCATCCGCAACTGCGACACCGTCAAAAAGGCCCGGAAGTGGCTGGATGAGCACGGCTTGGACTATGAGTTCCATGATTTCAAGAAAGACGGCCTGAGCAGCGAGAAGCTCAGCCAGTGGGAGCAGGCCGTTGGCTGGGAAACGCTCCTGAACAAACGCGGGACCACCTGGCGAAAACTTCCCGACGAGGTTCGTGATACCATTAGCGCCCAAAGTGCCCACCAGATCATGCTGGACAACCCCTCCATCATCAAGCGCCCTGTCGTCGAGCGCGGAGACGGCGTAAATGTGGGGTTCAACGCAGACGACTGGTCTGCGTGGCTGGGCTGAATTTTTCTGACTATTTAATGACAACAGGAGCAACCACCAGATGAGTTTTGCATTCGGTATCGGAATCGGCACCCAGAACAACCAGGGCGAATGGCTGGAGGTGTACTACCAGCAGC
This sequence comes from Marinobacter sp. tcs-11, assembly GCF_002049515.1. Lineage (NCBI taxonomy): Bacteria > Pseudomonadati > Pseudomonadota > Gammaproteobacteria > Pseudomonadales > Marinobacteraceae > Marinobacter > Marinobacter sp. tcs-11. The sequence continues at coordinate 10,859 of NZ_LLYU01000012.1, read as the reverse complement.
CGATCATGACACCCGACAGAGACCTGATCGACGTGGTTGAGTCTGCGCTGGACTATAAAGGTGGCAACCAGGCCATCAGCGTGAAAGCAGAACAACTGGCACAGTTTGCCAACGCCCTTCGCCAACTGGGCCGGACAGACCAGGCCAAACTGGCCGAGAAAGCGGCTGAGAGCAAGCGCCCCGTGGTAGTCACCGTACTGGCAACGGACGATACGGCTTCCAGCACGCCGGAGGTGTACCTGAAACTGCACCTGATCTCACACCGCCTGGCCAAGCCCCACAGCCTGAAGCTGGACGGCATTTTTGGTCTGCTGCCCAACCTGGCCTGGACCAACGAAGGCGCCATTGACCTGAATGAACTGCCGGAGCGGCAACTGCAGGCACGCCTGGAAGGCCGTATTCTGGAAGTGAAGTCGGTCGACAAATTCCCGCAGATGACCGATTACGTGGTGCCCAAGGGTGTACGTATTGCCGACACCGCCAGGGTACGTCTGGGGGCCTACGTAGGCGAAGGCACCACCGTCATGCATGAAGGCTTTATCAACTTCAACGCCGGTACCGAAGGCACCAGCATGATCGAAGGGCGCATCTCCGCAGGCGTGATGATCGGTAAAGGCTCCGATCTGGGCGGCGGCTGTTCCACCATGGGCACGCTTTCCGGCGGCGGCAACATCATTATTTCCGTGGGCGAGAACTGCCTGCTGGGCGCCAATGCCGGCATCGGCATCCCGCTGGGCGATCGCTGCACCGTTGAAGCTGGCCTGTACATCACCTCAGGCACCAAGGTGGCCCTGCTGGATGACCACAACAAACTGGTGGAAGTGGTGAAAGCCCGCGATCTGGCCAGCAAAAACGATCTGCTGTTCCGTCGCAATAGCCAGACCGGTGCGGTTGAGTGCAAAACCAACAAGACCGCCATTGAACTGAACGAAGAACTGCACGCCAACAACTAAGGCTGTAGCCCGCCACAGAACCCACCGACACCGGGGGTTCTGTGGTGTTATTCCCTCTACTCTTTCCTTATCGAACAGGTTTCCCTATGTCGCTCTCCCCCACCCTGGAACTTGCCAAGGACCTTATCCGCCGCCAATCCGTAACGCCGGACGACGCGGGCTGCCAGGAACTCATGATGTCACGCCTGGCGCCGCTGGGTTTCAGTGGGGAAAACCTGCGCTTTGGCGAAACCGACAACCTGTGGGCAAGAAAGGGCAACAATGGGCCGGTTCTGGCATTTGCCGGCCACACCGACGTGGTACCCACCGGCCCCGAGAAAAACTGGGCGCACCCGCCGTTTGACCCGATCATCAAGGACGGCTACCTGCACGGTCGGGGCGCAGCGGACATGAAGGGAAGCCTGGCGGCCTTCATCACCGCCTGTGAACGATTTGTGGCCAACCACCCGAATCATCGGGGCTCGATTGCCCTGCTGATCACCAGCGATGAGGAAGGCCCGGCCCAGGATGGCACCGTAAAAGTGGTGGAAACCCTCGAAGCCCGCAATGAGAAAATGGACTGGTGCCTGATTGGCGAACCGTCCAGCACCCACCAGGTAGGGGATGTCATCAAGAATGGCCGGCGCGGCTCCCTTCACGGATACCTCACCGTTCGCGGCGTTCAGGGCCACGTGGCCTACCCGCATCTGGCCGAGAATGCCGTCCACAACGTTGCACCGGCACTGGACGCGTTGGCCAAGGAATTCTGGGACAACGGCAACGACTTCTTCCCGCCTACCACCTTCCAGATAACTCGTGTCGAGGCCGGCGTCGGCAGCAATATTGTGCCCGGGGAGTGCCTGGTGCACTTCAACTTCCGTTACTGCACCGAGAACACCGCGGAAAGCCTGGAAGAGAGAGTGGTCGCTATCCTGGATCGGCACAACCTGAAATACGATCTGCAATGGCACCTCAGTGGCCGGCCATTCCTGACCGACAAAGGCGCGCTGGTATCGGCCGCACAGAATGCCATTCGAACCGTGACTGGCCGTGAGACAGAACTGTCTACGTCCGGCGGCACCTCAGACGGTCGCTTCATTGCGCCCACCGGTGCCCAGGTGGTCGAACTTGGCCCGATCAACGCCACCATTCACAAGGTGGACGAGTGTGTGAAGGCTGAGGACCTGGACACACTATCCGAGATCTACGAACAGATTCTGGTCGAGCTGCTGGCCTAAGGAATCGAACCAGAGGCTCACAATGAGCCTCTGATCAATAATGCGGCGGGGGTGTTTCCTCTTCTTCCCGCCGGATATTGGACGGCGAGATATCCTTGAGTTGCTTGTGCAGCATTTTCTTGGCGTCCCACAGTTCCCGAATGTCCATCTCCTGCTTGGCGACCTGATCACTCAACGTGTTGATCAGCTCATCCTGGAACGCAAGTCGCATTTCCAGTTCTGCCAGTCGTTCTTCCAGGGAGTTTTTGCTCATGAGGTTTGGTCAGCCCTTTCTGTAATCTGGTATCATGCCGCCTTTTACCGCCTGCGGCCGGGATAATCAGTTTTCCCGGGATTGGCGGCGTTCACCGGCCAGACATGCCATGTTACCCGATGTCCGGCTTTTTATCGTCAGTGTTAAACCATGGAGAATAACCAACCAATGCGTAATCCAGCCAAAGCGATCCTTGTTGCCATTCTGATCGCGATTCCGGCACCGTTTGTACTCGGCCTTCTGCTTACCACCACTCCGGAACCCCTGAAAATCCTGGCGTTGGGCCAGGGCCTGGAAGCTCTGGGCAGCCAGGGTGGCATAGCGGCCTATCTGTTCGCGTTTGTTGTCTTTGCCGTTGCCGCCTTTGTTGCGATTGCACTCGCCGGCAAGCAGCCTGCCGCCAGGAACTCAGCCGCGCGCAAGGCAGCACCTCGCAGTGCCCAGCCCAGCAATCAGTATGACGACGACGAAGACGATTTTGACGACAGCACTCCGGAAGGTAACGAGGAAGGCACCGTCAAGTGGTTCAACGTCAAGAAAGGCTTCGGCTTTATCGTTCGTGACAGTGGCGACGAGATCTTTGTGCACTTCCGCGCCATCCGTGGCCGTGGTCGCCGCGTGCTTCGCCAGGGCCAACTGGTGCGCTTCAACGTGGTTGAGGCAGACAAAGGCCTGCAGGCAGACAACGTGTCTATCCTGAGCGACTGAGACAGCTCCCGCACGCGCCAATAAAAAAGCAGCCTCTCGGGGCTGCTTTTTTGTTTCAAGCCGAAAACCTTGTGGCTGTCAGTTCCAGACCACCAACTGCTCGCCGCGATGATCCAGCCGCCACCACTTATCGTCCTCCACCGGGTCCCCTTCTTTCCAGTCTCCCGGGCTGCAGCGGATTTCAGTATCCATTGCCCGCCAGGCACTGCGGGCGCAATCCAGGTCGCTGTTCCAGGGCAGCTCATCGCCTTCCATCACCAGTGAAGTGAAACGCTTGCCGAAAGCGCCCGGATACAGCGTGATGCGCACCCGCGCGCCGCTATATCTGGCCATGCCCTTCACCACCGAACTGACGTCGGTATCGTCCAGCTGTAATTCGTCCAGTTGGCCTTCCAGCCAGTTGGAGACCGCGGCCGGTTCAAGGTCACGAATGTAGATTTCCAGATCCTGCACCCAAGAATTCTCCCTGCAGTTGTTCGCAATGTCGCACATAGTGAACCGGCCCGGGCCTCGCTGCAACCCATCGCTCCAGTTCCTCGCGCAGATCGTCCACCAGCAATCGTCGCAGCGTGCCGGCCCGCTTGCGCTCGTGCCAGAGAACATCGGCCGCCGCCTGTTCAATCATCAGGACCTCCGCCTTCTGCTCCGGGAGATGGCAATCTTCTCCCCGCGCCAGTGCAACCAGAGACTGCCGGTGCCACACCTCTTTTTCGCCCTCCAGTGCCGCCGCCGACACCGAGCCACGACTGGCAAACAAATCCAGCCGGGCGGCAGCTCGCCGTACCCACTGCAGCATGCCACCAGGAGTGCTGACACAGCTGCTTTGTCGGGAAGCCGCATATTCGAGAGCTGCCTGGGAAACCTGGATATTCCAACGCTTTTCGATTGCCGGTTGATGTGCGGTGAGTACCGCCCTCCGCTGACGGACGCTCACCGGAGGCAACTCCAGAACCTCGGGTTCACGACCCAGCAACTGACCCAGCCGAACGACACCGCTGGAATCCGTCATCGAATCACGACCAATCAGCAGGATTGGCCCAGACCAGCCGGAAACCAGATCCCGGATCAGCCCCAGCGGCTCGGCTATCAACGTCAGCAAATCGGCGGGGCTGACATTGTCCAATACCAGCGCAGGCCAATGCTCAGAGGACGAATCACCTGGCGGTAAAACCGGTTGATCACAGGCCAGCACTTCCGACTCCCGGCGAGGATCAACCTGAACCCAGGCCAGGCCGGGAGTGCTCAGGAGCGAGTGCAGCCAGGCCGACTTGCCGCCCCCCCTCGGCCCCCGAACCCAAATCAGTGCTTCGGGATTGGCCGCCAGGGCAACCGCAACATCTTCCGCCAGCGCGAGCCATTCTGGTTCAGCAATCGATACCGGCGCAACGAAACGGGCATCGGAGGTGGGCACAGGCACGTCATGTGCCGAGGGCCAGTAGGTCACAAGCTCGAGAACAGCTACGTAGGCTTTATCCTGAAGCCGTTCACACTGGGACGTCAGGGCTTTCAGAAGCACCGGCCAATCGAGCCAGGGGACCTCTGCCGACTCGCGGGCGGAGGCAATCCAATAGATCAACTGGGAGGACAGATCACCGTCTCCGACCACCTCGGTCACGATGGGCTGTTCACCCTGAATGGTGCGAACGAGTTCGTCCAGATCGATACTCTGGCGTTGCAAAAACGGGGGAATCGCGGGGATGGCATCGAGCAATGCCAGCAGAAAATCTTCGGCAGTAATCACAGAACCGCCCCGGCGCCCAACATTTTCTCGGGCCATCAACAGCGCGGTCTGACACTCCGGAGACAGACATCCTTGCCAATCTTCCATCAGGGCATCTCCTTGGCTTACGGGCATCGTCCTGATGCCACCTGAACAGCCCGGAATTCTAGAACCGTGTCACGAATGTGACAACGACCAACGCCCGTTTCTGTGAACCGAACAGCCCCTACAACGGTCTTAGGCGCCCCCACCCGGCCACTGAGGCGGCATAACGAACACCCGGTTGCGCTCTACCCAGCGATCGGATTCCGGCCGCCTGTTCAAAACGGCAAACAACTGGGGTATCCCGGCGCACTCCACCCGATCAAACGCCGCCCTCGCCGATGCTGTATCCGGCGCAGCCGATTGAGCCCAGGGGCCGATCCAGTCCGGCTTGAACAGGGGTACCCAGCCAGAGATATTCTCCTGCCGGGCCTGATCAAGCCTCATCCAGTGACCTTTCAGATGCTCCCTCGGCACCTGTGCCGGGGCCTCAGGCAGCGTTTGAGCAACCGGATAGAACAGATAGCCTGGCATGAAAATTCGTGGCGTAACTGTTTCGCAGACGCCAACACTGGCCAGCAAGCCCTGGGCTTCTGGTCGCTGGCACAAGCGGCTTTGGTGATTCAGCAGGCGCTCAGTCTTCAGATCCAGCCGATCCCGGGCATTGGGTCCGTACCACTGGATCTGATTCGCCTCTGTTACGAAGCCTAGATAGAACTTGATGGCAATTTCGTGATGCTCCAGTTGGCCGGAGTACCGATTGCGAACCAGAAAATCCAGCTCACCCAGCGTCCGCCCTTCGGCCTGAACCTGCTGATTCTGCAGTACAATGTCCCAACCCAACAGATCCCGCAGTAATACCTCGTACAAGCGCTCGAAATAGTGGCCAAGCCGACGCTCCGGAGTTTCCGCCAACCGAACAGGCAAGGCTTCAGGATTCCGCTCCCACCGTTTCAACGTCTCCAGGAATTCGGGGGGCAGATGGGCGGCAGGATCGAAACTGAGCTCATGTTTTAACAACTGAGGCGACAGACACAGCCAAGCCAGGTGCCGGACCGCCGGCACCTCGAGCGCCAGCAACGTCTCGGTAATCTCGTTTTTAGTCATAGCCGAAGAATACCGTAAACTGTGGGGTACACAATTCAGAACCTAGCCAGCCAAGGAGAACCTTATGCAATACCTGCACACCATGATCCGGGTGAGCAACCTGGACGACACGCTGCACTTCTTCTGCGATTTGCTGGGTATGGTAGAAATCAGCCGTAAGAGCAACGGAAAAGGCCGCTTCACCCTGGTGTTCCTCGCCGCCCCGGAAGACGAAGCGCGGGCCCGGGAAGACAAGGCGCCCATGATCGAACTGACCTACAACTGGGACCCAGAGGAATACACCGGCGGCCGCAACTTCGGCCATCTGGCCTACCGGGTGGACGATATCTACGCCCTGTGCGAGAAACTTCAGGCCAGTGGCGTCACCATCAATCGCCCACCCCGGGATGGCCATATGGCGTTCATCAAGACGCCGGACGGGATTTCCATTGAGTTGCTGCAGAAAGGCGATGCGCTCCCAGCACGGGAGCCTTGGGCGAGTATGGAGAATGTGGGGAGCTGGTAAAGTGACTTCGATTCTGTAATGGCGCCGGTTTTCGGTCCAGCCATTACAGAATCGAGCGTGTTATCAAATCGGCCATGCATCGGCCGGACGTAGTTCTCGGTATTCCGCCATCGAGATCTTACCGAGTTGCGGCGTGAGCCGGCACTTGCGCTTATTCCAGGGATATTCCTCCTGCCGCTTCAGCCAGTCCTTGCCCTCCCCTTCCTTCCAGGCTTCCAAATCCAGATCGCGCCAGAAGCGAGGGTTGCGACCGCTGCGCAGGTCGTGTTCAGCGGTGACCGGATCCAGGTGTCGGAATGGTTCCAGCCGTGGTACATCTGGCAGGGGCTGCGTCACATCCATGTAGGTCTGAAGTACATCCCAAAGTGCCAGGACCTCTGATTTGCTGGATTCGATGGTACTGAAAGCCGTTTTATGGAATGACTTTTGTGTATAGCGATGCACAAAAATGAGCCGATAGAACACACCGCTTTGCTGGATCACTCGATCCACATAAGCATCGAATTCCACGAACGGGGCTTCGAAAAACCGGCCTTGCCCGAGAGCCAGGCGAACCAGCCCGGTGGCTCGGTTAAACTCACTACAACCGTCCTCGAGGATGTCGTCCAGTTTCTTGTTGATCGCTTTTTCAAAGGGCTTGAGCACAAATCCCATCCCGGTGCTCATGAGCCAGTTAGTGGTAACCGGAGTTACCCAAATCGCAAACGCAATCCACATTAGCGAAAGAAGCCCACCAATAAAGACCAGAATCTCGGATGCAATATCTAAGTTGTTATTTGCCTCAATAATTCCCCAACCGACTAACGCTATACCGCTGAACCATAGGAAAAAAACCCATATGACCGGCAATGCAAGGACTAAAACCTTGAGTCCCAATTTGTCATTCAAAAATCGAATCCTTTGGTAGTCCCAGCACCAATCTTTGGACCCGAACTCGGGATCTGACTGTTCGTGCTCCTGGAGCACTTCAACATCTTCCATTGTCCCGAAATAGGGAATAATGCCGGCATAGGTACCGATAGGCTGGAGTTCCTCGCCGATGCGCGATCGCTCGTTGGGAGCTTTCGGCAGTGGAACAATCTCCATCGCCCGAAAGGCGGTGTTCGATAAAACAGTGCCTTGCAGCAGTTCAGTCACGCAGATCCCTCAAGCAACACAAAAAACGAAGTTGCTGAGCGACATGTGGCTGCGCCGATACTATCAAGCATTTCAAATCGGCCAGGCATCGGCCGGGCGCAGCTTTCGGTACTCCGCCATCGAGATCTTGCCCAACTGCGGTGTGAGCCTGCATTTGCGTTTATCCCATGGGTATTCCATCTGCCGCTTCAGCCATTCCTTGCCCTCCCCTTGCTTCCAAGCTTCCAAATCCAGATCGCGCCAGAAGCGTGGGTTGCGGCCGATACGCCCGTCATGCTCAGCGGTAACGGGATCCAGATGGCGGAACGGCTCGAGCCTTGGCACGTCCGGCAAGGGCTGAGAGGTATCCATGTAGCGTTGAAGCATGTCCCACAGCGCCATTACCTCTTCTTTCGTGGGTTCGACCCGGCTCAGGGACGTCTGGCTGAATTGTTTGGCGGTGTAACGATGCACGAACATCAAGCGATAGAAGATCCCGCCGGCTTCTATCACCCGCTCAACATAGGCATCGAATTCCTCAAAGGGCGCTGTCAGTTTCTTGCCGCCCGGCATAGCAAAACTTACCTGGCCGGTTTCTCGGCTGAAGTAGCTTTCGCCCGCTTTAAGGCTGCGATCCGTTATCCTAGAAAGGCCTTTTTCGAACGGTTTTAACAGAAAGGCAGCGGCGCTCATAACCCAAGGTAAGGTTTTTATGATTAGAAACATAGATAGAGCTATCCAACCCAAAACCACTCCGAGGCCTAAAAGTGATTTTAGTTCGTCAGGGAGCTCAACCTTGGAAGCATAATGTAAGAGCATCATCCCTCCACCAACCAAGACAAGCCCGCCCCAAAGATAAGGGATTAGCAGCTGTGCGGCTGAAAGACCAATGAATGCCTTGCCGTTCAGAAAACGAATTCGACCCTGACTCCACCACCAATCACCGGACTGAAATGCCTCTGGGCCACATTTGTCCTGGTGGTGAACAGCTTGCACATCCTCACAAACGCGGTAATAAGGTTGAATACCTGCGTAGTCACCTACTGGCTGCAAATCTTGGCCGAGACGTCGCCTGTTGTTTCTAGGCTCAGGGAGCAACGGAGACTCCTCCATCCCCTCAACTGCTCTCGACATCGTCACCAACCGTGTTTTTTCTGGCTGCGGGCGCAATGAATGTCATAGCTTTGGTGCGAGTGCTCATGTAATTGAATCTGAACCGGTCTGGCAAAGGAGCTGATGTGCGACTGAACTCAAAGATAAAATCGCCGTTTCTCTCGTGGGGAGGCATTGCGTCGAGACCCTGCATTAGTTCAGCTGCCATCGCTTTTGCGCCGCGGGGCGGGTTCTTCATGGCACCCAGAACGGTCTCGAAAGCGGAATGGGTCATGCGCAGACCAAACTGAGCTACCGGCTCTCCCGATTCGTCGACCGGATAGCCCATGATCATGGGGCGAGCCCCTGGTGGTGTTCCGCCGGTCTCGGATACCCGAATGCGAACTACCTCAGCACCCCACTCTTCGATAATCAGTTTGAGCCCGGCGTTCTCCAGTTCAATCGCCTTATCTTTCTTGTCAAGAAGGACCGAGTACTCTTGGTCTGGTACGGTTACTTGAGCGTCGAATTCAATCACATCAATCGACCTCAACTGTTCATCCGTCAGTCCCATACGAAGGAAGGGCATTCTCGCGCTGGCAGCGTTGCCACCGATCGAAGGTTTGAGGACTCTGAAATCCGGATTCGGTATTGTGTTTTCCACTACCGGCTCGCCATCAGCATCCAGCAACCGAACACGGTTAACCGGATGAATCGTTGCGGTTTGAAGATTGGAGGAATTCAGCTTTGACTCAACCCCAACGGCTCGTCCATAGCGGTAATCAACCGGTTCCGTACCAAACCAAAGCAGGGTTTGCTGGATCTCATTGAGGGAGGTCTCCACCGGTTCCGGGCTGAAGGGGGGTGTGAAGTAGTCATTAAAGACGGTGTTCGAGGTATCGATGGGGCGAGCCTGCATCGATATTTTCGCCATAGACATCAGTCTGTCGGTGTCTGGCCCTGGATCAACCTCTGACTGCCTGACCTTCAAGTGACTGGTAATCTGAAAGGTTACCCCTTGATGCTCTTCTTCAGTACTGATCTGAACACTAGCCTGCCTCGGCCAGCCTGTTGCACGTTCAAGTTCGAGGTAGCCAGCAGCACTAAAGCTATTTGGGGTTGAATCTTCATCGGCCGGCAGGTCTTGCTCTCCGACGGGTGCAAATTCCAGGGTCACCGTCTGACTATCCAACCGAGTAACTTCGAACTGCATTCCCTGAAGGGTTGCGCCACTCCATTCTTGATTCTCAGTCTGCCACGATAATCCAATCGCCAGATCTTCATTCGGAAACTGGCCAGGATACCAAGGAAAAATACTCAGGCTGCGAAGAAGTAGAGTCTGCAGGACTTCTGGCCGATCACTAATGCTCTTCAGGGCATCCGGATTCTGGTAAGTACTTTCTTTGATCACGCCATGAACACTTACCTGCTCAACAACTCCAGACCGCAAAAAATCGGCCAGAAGTTTTTCACCACTGCTTTGTGGCTCGCCCGACTCGGTGTCTACAAGTGTCCGCCCACGTCCTCGTTCTGCAACTTTCAGGGCGCCGGACTGGAGCTCAACCAACCCAGCATCCGCACCAAGCACTTCGCTGCGCAGAACGCTGGTCATCCTGTTAACCGACCCACCTCTGCCAGACACCCCAATTTCTGTGGTCTGATCAACCGCAAAATATCGAACATCTCCCACCGGGGGATTAAACAGCAGGGCTTCCTTGTTAATCGCCGGAGGCGTTTCAGAGAACCAGAAATAGCCGGCAACAGCCAGAATGAGAGCGCAGATCAGCGCACCAATGAATTTCATCGTTTTATTCCTTTCCTTGGATTTTTGAATCCCTCAGGATTCATTTTAAATCAATGTTCAAGTCGATTGGGCAGTCGCACTGATGCCTTATAGACCCGGCCGTTTCAGGTGTTGACTAGTGGAGGGCTCGCCCTGACGAGATAGTGTCCTTAACCGCGTTAGCAGCGATTTGTTCAGATGATTCTCTGCGCTCTCAAGAAGCGTCTGGCGTTCTGATTGCTTTAGGATTTTGTAGAGTTTTTTCTGATCTACTGCAGATTGCAGCTTTCTAAGCTGCCCCCTGTGAAGCCGGCAACCACTCCACACCGGTGAGAACACCCGCCAGCCGAATCTTGGCCTGCT
>NZ_LLYU01000011.1:0-109007 GCF_002049515.1 Marinobacter sp. tcs-11 | reverse complement strand
GGTAGCTGGGGCCTGAATGTTGTCTTGCAGGCCCGGCAGGTGTATCGGCGGCGGACCACCCAGAGAGTGACCCGCTTGCCGTGGATGGGCAGATCACGATAGGGAACGTCACGCTTGCCGAACCGTACGAACTCACCCTGCACGCCGCACCCCTCGCAGGCTACTGGTGTAGGTGCTTCAAGCCGAAAATGTATGTCTTCATTCTGCTCATCAGAATCCACCAACTGGTACCCAGGAAGGCTTAACGAATTAATCATCTCCCGCCTTGATCAGAAAAACAGGTAGGTGGCGTAACCGGCAATCATCGCCATAGCAAAAATGACTGCTAAAAACGCCGCTAAAAGCTTCAGCGTGAACAAAGAGCGCAACAGAATGAGCTCAGTCAGGCTGGCTCCGGCACTGCCGATGATCAACGCTAGCACCGTCCCGGCACCCACGCCTTTGGCCATCAGAGCCGCTGCCAGAGGTATGACGGCTTCAGCGCGAATATACAACGGCACGCCGATGACAGCGGCAACTGGAATGGCAAAGGGATTATCTGGGCCTGCATACTGCTCCAATAAGTCAGTGGGCATGAAACCATAGATCACGCTGCCAATCGCAATACCGATGAGCAGGTAAGGCAACACATCGATAAAGTCCGACCAAGCTTCCCGCCACACACCACTGTACTTCCCTTCTTTCTTAACCGTGACAGTGGGTTGACTGTCACAGCATTCGCTAGACGTAGAGACTGTTGTCTTCCTATCAGCCCCGCAAGAAGCCGTCTTCGGAGTGGTGTCGCAGCTGTTGGTGCCGCAACTCGATGCGGTCGATGTAGCACTGCACGGGCTTGCTGATGAACTACATCCACTGCTCTCTTGTGTCGCCGTCCGGCGCACATAACGCTCGAAGCCAAGCGTGTGAAGCAGCCATCCGGCACCTACCGCGACCACCAAAGCGGCGAGCACATAGATAGCAGTAAGTGTCCATCCAAACGTGGCAACCAGCAGGCCGACGACGATAGGATTCAGCAACGGAGATGAGAAAAGAAACACCATCATCGGCCCAAAACCGGCCCGTGCCCGAATCAACCCTTTCAACATGGGGATAGTCGAGCAACTACAGAAGGGCGTTATAGCTCCTAAACCAGCAGCAAGAAAATAGCCTCGCTTCCCACTGGAAGTCAGTAACGCTTCCACCTTGGATGGTGGGATGTGACGTTGAAGAACTCCGACCAGCAAGCTAATGCCAATGAATAAAACCGATAGCTCGATAGCGAGAAAGGCGAACATGCCTAGAGCGTCTTGGAGTTGAGATGACATTCAATATTACTCCTATATTTCTAGTATTGTCGAAATGATGTACGCAGCCTACTTGCGTTTATCCGACCTGTCAACTATAATTCTAGAAACATCGAATTATTGGGGCGTGCTATGGATCACGAAAAGGTTGCAGCCAGCTTAGCTGAGCTAGGGAATAGTCACCGACTGTCCGTGTTCCGCTTTCTGGTCAAAGCTGGCCATGATGGGGCTTCGGCCGGAGATATCCAGAAGGGGCTGGGTATTCCTGCTTCGACGCTATCACATCACCTTGCGCGCATGGCCAAGGTAGGGCTGATCCGGCAGGAGAAACATAGCCGCACGATTGTCTGTATACCCGAGTATGGGCACCTAGAGAATTTGATCGGTTTCTTACAAGAGGAATGTTGTGCAGGTGTCCGGATTGCGCATGAACCAGAACCGCTTTGACGCTTGCCCAGCTCTCGCTGTCCTCCCTAGTCAGCATCGCTATGAAGACTCAGGCGAAGGTGGAAACAGAAAATTGGCAGTAGAGTAGGCTGAAGAGGATCAATCAGATAATCCGCTGAGAAAGATTTTCTTCTTTACATCTTTGGCATTTTATCAACCAGAAATTCCGGATACCCCGAAAATGACCGGCATTGACCTGGGTCTCAAAGACCTGTTCGTGACCAGCGATGGACTCCGAATCGGCAATCCCCGCCATACGGCCAAATACGCCGCCAAGCTGGCAAAGGCGCAACGGCGCCTGAGCCGGAAAAAACTCGGCTCCCGGAATCGGGCGAAAGCCCGACAGAAGGTAGCGCGTATTCACGCCAAGCTCTCCGATTGCCGGATGGACAACTTGCACAAGTTGTCCCGCAAGATCGTTAACGAGAACCAAGTGATCTGCGTCGAATCCCTCAAGGTCAAAAACATGCTGCGCAACCGCTCGCTGGCTAAATCCATCAGCGATGCCGGATGGGGCGAGTTCGTTCGCCAGCTGGAGTACAAAGCCGACTGGGCTGGCCGCCAGGTGGTGGCCATTGACCCGTGGTACCCGTCCAGCAAGCTATGCTCCGGGTGTGGTTTTGTGATGGAGGCTATGCCCCTGACTATACGGCATTGGACTTGCCCCGACTGCGCAACCGAACACGACCGCGACATCAATGCCGCGATCAATATTAAAGCCGCCGGGCTGGCGGTATTAGCCCTTGGAGAGAGTGTAAGTGGCATGGAGTCAGTCTCCGTGTCCAGTTGTCGGTGAATTGGGAATCCTCTTCCTTCAGGTGGAGGAGCAGTCAATTACCCGCATACCGCTTCCGAAAAGCATCCAAATTACCGCGACATTCCGGCAACCAAGCTCACCCCGCGACGCGGCCCAAAGGATGTGTGCAAGCTGTCCAGGACGATCTACTACCTGCGCTTTTCCTCGGCCATGTTCCGGTACGGAACGAAGCCGGTTAGTTGGTCTGTGCCTTGGCATTTCCCGCCTCCCAGGACCTTCAGTGGTGCCTTATTCCAATGTAGCACGCAATGCTTACCGAGAAATGCGTGACCCCCTATCAATAGGGGCTTCATGGGAATGTTGGAGGAAGGCACAAAAGGGCGCCCAACAACGAGGTGAACGATGGGGTACGTATAAATACTTATGCGAGGCAGCGAGAGTAACCAATCCTTCGGCATAAATAAGATACCCGGAGATGATTTTCCGGGCTCAATTATTTAACCAGAAGGAAAATTCTATGAATGAAGTATGGGTCTATCACAACGGCTTACCTATCAACATTGACTCCAAAGAGGGGTACGAAGCAATCCGAGAGCGTGATCGCAGCTTGATCATCTTTCACCCGAATCGAAACAAACCTGTTCTCGTGAAGGTTTGGCGCGATAGCCGCGGCCGGTCGACAGCCCCTAAACGCAGTCGGCAGGTTATCTGGGGCTTCGCCTACGATTACTACCTCCTGGACGGCTAAGCGCTCAACGCAAAAATTAGAGCCACGCAATAAACTTGAATTGGAGAACTCCAAAAACATAGTTATAATTTGGAGAACTCCAATCAATGTGCGCGGATAGAGGAAATAGATGACGTCTGACAACAGCCAATCAATTGCCAAAGAACTTGGACAGGCTCTGAGCGAACTCTACTTGTGGAATAACTCAAGCGATGTCGAGGCCTTGCAAACACTTTTGTGCATCCAGCTGCTGGCGGATCACAGGGGATATGCTCAGCTGGCGGAGGTCCGGCGTGAAGTTGGCATTGCGCCCGACAGAATGACCCGATGCGTAAGGTTGCTGATGGGCCAGAAGAAAAGCATGCGCCTATCCCTGCTTGCCGGCGACACTAACGACAGGGCGCCATTGATTGATATGGCTGCTTACGAAGATTCGCCAACCGTGAAGCGGGTTGCCTTAACCCCAAAAGGGCGGGACATAGTTCATCAGTTCCTTCTTCCGTCGCTCAAGCGGCAGGAGCGTATTGCCGAACTCGAAGAGAAAGTGAAGGTACACGCGCGGATTATCCAGGCCGTCGAAGATCTTGGTTATGATACGGACAAGTTGGCGTCAGGCGCGCTCGGAGGTAACGATGTATTCGCACATCGAGCCAAACACTTCCTCGGCTCGCTTCTCAAAGATCTGGCCAACCTGTCGCCGCAAAAGATCTACGATCTAGGCTTGCCGAACACACAACAATGCCTGATGACGTTGGCCGGCTTTTCCCCTGGATCCGAGGCCAGCGAAGACGAGGCCCGAAGACAACTGGGATTCCTTTACGCAATAATCAACCATGCAAGGACAACGGAAGACTCTCGCTGAGGCCAGCATGACACTAACGGAGCTTTTGAGTATCGACCTGGAAAAACCACACCCTCACGTTCGCGTTGGCGACGTGTGGGTGCGGTTTAAGGCGAAAGATATCAATGGCTGCCGCTTCTATATTCCAACCTATATTTCCTGGAATGGTAACTCCCGGCCGGGCTGGCAAGTTCGCATCGAGCGGACAAAAGGGAAACCAACGAAAGCGTATTTCAGCGCCAAGCAAAGCTCTAACCTTGACTCGCTCAACCAGGCCTGGGCATTCGTCATTACGCGGTTAATGGAAGGAAACCTTACCCCCAGGGACACAAAGCGCGTCCGCACATCCGTCGACACCGGTGTTGTGGGCGTATGGCTTGGAACAGCCAAGCCAGGCAACACACGAACGTTAATGCTCAGAGTCGCACAATCGACAGTGGCGGATAAGGCGCGCAACGAAGTCTTCTATAGCGTTGCCCGTGACGGCACTAACCGCGAACACTTCTTGGCGTGCTATAAACGCGCAATTGCTGCTCGGCGGTACTACGAGGAACTGCGCCAGACACACTACCGACTCGATACACCTATAACGAGAGAAACCCATATCCCGGATCGATTTTTCCCGGACTCGGTACCGGTACCCGATCTGCTCGAAAAAGCTCTGCGCGCCGCGGAAAGCAAAACAAACAGCAAGCCGAAAGGCGAATAGCGCGTTGGCACACCAGGTAAAACCCGCCAGCAGGAAATACCTCTATCGGGCCGGGTGCGCTCGCAGGAGCGAAACCAGATAAAGCCAAGCCTCCCGAAGAGAGGTTTGGCTACCCCCACCATGGTCACCATCGTAGATTTCATCAAGGATTTGCCCATCCTCAGTATCAACGGTTAACCACCAATGATCCCGACCGCGCCCCATCTGCTCTGGGACAAAAACTCTGACACCCTCAGCCATCAGTGAGTGGAAGGTCAGGCGGTGACCATTGAAAACGATCGGAGGCCTTCGGCGCTCCAGCGTATACCCTTGCAGGGTCAATGCGAGCCCATCCAGGTCCGCCTCAGATTCACCAGATGCATGACCAGGCTCAAAGGAATCCATGATGGCCCTCAAGTCCATAACAGGCGGCTCGGGAACCATCTCAACAATAGAACCTGGCACATCGTCATAATGTAACCGTGAAGCTGGATACTCACCACGCTCGTAAAAGCTTTCAGCGTAGCGGCGTATGGCCATGGCCTTGCGCAAAAAGCCGGAGAATCGTCGACAAGCATCGAGAGGATCATCCGCCAGCGCACCCTCAAACAGACTGCCAACATAGCGCATGACTGGCTTTGGCTTTCCACCGGGTTGTCCCATCTGGAACGCTGCAGACACCACAACGCGCTTTTGGTCTTTCTTTATCGCTCTGGACACGATTACACCGGGAACCCCCGTGTCGAGAAGCGGATCGCGATTATTTGGACCACCATAACCTTTGTGTTGGGACGGACGGGATTTCATGAAGCGCTCGGAGTTCCTATAAATCTAAGTGCGGGCGTATAACATGGCAAAAACCGAAGCATTTAGCCAAGAAGAATATCGAAATGGGAGCAGCTGAAGCATGGAAGCCGCCCGGCGGCGACCAGGCATTTGAGGGAAGGGCAGGCGCCCGCCCCGAAATCAGGAAAGGGCCAAAGGCCCGCCAGCGGCACTGCCGCCAAACGCGCAGCGGCTATAAGAAGCTTTTTTCACGCACTGTAGCATTGAACCCTCAGAGCCATGCCTCAAGCGTTAAGCAGGTTACAGCAAGGTCTGTAGGCTCGACATAAACAGATCCATACCCGCCAGACGGCGATATGGCATATCTGGCCACACGGTTTGCCTCCTTAACTGAGGGAAGCACGGCGATAACGTTTGCTAAGGACTGTGACTGGATGACAGCACAAGGGCCCTCGTAATCGGTGGGCACATGGCTAACTGCGGTATCAGCTCCGATCTCTGCAGGATTCTCTTTTAGCAAGGTCATGTGGTACCCGGGTCACCGGCAAGGGTAGCGGATTCCTGATCGGCGTACGCCTTGTCAACAAGCTCGCAGTGCTGCCTGATTTGAGCAAGCAGCGTCGGTGTCACCGATTTATCAGTGTCAGACCGCTCAAGGGAGGGAGTCATTAACTCTTCGAGGAACATGGAATAGGTCTGAGCGTTCTCAAGCAGCTGATCTAAAATGGGGACAGTCCCCATATCCGCAATGGAAACAGCGTAGTCACGTAAACTGCGTAGCCGCTCTACTGATCTAAACACGTCCTTTTGCAGCGAACCAGCTTGAAAAACAGTGAGAGGCGTAGCCGAGTATTGCGTGGAACTCATGGTAAGGCCCTAAATGAATAATATGGGTTCGGGTAGCCGCAATTGTAACTTACTGCCCCGGTGACATTGACAAACGATCCTCATCTTCATCGTGGCCTGGTACATCCAAATTGGGCGATGCGGATACAGATCGAAAATACTGGTCTCCGTAGACAGACTGGATGTAAGAAGCAATATCGGTTGCGGACTCACCAGAGCCATGAGCGACCACGGAGCTGGGGTCAGCCTGCTTAGCGGTTTCGCTCATATTAACCAGGGCTTCCTGGATTAATTCGATGGCAGACATTCGCTGGGCAGAGAGATCCTGAATTGTCGGCAAGCCTGCCAAAACGGAATCCATCGACTGGCTAATGGAGCGTGCCGCCTCGGGCGTCAATCCAGCATTCTGCGCGGCCTTCAATTCTGCAATATGCTGACCAAGGACACTCTGAACATCCGGAAGGTGAGTAAGAGAGTCAACAGCACGAGCGCCGCTCTGAACATCTCGCTCACCGTTATAGTCTCCACCGAGCATGGCAAAGGCAGAAAGGGCTGACGACACCCCATGGAGTGTCTTGATGGCACTATGAGTCTGCCAATCTCGCTCCAGGTAATCAGCATAGATGTGAGCTTCCGAGCCTACCGGCAGGTAATCCCGTACCGCTTGAATAAGCTGGCTGTCGTGCCGGCTATTGGAATGACTGAAATCATAAGAGGTTTGATCGGGCATAGTGTTGGCTATCAATTCAGCCGCGTTATGGAAATAGCCGGCTTTTTCGACAATATCGTAGGCAACCAGAGGAATTGCCTCATAGCTAAGATTTTTCAGAAAATGCGGGTCACGCTCGACAAGCTCCGACAACACTTCTACCCCCTGAGATGAGCGATACATGGAAAGCCCGTTGTTGTCCTCCGGAGCACCAGACATACCACCGCCCAAGGCCCGCATATTATCCCTTCCCTCAAGAGTTGTGAGGAAATCCTGGAATGCCTCGGGTGACATATCGTAAGCCTTGTAAATAGCCATCGAGGCAGCAACATTGGAGTGAGCCTCAACCTGAATCTTGTAAGTTTGAAGAAAAGCATCTTCGACAGATTCATTTGCAGGATTCTCTCCCCCATAGAGCATCATTTCCTGATGAAATGTCGTATGGGCCAGCTCGTGGAACAATGTAAACGCGATATTACGCTCCGAGACACCGGTAACTGCGTCATCCCAAAGCGATCCCTCCATTCTCTCAGGGACGATCACATGAGCTGTCTGTGATGGATCATCAAAACTATCAACGGCGCCTGGAATATGATTGCCGTTCAGCGCAAACGGATTAGGAGTGCCCGGGATCTTGTAGAGAAAACCCATACCAAAGCCGTCAGTTGCGATACCAAGATTTGCAGACCAATCCTGACTCTGTGAGACCTGAACCTGCTTATTTGGCTGAAAAGGATTAAGAAGCGCCTTCGGCTCATCAAGAACGCCGGCCGTGAAACCAAAGTTCTCAGCAACCTGGGCGGCTAAATCGGTCACCTCAATCTCAGGAATGTGGTCAAGCCTCTCTGCGGGCTGACGATTCTGTATCAAGTCCGCCAGCTCATGGCGAGGCAAGTTGTCCAGATCAGTCACCTCCGCAACCATTTTTCCATAAGGAGTATCTGACGCAATCTGCACATTTTCCGAAACCCCTGAAGTCGACCCACCCATATTTATATCGGCAAGCCCGCTCATCGCCCGGTCACTCATGGTGGAACACCCGGTTGCCCCGGCCGCCATAACGACTGCCAAAACCGCTGGCTTTACGCTTTTTTGCAGAGTGTCAAACCACTTGGTGCGCTGGAAGCCATCTGTTTGCTTGAGTGTTGCCCGAAATTCAGCACCGGCGTTCGCAGCCTGTAAAAGATGTGGACTCATTGCAGTTACCCTCGATAAGCAAGTTTGAACGCACCATTTCCCCGACGAAATGCAAAGCTGATGGCTTGCTTGCGATGCAAAAGAGAAGAATCAGGATAGCTTAGTGGTGAGGCGGTTGGGTGACCACGCCTCAGAACGTGAATGTCGCCATTTGGAAACAGTGCAACCGACAAAGTGAAGCCCAGCATCGAGCAGGGTGACTGGCGCAGTGCATTAAGATGCACCGTGCAGTATAATGCACAATGAAATGAAGGTGGGCACCAGGAGGACACGCTACAATGCTGGCAATTGAGACACCAATGACTCAGAGAGCATCACCAGAACCTGGGGCAGCGATCGGCCTCGCCATTCGCTACGCGAGGAAGGCTGCAGGACTGTCTGGCGAAAAACTTGCAGAAGCAACCGGGCTATCACTCCGTACGATTGTCAAAATTGAGCAAGGCGACGGAGCGGTAGCCTTTGGCAGATACAAATCCGTTGCTTGCGAGCTAGGCCTCGAATGGATGTTCGATGTTTTTGGTCGTGATACCAGCAATGAAGCCCTTGGGACACCGAAATACTATTTGTCTGGCATGACAGCACTATGCCTACCACCAGCTGATGGTAGACCGCCAGCACTCTGGTATACAAGCAGCTTGAGCAACCCCTCAAGCTGGCGGATTGCCGGGAAGCACACAGCACATACAGGCGCACTACTCGGCGTGGCGGGCTTATGGAATGCCACTGCAACGATTGCACAGTACGGCGTGGTTGCGCCGTGTATCTGGGCGGCCAATCCAGAACGCGCGGTATTCGACCTGCTGATAGACAGCTGCGAAATCCGCCAGCGCAGAGTACCTAATGTGCAGGTTACCGATATTGATGATGTGGTTAACCTGGAACAAGTGAGAGAATGGGTAGCGCAATGTGAGCCCTTTCTGGCAGACACAGCCCGAGAGGGCATTGAGGATTGGCTAAATGGAGGTCACCAGTGAACCTGACAAAACAACAACAAACCCATCGACAAATCATGCAGGCGATCTGCGAGATCATCCATGACGAAGGCAAACCCTTGGTTTTGAAAGGGGGGACTGCATTACTTCTGGGATACGATTTGCAACGGTTCAGCGAAGATCTGGATTTCGACCTTACAACTTCATTGCAGGGACACCTAAACATAGAGAGGATCTGCAACAGCGCCATCAAAAAGCTGGCCGGAAAGGGAATCAAGGTTAGCCTCTCAAGCTTCAATGAGCCCAAGAAAACTGGAACAACCCACCGCTGCCGGCCAATGTTCTCAACCGGCGAGGGTGAACCACCGATCCCCATCAAAATTGAGATTTCTTCGCGGACCACGCCTGACCCAGCCAGTATATGCGTGATCAACGGCATACAGATGTACTCCATCAGCCAAATCGCGCACCTGAAGCTATTGGCGGCACGGGAAGACCCAGCCATGCCTTACCGAACAACGGCTCGCGATCTGCATGACCTGGCATTCATTGCGAGTCGGTATTCAGCAGATCTCCCCCCGGAACTGGTAGCGCAGCTTGAAGAGTTCTTCAGCGATCCAACCCACCTAATGGAACGCTATGCCAGCGCGTATGAGGGTGACCCCATACTTAACGGCCGGTTATTTGATGATCTCAGCATCATCGAGGAATGGTTAGACCATCAGAACGATGAAGACACACTTTCCATGTTTGGCCCCTGTTAAGAATGGCAAATATCCTTTGCCGGGGTTAAGTAGCTCGTGGCGACGGCACTAAGCGCAAGTTAACAGGGCGAGGGCCCGCATTCCTCGTAATCTTCTTCCCAATCTGGATTGCACCGCTCGGCATCGACCACACCAAGTTCATTGACCAGGTAACGGCAAAAAGGCGCAACCAACCTTTGTTGGTGCAATACTTCACCTGTATCCAGCCCTGCGGCAAGCGCATCCGAAAGCGAACAAAGCCGAACTGGTACGCCCGGAAGCTCCGCTTGCCATGCGGCAATTAACTCGCGCTCGGTCTGTACCCCCGAGTAGTCCAGATAGATGGCCTCATTCCCATACACGAGCTGGACAACCACATGATCAGGAATGCCCTGGTCCAGTCGACCCACCAGATAGATCTCAGAACCAGAAATCAGTCTGTGCAGGCTTTCCGCCAGCAAACCGCATCCACCGGAAAGCCAGGAACCCTCCGGTAGAAAATCGTAGGCTTCATCGGCATCCAGAACGTTCTGTAGGTCTCGATTAAATGGATGATCCATTATTGAAACCTGTCAGCCAGTTCTTCAAATAGAGTTCCGCCATTTTCGACATACAGGTGAATCTCCATTTCAGGTTGGTGATCCATCTCCAATACCGCCAGGCAATCCACCAGCAACGTGCGATCCAGCCTCCGCAACTCGGTCATATCCATCGGAAAACGCTTGCCGTTATACAGGCCGAGCAGGAAGCGAGCGACCACGGAAGACTGGCCCGTATCACTGAGGGCCACCGGAAGCAGGCGAAATAGGGCCGCCTGGCCCCGCTGGCGGATCACTGGCAGCTCGGTTTCTATAAACATTCTCTGAGCTGCGAGCCTGGCTGCCATTCGGTCCTGCATCTCTTTGCGATTATTCTCATTGCTCGGCATTGTTCAGTAATCCGGATAGTTGGTGAATACACTGTTTGTGGCTGTCGATTGCTTCAACGATCAAGCCCGATACGTGCTCCTGGGCGCAAACCACCTGTTTCTGCAGGTCGGATTGACTAACCGTGGAGGGCACACGAAATGAGAATGGGGCAGTCGTATTGTGCCGAGGAACCCCATTTACGTTTGGACCTTGAATTGGTATCGGCGGCTCAAAACACCAAACGATTTCCCAAAACCGGGGATGAGCTAACCGTTGCTCGACATCCAGAAAGCCAATACGAACCGATACAACCGAAATAGCCCCAAGAGCTTCCTTCCGGGTACGCTCGATAAAGGCTTCTTCGGCAAGACAAACCTCAACTGCATCAGCCGCAATCCGCCAGCCTTGACCACCGCGCGGACCGGGGGCCGATTCAATCCACGACTTCCGATCCAGGGCCAGCCAGTTGAGAAAATCATCTCGTGGCCAGCTGTCTTGCCCGCCAGCATGGTAATAGGCACCTCGGAACCAACGCCAAAGATCAGCCGGAGTGAAACGGGCATCCCTGAAGATGCCCCAGTAGTGCCTCAGTTTCTCATTAGACGCCTTTGGCATGGGTGCTCAGACCTCTATACCTTTTCAGGGCTGAGATAATGGGAAAGATCTATGACCGCTCGCCGCAATCTGCCATTCCACTGATCAAAAACGACTAACCCTGGCTGTGTGGCTGCCCAATCCACAAAGTGATTACCGGTAGCCTCTGTGAGTTCAATCAAAAGCCGCAAGTCTCCCAGCCAACCATCTCGCGGTGGTTCAGGGTCTCCGTTTGCCTCGGCAATCTGTGCCGATAAACCATTAGCGCCGGTCACCACGAAAATCTGACGAACAGGCACACTCAAAAGACTATGGGCAATTTCATGTGCCTTCCGCTCAGATCCAGACAAGCCATCAAAGGGCCCAGGCAGCCGGGCCTCGTCATAATAGTGAGCCAGCGGGTCAACTGGCTTGAGGCCAAGGAGCGCTCTGAATTTTTCGTACATAGGTCACCTCACAACAAGAGATTATGGAACATCATGCAAGCCTCCTATGTAGCCATGAGGTCGAGCGGCCGTTGCCGGCCACCAGACCTTTCTATGCGATTGACCCAATATCAATTACGGCGCCGTTTTCTGCAATTCGGTACGCAAGGTTTCCAGGTCGCCTAAGTCCACTTCTGGTCCCAGGCCACCGTCATCGTTCACCACATGCAGCTTCCCGCTATCCCGTGTCAGGAACAATACCTTTCCGTAGTGCTGAGGAATGTGCCTGGCCTTTCTCCGGGCATCCTTCACGTCATGCTTTGTTTCGATCAGTCGGGCCATGGGCGTCTGGCCGTCCACATGCTCCACACACACCACGAAGTCTGGGAAGAAGTAATTTCGATGCTCGCCGCGAACCAACTGAACCGAATAGGACTTCCGATCCGGGTTTCGGAACCACCAGGCGACAAAGCTGGCCTGATCCAACGCATCGGCAAACGCTCGTTCGTCGCTGTTCAGCGAGAAGGTTGAATCAAACCGGCCGGTCATAAACCGCTCATTGCCAACCTGCCACTGGGTATCCCGCAAAAGCTCCCGGTCTTCGATCACCAACGTTTGCTCAACGGTCGCCAGATCGTCGGTTGAGGGCGGAAGCACCCGATACAGGTTCTTATGACTGGGCTCCAACGCAATGCTCGATGGGAACAACATGGCGGCGGGTAATGGCCCGGCCGGCTCGGTCACGGCTTCCTTGGCAATCTCGGCATACAAGGCTTCCTCAAGGTCACCCGTAAGCTGGCGGACAAGCCAGTACGCTGCGGTGCGACTCATTCGAGTCAGCTCATCCGGGGCAACAGATTCACCGGCATCCATGATCTGCTCATTCAGCGTACCCTCAACGCGCTTGGCGAGGGTTTGCACGATGACCTTATGATCGGCCGGCTCGATCTGGGGAAGCCGATCAAGAGCGGCACGGGCCTCCCTGGCTACTACGTTCCGGTCAACCACGATAAAGGCATCCTGAACGCTTTTGACAACCCCGGTGGTCAGCTCGGTATGCCGCTCTTTTTCCCGAAGCCGGTTTCGGGCCGCCAGCGCGGCTTCCCGCTTCTGGCGGTCGGTAATGATCACCCGGGTAGCCACTCGCTCGGCAATTTCACCCATATTCAGGCCGGTGGGGCGAACCTCGCGCTCCAGGGCCACCGGCACTTCCCGCGCATCGTGGTTAACGGGATACACCCGAATGCCACGCTCCGCCATGATCGCTTGCCATTCCTCCATGCTGGCGGCGGTCTGCGGGTCAGGCTTTTTCGGTTCTTCATCAGCGGATTCCTCGTCCACCTCGTCGAGATCATCAAAGAGACTGCCGGTTTCCCCGGTTGTGGACTCGTCATTTACAGGGTGAGGCATTGGTGGCAGGGGCGCGCCAGGGCCACCCACTATTCCGCCATTCGTACCGGTGGTTGCCGTGTCCAGCTCATCGGTGTCTGACTGTTCGGTACCGGGAAAGGGGGTTCGTGGGTCAAGCTCCGGCGTTGACACCGGCCGGTTGGTGAACACTGGAGCGCCCGATTGGGTTTTTCGCCGGTACAGCTTTTCGGATTCGCCTTCCAGCGCACTGCGAACCTGCCCGGTGATCTCGACGGCGCTTTGATAGCCTTTCTGGGCATCGGCATTGGCGAGGTACACATAGGCGGTATTCAAGTCAGCCGGTATGACGTCCGCCTGGGTGTACTGGTTACGAATCTGCCGAGGGACGCGCATGACCCGTCCGATGAATTGCATGGCAAAGTCGGTGTCGGTGACCGATTTCAGGGAAGCCAGCACAAAGGCCCGGGGGGCGTTAAAGCCGGTACCGGCCGATTGCTTGAAGATCAGCACCTTTTTGGATGAATCATTGGCGATGGCATCCATCAGTTCCGGGTTCGGCTCATCCGATGAATGCTTGCCGATCGCCGGCATGGGAATCCCCAGATCAATCAAGGCGCGCTCAGCGTCCTCAATGGTGTCTTTACCATTGTCCACCTGCACCAGTAGCAGGGGCGTCAGATCAATGCCCAGCCCCTGAAGCTGGGTTGCGAGGTATTGATTGCGCAACCAAGCCTGCCTCAAGACGGTACGGTTCAGGTCGGCCACTGCTGCCGTGGTATCCTTGAGCTGATACACCACGGCCTCAATGTACTTCTTGTTCAGGCGTGCCTGCACCACATCATCCCGGGCAACATTGAACCCTTCAAAAGAGCTCAGTCCGGCACTGGCAAGAAAGTTGTTAATCCGGGCACTCTTTGGGGTAGCTGTGGCCAGCGCCAGGCACGACGGATTCAGCCAGCGCACGAACGCGCCAAATTCGGTTGCCTCATCCAGCGCAATGTGGGCCTCATCCACAACGACGCCTACTTCAAGCTCCTGAGACTTCACCAGCGCGATAAAATCGGCCGGCGTGCGTAGCTGTTCACCACCGCCGGCGTCATAGTCCGCCAGCCTCCACGCTCGCCGGGAAACCCCCTGCACGGTGGAAATCAACACCTGACCGGCTTGCGGTTCCTGGTTAATGCCTTGGGTAAACTGAACCGGTGTCAGGTCGGTGGCGTTGGTCACCAGATCATCCAGGGTTTGGTTAACCAGATTGGTGAACGGGACAAACCAGAACCAGACCACCTTTTTCTGGGCGGTGACATTGGATAGCGTTTTGGCCAGTACAAAGGTTTTGCCCGAACCGGTGGGTGCTCGCAGAAGGCAAGGGGGGCTGTTCTCACGAGTCAGACGCTCGGTAAGATTTGTGATCAGCGTTGTCTGGAATGGTTCAGGGATCGCGACATTGTGTTGAGGGGTCGAGACATTCAGGGTAAGCGAGGTCATTGGGACACCTCCTGTTCCGGCTCAGGGTCTCCGACAGGCGCCGTGGATGCCGAGGCCTGATTACCGCCCTGGGCGTATCGAAGGGCGCTCTCGATGGAATAACAGGTCACCGACTTGTCGCCGGCCAAGGCTTCCTGAAGGGAGTCCGGACGGTCGGTGTAGACGATCAACTGGCTAACCGGTAGGGCTTCAAGGGCGGCAACAGCTTCATCGGACAGCCTGGGACATAAAACAATTGCGCTGCTGGCGGTTTGAGCGACAACCCACACCGGCTGATCGGCTGGCGGCTCGGACAGGTAGCCTGTTTCACGGAGACTGAGCAATCCGAAGGCGTGGCGGGGCTCGGCCTCAAACATCAGATCGGCCTCTTCGACCTTATCCAGTGTGAAGTAAGTGAAGTCCCCGCCGAGGCCCGGGGTATCGCCGTAGCCGGACATTACCCTGCGCACACGCTCGGCGCAGACATCCCGGCACAGGTTTTTATCCGGCTCTTTCGCGGTTGCTTCGGTGCTGCTGCACATGATGAAGCGACGATTGCCGCCGTCTTTGGCGTTAAGCCCAATAACAGCTTGAGCTGTGGTGCCGCTGCCGGCAAAAAAATCCAGAATAATATCGTTCCCCTGGGTTGCCTGGTCCAATATTGCAGCCAGCACTGATGGAGGCTTGGGGTAAGGGAAAGAAGCCCCTCCCATACTGCCTTGCATCACGTTTCTAACTTCTGCAGTACCTTCGGTAGTCCCGCCAACCAGATATTCATCCTCCGAGGATACCGAGGTTTTTTCTGTCCGGGGGGTCAGCCAAGATGAGACCGGGGTTCGCGTGTTCTTCAATTGATCCTGAAATTTCTTCAGTCGTGGACGCCCATAGCCTATTTTCACACCAACCCAAGCATTTAGATTGGGCATATCAGCCCACAGCAAAGGTGTTTTTCCGCTCATTGGGACATCTTTACTGGCAATTGCACGCAATAGTTCCTCTAGCGTTGAAAATTCTTCAACGCGCTGATCCTGAGGGAACCAGACATCCCCGCTTTCAATCATGTCATCCATCGTCTTTGTGCGTAGCTTCAAATCTGAAGACCGTTCTTTGCTTGCATAAGCCCAGACGCGATTTGGATTGCATGGATAGACTATGCCGGTAGCTGGATCTTTCAGGGGATAAAAGGTATTCGGCCTCTCACGCCAGTTGTGAGCCTTTGCAAGATCGCTCAGATAAAAAGGGCGCCCATTTTCTTCATGGGTATATATGGAATACGATTTTTCGAGACCCTTGAATTGAAATCCGGGATTACCGTAAATCAAGATGTGTTCGTGGTTGTCGGACAGGAATGCGCCCCGAGTATCATTACCGCCTGTCCGAGTCTTCCACACAAAGCTACCAATGCGCATCCCCGGCATAACTTCATCCATCAGCAATTCGAGCTTGGAGCGGTTTTCATCGTTGATGGACACCATGATCACCCCATCGGGGGTCAATAAATCCCGGGCAATAGACAACCGTTGGTACATAAACTCCAGCCACTTGCTGTGCTTCCATCTGTCGTCCTTTTTCAGATAGTGGTCGTTGTAAACCCAGTCTTTTGATCCGGTGTTGTATGGCGGGTCGATATAAATAACCCGAATGCGCCCACGATGGGTTGACCTCAGCAATCTCAGCGAATCAAAGTTATCCCCCTCGATGATCAGGTTATTGCTGGCGGACTGTTCCGGCCAATGCGACAGCTCGGGATCAACCCTTGGGAACACCAAGTCCGAATTCAGCGCTTTATCGCGCTCGATCAGGTCTGCCTCCCAGGTCAGTCCGAGCCTCTTTTGGGTTAGCTCCTGCACCAGATACCGCTTGAGCTCCTGCGGAGAAAGCTCGTCCAGTCGGGCGAGAATGGCTTTCTTATTCAACGACATAATGAATCCTTGGCTGCTAGTTGCACCCTGTTAAACACTAACAATAGCACCACTTTGTGGCTTGACGGCATCAGCACTACCGGTGTGCGGAAAACGATACAGGCTTCCAGGGCGAGCCGTTTGCCAACCCTGCGACTCCGCACTCATGCGCTCAGCGTCTGAACCGAAGTGATACAACACCAGGCGATCCAGAAAATCGTGATAAGCATACTCGCGAGCCAAATCGTCAACCCCAGAATGCGAGGGGTTGGAGGTCATCGTGGCGTCGTGAAAGATAACCTCGCCACGGCCTGCGTGGGCCACCAACTGTTCCGGAATAGGGCGAGTATCACCGGTAAAAACAAACTTGCCAGGCAATGCCAACCCAAATGCCTCGTCAGGATAATGGTGCCGAACTGGAAAGACGTTGAAGCGGAACCCCAGGTGATAGAAGTGGCGGCCAACCGGAATGAGCTGAAAGCAGTCCCAGAAATTTTTGCCACCCTCGGCGACCTGGGTGCCCGAAGAGGCAAGAACCTGATGCAACCGAAACACGATATCAACAGGAACATAAAGCTTGATAAGCGGCAGGTCGGAAAATGCGCGAGCAAAGAACAGCCTTTCCAGTCCACCGATGTGATCAAGATGAGCGTGGGTAACAAACACGGAATCAAAGGGATAATCCATCGCCCGAACGGAAAAGAAGGCTTCCGAACCAAGATCAATCAGCATCCCACCGCACCCCTCGAAACGGAGTAAAGCACATGCGTTACCGAGATCGTCGCTGTGGGCGCCGCCAGCACCCACAAACTCAAGCTCAACATTCATGCCAATGACTCCAGCCGAACCATATTCAGAATTACCACTTCATCGGGCGACTGCCCTCGGTAATTATCCGACGGATCAGCCTCCCTATGAGGGCGAAGGCGCTGTCGAATGTAAGCCGGAATCTCCCCGGGTGAGACAGACTCAGGGAGATCAACCGTTGCACTCTGGGGAATCAATGACTCTGGAGGGGTAGTCTGGAGCCGTCCACGCTGCCGAACGATATAGGTTACATAAATCTCACTGCTTGAGGTCATAGCCTAGATACTCCGATTGCGACCGGCCGCACGACGGCGGGCCTGGTCTGCATTAACATAAATTTGCTCGGTAAACGCCGCGCTGGCGTGCCCAAGCTCTTCGGAAATATGCCGGATATCCGCGCCGGCCTCGATGGCCTGGCTGGCTCCGGTGTGACGCAGGTAATGCGTCTCCGAGGCAATCGCTTCCAACTGGGCCGCCTCGTCATCAAACCCTTTATCCTTCATCGTCTGAGCCGCCAGCATAATGCCTTCTTCGCAGATCCGCTGAATCTGCCGGGCACCCAGGCCACCACCACGAGCGGACGGGAGGATAGGCCGGGATTCGTTGGGCAAGGGCAGGGGAGAGTCGCAATCCAGGTGGGCCCGCCAGCGTTTGAGGTAGGGCAGGTACGCCTCGGGGCAGGTAATGGTGCGCCCCTTGTCGCCCTTGCCAAAGACGTAGTAGGTCCAGAATGCCTCGCCACCGGCCACCTGCTTCTGAAAGTCCGAAAACGTCGGAATGCGAAGTTCGCCATCCACTTTCCGAACGGCCAACTCGCCGACCCGCAAAAACAGGGATTTCATGGTGACGATGATGAATAGGTGACGTTCATACTCCGGGTCCTGGTCGGCCGCCTGCTCGATGGCCTCCCGAATGAATGACCACTGCCAGTCCGTATACCGGCGCACCGACGCTTCCTGGCGCTCCAGCAAGGCATTGGATTTTGCCTTTGTGTCCCGACGACGAACCTCCAAAAACGGGTCCTCTGCCATTATTTTGCGCTGGCGCAGAAACCGGAAGTAAGAGGCGAGGGCAGTCCGCGATGATTTCAGGCTCGCCGGGCTGGCGGTGTAACGCTCGCCTTGGGAGCGTTGACTCGTGAAGGGGCGCCAGCGGGGATTAATGATCCGCTGTCCTTGTTCATCCAGGAACCCCGAATGAATATTGGGAGCCACCCAGGCGGCTGGCGGATTCTTGAGGAACTTGAAGTAGCTGGAAACAACCTCGGCATCCACCTGATCGAGCGTCCGGCTGGCCACAACCCATAGGTAATTCAAAAACCGCTGCACTTCGCTCCGAAAGCGGTTGTAGGTGCCCGGGACATTGGAGTAGTCCGTCAAGTACCGAAGGCTGACATCCAGATCGCGAAAAGCCTTATCCTGATCAACAGACAACGCCACAATAGCATCGCGAACAGACGCATAACCTTGTTCGTCCAGCTGATCGTCAAGCTGGCTGGCGGCATCAAAAATGGGGAATCCGGGGAAGCGACTCATAGGCAAACCTCATGGGCAACACCGCCAACGAGGCAAGAACAGACGCTATGTTGGCTCATTCAGTAGTTACCAGCCGCGGAGCCCAATCACAATCCAAGCCACCGCCAGCAGTGTGCCCGGAAATCGCCAGGCAGCGAGTAATGCGCTTTAAATGACGCAGCTGGCGCGCTATGAACATCAACAGCATTGGATTGACCCTCTTGAGGCCGTGATAACCACGATGCAATTCCAGCCACAGCAACAACAAAGAGACCGATGATGATGCCAATTCGTTTCTGGCGGTCAAAGTCCCGCTCAATTTCCTCACTCGCCATACAAATAACTCTCCACAAGAATAAAAATACAGATGCTCAAGCGATCAATAACGCCACAAGAAGAATGCGATCAACAACCAAATTCGTCGGCAATTAGCTGAACATCAGCTTCAGTCTCAAGATAAATCTGCCTTTGAGCACTTACCCGGCGAATCTCATAGACGACCACGCAAAGTGCTTAATTTCGGCAATCCAGGAATCAATGGTTTAGGACCGAGATTCCACGCAAAGTGCTAAAAAAACTTAAAGTCGATTCTGGGATACGGCGTAGAAGACCAGCTTATGAAAATGGCTAAGCCATAATAGCCCTTTGATTTCATAACCTTGCGTGACCTGGTTGTCTTGTTTAGCACTTTGCGTGGAAATGTTTAGCACTTTGTGTGGTCGTCTAGCGTATCAAGATTACGGGGCGGGATATGCTATGTCAAATACTGCTAAGTATTTGACATAGAAATAATGGCCGGAGAATAGGAGGTTGGGCCGCCGTCAGATTGACACCACCCCAACACTTACGACTGCGAAGCGTTGTACGTCCGCTATACGACCACACAAAGTGCTAAATTTCTCCACACAAAACGCTAAATTTCCACGCAAAACACTAAAGCCGGCGTATGCACTCAGCACTGATCCGGGCTCGCAGACACATCATCTGGGTCGTCTACGATCTGGACAGACTCAACATCCCGGGCACTCTGAGCATGAGAGCCGTCCAGAACACCGACATCAACACTCAGCCCCGACAAGACAATCAGATCACCCAATCTATGCGGTTTATCGGTCTTTCGCTCAAAGTGACGGAGATTGGCTTCTTTGAGCGTAAACAGGTGCGCCTCAGCTAAATTGGTCGTATAGCCACGGTGATCCTCCCTATGAAACAGAGCCGCATCGCCAACAACGGCGGTGGTATCCTGCAAAACATAGAGATTTTGGGCTTGAATCAGTCGCTGCAACGTCTTGATATCCATTTAACGCCTCACATACCCGGTGAAAGGGAAAGGTCTTCCGAATCATCCTCGAAATACATGGCAACCTCATCCCCGGTGAGCCAAGGCTTTTCGGTTACCAGGTAACCAATAACGTTCACGGCATGGGGGCCAGGGTTCGCATAGAGCGAGTCATCGTCATCGCCCTCCGTCACTGCCCAGATATGAGACTCCCCCAACCCTTCAGTTGAGGCAAATGTGAGAGCGTCACTATATCGCGGGGTTAGCAAATCGCCATCCCGGGACTGGGCCAGCGGCTTGAACTGCTCGTCAAACTCATGTTCGGAAATCATATTCTGTACTCCAGTGAGCTGTATTCAGACATTAAAGATGGATCGTTAAACCTCAATGTATGATGTTACCACTCTCATGAATAAATATGGTTTAAGATATACTATGTGACATAGCGCCAAGTTTCCGGGTGCGACAATCAACCGACTGCAGGATTTCCGGGATTTACTGATGAACAACCATGCCGAAGAACTGGACTACTGGAACGACAACACGAGCGTCAGCATCCTCAAGCTTGACGTTCTTCCACTTCAAGCCCAGCAAGCGCCAGGGGATGGGCAAGCTGCAATTGGACGCCTCTTTACGGCGGTCGCTGGCCTGACTTCCGGCAACGGCGAAGACATTAAGGCGGTTATCACCGGCTATCTTCGCAAACAGACCACTCGCTACGAGACCTACCAGTGGCAACCCGAGGACGTTTACGCCCCAAGGAATCACAATAACGGCATTCCGCCGGTGCGACTTCTGACGTACCCAGAGCAACTGACATCCGATACTGGTGGCCGGATTCCCGCGCTCGACCTTAGCCGCCTGATCGCTGGCCAGCTTGGGAAAGACGATGGCTGGCGGGCTCAAATCGTTGAGCAAATCGAAGCCGCGAGACCGGAAGATATGTGCTACGCGCTCAAGATTCCTTATGAGCCAGCAGACACGGAACCCGACTCTACAGAATCCAGCACGGAACCAGATATTGACCTGGAGCTGGATGACGCGGAACCAGAAGCTCACGATGAATCAGAGGTGCCGGCAGCGCCGAAAGAAAGCGACAATCCTGAGCCAGAGGCCGTCGGTCTGGATGCGGACGACGACTGGGATATTGACCTTGATTCTGAAACGCCTGAAATGGAGAGTCCCGACGGAAAGGCAGTCGCAGAGGCCGAAGAAGATGAAGATATGGCCTCACTGATTGACGAGTGGGACGAAGAGGATGAAACCGCAGACAATCTAGCCGCGCTCGCGAATGAGCCGCAGATTGAAAATGAGATTGACGACCTCGTTGAGCTGGACGGCGGCGACGACCTTCAAGAGCCCGACCTGGAGCCCAACACTTTCGACAAGCGAAACGCCGTGGCCAGTACGTTCGCCTGGGATCAGCCTGCCGCAACCTCCGAACCAACAGAAAGTCTGGTTAACGAGCAATCAGCTGACGACCTGAACATTCCCGAAGATAACTCAGAGTCTTCGACAGCACCGGATACAGTAGCTGCAAGCACATCGACCACAACTCCAACAACCCCCGCTACGACGCGGCCAACCCTGTCTGCCGTTCCAACCCAGCGCGAACCCGCTGAACCCACCACCGAAGCGGAAAAAGTGGCCAAAGAGTGCGTTCTGTTCAATGAGGATGGATACGACATTGGCTTCTATGGCTTCGAGCACGGCTCTATGGCCATCAGCAACGGGACGGGCGATGCCGGCACTCTGTATACCACCAAAGGCGGCAATACAGTGGTTCACGTTGATGGCTGCAGAGTCCGCGAGATATCCCAAGATAACAAGGATGAGCTGTTCAAGATGATGGGTTACAGCCGGGAAGCCAAGAAGCTCTACAAAAAGGCAAACCTGAACTGCGTTCGGTGGCTGGACTGAATGGCCAAGTCGATTGATCAGATAGTAAGGTATTACTCGTTCTGCCTGACTGACGCTCAGGCAGGGCGAGCATCAATTACCAGAGCTTCCTGGCATCGACTCCCCTATCGTCGGTTGAGTAGCAGTGCAATTGCCAATGGTCGACTTGACGATCAAGCCCAGAACAACAGCGGCGACGAACTATCAACACTTACCCGAGCGGACGTAAACGCGTGGTCAGATTCATCAACAGTTTGGACACCACTGGTTTGGCATCCATTCGTTTTTGAGCGCATTAGCGCCGTCCGCCATGGCATACAGACTCACCAGTGGGCGCCCGATTTTCTGGCGCCGATTTCGATTCTCCTTTACGCAAATAGAGACGGCCGGGTTATGGTCGTTGGCCGACCCCGCTTTAGCCGGGAATGCCTTGAACCGGCCGCCCAGGGCTCTGTCATCCTCGGTTCGGTTGAGCTGGCGGACCAGTTCTACGACTCCAACCCGATTGACGAGCAACTACCCCCGACACATGAAGACAGTTTCAAGCCAGGGACGGACGATCATCCGGCCCTAACACTCCCCGAAGCCGCAGAGTATGCGCGTCGATTATTTGAGGCGGTCTGCCAATCTGACCCGCATCAGCCTATCCCGGGAGTGACATACCAAAAACGGGCTTACGGCATCGCTCTACCCGCGCGCCAAGGCGTAGGTGCCGTGGAACCCCTGCTGAGAACCTACGACGCGATCGAGACACTCCAACCGGATCTGGCGTGCCTTGAGCGAGTCCTAAGCCCCCTGCTCGGCCACCGCCATGTGAAGCCTGGCCGTGCAGAGGCATTACCACATGCAATGACACGGTGGGGCACGATTAATGGCTTCAGAACGCTAAGTGATGACCAGGAAGACGCGGTTTGCGCAGCACTGCACCTGCAGCCCGGCGAATCACTAACAATTCAAGGCCCTCCCGGTACCGGAAAAACGGCAATCCTGCAGGAAATGGTGGCATCTCAGGTCGTGGAGAGCGTCCTCAGAAGCAAAAAGCCCCCTCACATTGTTATCGCCAGCACCAACAACCAAGCACTCAGGAACGCGCTTCAAAGTTTTTCCACCAGCCGGAATGGACAACCAAAAGACCACACCGAAGCCTTGATATCCCGTCGCTGGATAGATCAATGGCCCTCACTTGGCTTTTACAACGCAGCCACACAAGCTGCGAGCACTGCTCGCAAAGAAGGATTGCCCACGCTGGAAGATATGGAGGCGCTTGAACAAAACGTTGATCTCAATGCGCTGACGATGACATTCGTTCAGCACTCACGCGCTGTCACCCGTAGCGACGAAATCGCGTCGATTGAGTCAGCGACTTCCGCCTTGAAAGCCTTGCTCAAGGCGGAAGCAAAAGAACAACTCTGGGCTCGCGCCCTGCCCGACAACCTTAAACGCGCCGCGAAAACCAGCGCCATACCAACATTGCTTCGCCACCTAAAAGAACATGAGCAAGTTTGGAGACGTAAAGGCTGGCTGCGTGACGCCGGGGACATTGCGGCATGGCAAGCAATCAGATCTGAACTCAGTGCGGCTGAACGGGCGCAGCGAGCGTTGGCGGATATTCAGAGACAGATTAAAGCCATAGAGCAGGCAGCAGCAAAGCACTGGGAACAGGACTGGGGACTAAAACTGATCAGGCCTATCCGCAAGAGTTCGCTCGGAAAGCGCTGGGCAGGAAGGCGAATGAAAGGCCTATTGGTGGACGGTGAAGCCATGCCGACACCAACGGCAGCACTCCGCGAACTCAGAGCCAAACAGAATGAGCATCAAGGCACGCTTAGGGAAGCAGTGAGCAACCTGATTGGCGGAGAGAACATGCGGCGATGGGAAGGGGCCGCGAACCGCATCCTCAATGAGAAGGCGCGTGGTCGCTGGTTCTGGCTTGCTCTGCATGTCCGGGAAGGCGAATGGATTGCTGCGATGAGCGAACGTGAGCGTAGCGGAGCCAAAGATGGTCGAACCCGAGAGAAAGTAGTAGCCCAACTTGATCGAAGATTTCTCCTGTCGCCCGTTATGGTGGCCACGCTACACCGACTACCCAAGATCCTGTCCTATTGGGACATTCAACGGCAAGCCGAAATACCGCTATTTGAACAGACCGATCTACTGATAGTAGATGAGGCCGGACAATGCGCGCCCGATGTTGCCGCTGCGAGTCTCAGCCTTACCAAGAGACTGGTGGCCATCGGGGACAAGGAACAGTTGGAGCCAGTCTGGAGCCTTGAGCTTCGAGAAGACCTTGGGAACAGGGTTGCCTCGGATTTGATAGCCCCGGATCAGATCAACGCTGTAGAGAGCGAGACGATTACTCGATCGGGGGGAGACGTTAGCTCAGGCAGCCTCTTGAAGCTCTCGGAACGGACAACCAGGTATCGATCGGACGCTGGCGGCGAATCGGGCATCCTACTCACGCAGCACCGTAGATGCCTGCCGGAGATATTCACTTTCTGTAATGAGCTTTCGTATCAGGGAAGGCTAACCAGCGCGCGAATTGATGACTCCATTTGCCCCCTTCCGCCTGTAGGCTTTATTGATTGCCCAGGCGCGGAGCGTCAACAGTACGGCTCTCGTCAGAATGACTTTGAAGCAGAGCTTATCGCGCAGCTGGTCGAGGAACATGCTCCGAAGCTGAGGGTGGCTTATAACAAAGACGCCTGCGAAACGATTGCGGTTGTGACGCCATTCAAAGCACAGGCCGAGCTGATTGATACCGCCCTGACAAAAAGGCTCGGCAGAAAGCATGGCATTACTGTAGGCACCGTCCACTCCCTTCAAGGCGCCGAGCGTCCAGTTATTATTTTCAGTGTGACCTACAGCGCCGTTCCAGCCGGTCGAACCTACTTTTTCGACCAATCCACCTCAATGCTGAATGTGGCCGTTTCGAGAGCGCAAGACTCGCTAATCGTGGTGGGCGATCTGGACACCCTGAATCATGCCGGCTTGCCGGGCAGAACGCTTGGAGAACACCTAAGGAAATATGGTAAGCGAGTACCGTGGCCATCCATGCCAACGGACCAGACCGGAAAAGAGACCTGGCTGACCAGTCTCAGGAGAGTCTTTGGTTCAAACGCCATATACAAAGAGACTGAGTCCGATAATGCGCTGATCAAAGCTTTGTCTGAGCGAGAGCTCGGCTCAGTCATCTTGGTCTCAAGCGAAATGGACAGGGTAGGATTACAGGCGGCCGGAAACGCCATGATCAAAGCCTCCCGAAGCGGAATGCGTATTCAATGGCTTATTCCGCACGACTATTTGCTAAGCCACAAGGACAGCCAGGTATTCATGCGGGCAATCGAGACTATCCGCTCCAACGGTATCCAGGTTCACTACATCGGCGCTACGTTCAATAACCTCTTACTACTACCCGAGGCCGGCATTGGCCTTTGGGGAGAAAGCTCGTGGTTATCCGGAGAACCACCAAAACGAATGGCCACCACACAGTCCAATGCGGCGGCGCTCTGGGAAAGACTGGTAGAGCTACACAACTTGAGAGATCAAGACGGTGAAAGCGCCGGCCGGTTGACCGCCTGATCAAGAGTGCGAGAAAAGGCCGCGATTATGGACTCAGCCCACTCCTGAAACTCAGCAACCCACAAATCTGGAACCAACGCCTCATCGCCGTAGCCGAGCGTGGCCATAGCCCCATCGCCATCCGAAAGCACCTGAGACCAGGTAATTACCAGCGAACTTGGAGCACCAGCCTGCATGAGAGCGTCAGCCAAGACAGGCCAATGGTCACCCGTTGAAATTTTGGTCCCCGAATCCCGAATATGCTGGGCAGCACGAACCAGGATTCGAAAAGCAGGCGGGCAGTCGATTTCAGAGGCCAAAAGCCCCGCGCGAATATCTTTGCTCCACCATGCGTCCAGCTTGCCTGCAAACAGTTCCGGAAGAATGAACGGCGCCCTGGCAACTCGATAGAGCCAGAACCTTGCAGCATCATCGAGAACCCACCGTTGCTCATGTGCAGGATAAACGGTTCCCCTAACCCCATTGTGTCCAATGCCGGCCGGGCAGTAACCGGTTCTATCGTAAACGTAGCGCAGAATAGCCACGCGCCAATGAGCATCGGAAGGAAGTGACACCGGGGCACCCTCTGACAAAGCCTGGTCAATCAGCACTGCATCCCCAATGGACACCGGAGAATTGACCATTCCAATTACGCGGTCAAACCAAACCTGCTCCGGCTGAGCATGAGGCAATCCGCTTATCAGGTGCCAAAAATGTTCGCAAGGATTAGGGCACTGAACAACGCCCTGAAAATAGGTGTCCGGATCTTCTTTCTGAGGAAGATGGGCCGCCACGAAGCGCTTACCCGCGGACAACTGAGAAAAACCGATGAGAAGCGCACGTTCCGAAGCTGCAATGCCGGCCGAGTCACCATCGGTTAACATGCAGATAGTGTCAGCGAACCGGAACAGCAGAGCGATATGAGTTTGGGTGATCGCGGTCCCCAAAGACGCAACTGCCCAAGTGTCCAATTCTGCAATTCGCAGAACATCAGTAACACCCTCTACAGCGACAACCCGATTTGCGGACTTGATTCGCCTCCACGCCTCTCTGACCCCCTCGTGATTCAGAGTTGCGTGCCAGGGAGTTACACCATAAAGCGTTTGGGATTTGCTGAAGATAAAGGATTCCGGGCTGTTCAGATACTTCCGATCAGGCATGATTGCCGTACTTTCCATTCCTGGAACGACCCGCCCGGAAAAGGCGACACACCGACCATCGCCATTGGTAATCGGGAATAGCAACCTACCCTGAAACATTGATACCTGATGACGATCCTTGAGCAGCCCGCTTTCTTGGGCAAGCGTTCGCCAGTGTGGCGCCGAAAAGGAAGTTGGTTGTGCGTTATACGCAGAGGATCCCGAAATATGACTCCACAGAGGTGAATCAGAAGGAAGGAAACCCAGGCCATAGCGCTTCACCAAATTAGGCCCAAAGGCGCGCTGCTTCAGATAACGGGAGACCGGGTGTTGCGGGTCACTGAGGACGCACAAAAGGTAGGCGTGGGCCACCTGAGCAGTATGATCATGGACTTCGATCATATCGGAGCGGGAAGCGCGATTAATGCTCGTTGACGCTTTCCGCCCTTTCTCTCCCTGCCGATCGCTTTCGCTGCGAATCTGGTACCCCATCTTCTCAGCCAGCAGACGGATTGCCCGACCCTGGGATACGCCAGTTGATTCGGCTACATAGGTGATAATGTCGCCGGTTGCGCCGCAGCCACGGCACAGGTAAACACCCTTTTCGTCATTCACGGAGAATGAAGGCGTCTTTTCCTCTTTAAAGGGACACAAGCCAACGGCCTCCCTGCCCATCTGCTTCAGCTCAACGCCACTGTCCTCGATGTACCTGGAAAGAACATAGTGTTGTTTGATTTTCTCAGGAGCTTCCGAAAAGTTGATAAAAGGCGACACCTTGCTCTCCAGGGACACTTCAATGGGTTTGCAGATCACATACAGGCAATCATGAATCGTATAATACCCCATAATCTAAGGGCGACGGTGAGCCAAGCCCTATAGGAGCCAGCCGTTTTCACCGGAGAAGAACCATGGCCGAAGTGTCACTTACGCAACAGCAAGAAAAAATCGCGAATCACGTTGATGGGGCGCTGATCGTCTTGGCCGGCGCTGGCAGCGGGAAGACCGCAACGCTGGTGCAACGAGTGGGACGCCTGATCGACCAGAATATCAACCCGCGGTCGATCATGTTGGTGACCTTTTCGCGGAAAGCTGCGAAGGAAATTAAGGTGCGGCTATCCAAGGCGTTCGGTTTTGATGGCGAGGACGTTGTTGTAGACACATTCCACGGGTTTGGGTTTCGGTTTCTCCGACAGTACAAGGACATGTTTGGCCTGAAAGAAGACCAAGACTGGGTAATTCTAACCGAAAATGAACAGCGCCGATTCATGAATGACATTGGCAAGCCGCTGGCGGATAAAGCCAATGTTGAAGCAAAGGAACTGCGTAAAAAGCTCAAGGAAGACTTCTCGCTTTGGTCACTGATGAAGCAGAGCGGAGTTTGCCCGGGCAACGTCTCTGATGCACTGATGGCACTTGAGAAGGCGCGCTGCGCAAAATCCGGAGCGACACCGAACCATGAGAGGGTCTCCATGTTGGACCGTCTTGCAGCACAAACGCTTGTTCAATACGAAAAAGACAAGCGCTCAGGTGGATACCTCGACTTCGACGACCTCCTTTTGCTCCCTACCCGGGCCCTGAAGAAATACCCAGAGGTGGCCAAAGGCCTGGCCATGCAGCACCGCTATATGATGGTCGATGAGTCACAAGACACCAACGCCGTTCAATATTGGATGACCAAAGCGATTGCGGAGCACCATGGCAACCTGGTTATGGTTGGGGATGACGATCAAGGTATATACACTTGGCGAGGGGCGAGGGTCGCCAACCTTCGACGCTTCATCGAGGATTTCAAGGCGCCCGTCGCCAAGCTGGAAGAGAATTTCAGATCGCACTCAAAGATCGTTACGACAGCCGGAAACCTTATCAAACACAACCGGTCACGCCTTGCCAAAAAACCGTTCTCCGCAAAAGACCAAGGAACTCTCCCCGAGGTACGAGTCTCCGAACGGGACAGAGATATGGCCCAGAGCATTGTGGACCAGATATCCGAGCTTCGTGCGCAGGGGGCTGAGTACAACGATATCGCCATCCTGTATCGGACTAACCGGATGACAACGATCCTGGAACCAGCCCTTAAACAAGCGCACATCCCATACTCGGTGGTTGGCGGAATGAGCTTCTATGAACGTCAGGAGATTCAAGCCGCCACAGCATGCATCCGGATAGCCAACAAGTGGGACGACTGGATGGCCTTGCGCAGTCTACAGCCCTACATTGACGGGATTGGCAAGAAAGGAATCAATGACACAATCAAGTCACTGCAGGAGTACAACGAGAACCTGCTTACGCTCGCCATTCACGAAGCACCACAGCAATTTGGCAAAGCCGGCATACGACTTCAGGCGTTTCTGGTAGAAGTGTTCGCAAATACCCATGGCAACGCGGACAATATGACACAGCCAGAATTAGCCAGACGCCTGGTGCAATGGATGAAAGATGGCCCGATGAAGATCCTTGATCGTGAGAAAGATGATGTGGTGCGAGTGAAGCGGTCTGACAATCTGGACCTTCTGGTAGACGAAATCGATCGGGCAAAGCCTGACTGCTTCATGGAATATCTGATGGAAGGCCCGATCAGCGATTTTGTAGAGGCAAGCGATGACGAAGACAGAGTTACCCTTTCCACCATTCACCGCTCAAAAGGGCTTGAATGGCCGCACGTCATTATTGCCGGCATGTCGGATGGTTTAATGCCGCTTGATTCTGCGAAGATGAACGGCCGCCCTTCGGCTACGTCACCTTCCAAAGACCAAGCTGACCCAGATGACGATGGAGGAAAACCAGAAGAAGAACGTCGGCTGGCGTACGTTGCTGCAACTCGGGCAGCGGAAACGCTAACTATGCACCACGCCGACCTTTACCACTTCCCAGGCGGTGAGCCCGTGGTGGTAGACCCTTCCCCATACATTGCCGAAATGGGGCTCCAACTGCCACAGGCCCAGCTGACAAACAGGGAGGGCTACCAAGCAAAAAAGCCGGAATTTACGCCTGACAGGTCGCCCCCGCCACCGGTGACCGAAGAGCACGATGAGCCTGCTATAAGGATTTTCGGATGAATCGGCTACGTATTAAAGCGCCGGCATTCGAACTACAGTTAGCTATGTGATAATAGGGCCACATTACTTCGGTATTTGTGGCCATGATTAAGCAACTTCGGATCTACCAGATCGGCGACGACAACCCTCCTTCGATTGAAGAAATGGAAGCAGTTGCCAACAACTACCCCGCCCGGGAGTGTCAGCACCTCGAACAAAGTACGATTGGCTTCCGTGAGTTCGACACCATACCCGACACCCGGGTTATCCAGCTTGAAGGCTCCCATTTCATCTATGCGGAATTGCTCGCGTTCAAACGCTCGGTACCCAAGAGCTTTCTGGAGCGAGAGCTGAAGAAGCGGGTCAAGCAACGCGAGAGCCGAGGCGAAGAAGTCGCCAAAGGCGATTACAAAGAGATTCGCGCTGAGATCGTTCGAGAACAGCTCCCCAAGATGCCGCAGTCTGAAACGGTCACTCCGATTGTATTCCAGGCCATCAGCAAACATTGCTGGATCGGTGCAAGCTCTGATGGCGGGGCGGATGCTGCAATAACACTTCTTCGCCGCGCCGGGCTCAACTTTGCGTTCACCCCCATATTTGAAGGCATCAATATGGAAATGTGGCTTATGGAGTGGATGCTGCAGCGCCAGGAGCTCCCCGTCGGCATGATCCTGGGAGAAAAAGCCAAGATAAAGGATGAGCTTGAACCGAAAAGTACCATTACGATCAATAACGAAGACCTCCGAGACTCCGAATTACAGGCCGTCGCATCATCGCGCAGTATCGCCGCCCTTGAGCTGCACTGCGAAAAAATGACTTTCATGCTCCACCGAGACGGAAGCCTGAAAAGTATCAAGTACGAGATTCAGGATGACACCTTTGACGATCTCGCCCATAGGGCCGGATACCTCCTGCTTGAGACCGACAACACTCTGAAAACCCTTTTTACAGCGGTTGGCGCACCTGCGAACCAGTAAGGAACACCTGATATGCGTTTTGTAGATCGAATTGTCGACAACCTGGATGCCGCCCTATGTTATGCGCATGAGGCAATCTGGCGAACCAATCCAAGGAAACTCATCGACCCAGCCACCACGGACGACAAGCACACATTTGTCCTTCGCGACGGCACAATGATGACCGTTCTCCGGGTGCGCGGACTTACCTCCACCCTGCAAGGGAGCGAGATGCGTGATTTGATCTACGAGCTGGCGGAGATTTGCGGCCGTGAACTTATGAGCAGTGGCGCGCACAGCTTCTCCATCTCCTTTGAATTCGATCCAGATCAAGCCTATACCTACGCAAAGAACGCGTTACGTGGAACCCAGCTTACAGCTCGAAAGCTGGGGATGGGCGAATTTATAGACGAAATCATGGAGGAAAAGGCAACCACAATGGCAAAGTGGTGCCAGGCAGAGAACTGTTACATCGCTCTTTACACCTATCCTCGATCTATCGCCAATAACGAAATGTCTGGTCAGATCAAGGAACGCACAGAGGCCATGAAGACGTGGCCGGCAACTGCCGAGGCGCTCCTGAATGATGCTGCGTTCCCGCAACTGCGTGTCCGGCACAGTAATATGGTTAACTCGTTTGTCACGAACATCAGCCATTTGCGGAGCATCAAGGACGCATCCCTGTTAACGCAATATATTGATGTTCGCCAGTACATGCGTCTCGCCAAGCAAATTACCGAACCGGGAAGCGCGCCAGATTTTGAGCCGCGTGTAGCTGAAGATTTCCTCAAAGAGATGCATGTACCGGTCAAACCTCGGCGGCGCGACTTTCGCAATGCCGATCACATGATGCCGCCGCCCTTCGGGGATCAGCTTTTTGGCAGCAACCCCGAAACCATTGGCCTGTCCTATGTTGTTTCGGGCAACCGGATCCATTACGGGCTGGCGGTTTCGCGTGGGCCGACTGAGCCGGAGACCTTTGACCGTCTTATCATACAGGCGTCCAGTATGCGTCTACCCTTCCGGATCTGCATGAGCTTTAAGCCGAAGGGAGCGGGCGTTGACTACCTCAATACAGCCCTCGCCAAGACCTTCCCGTGGGCGTCGACGGTAAATCGCCAGGTCAAAGAGGCGCATGTCGCTTTGACAAACTATGAAGACAAGTCGAATGGCGTGGTGCCCGCCATGTTCATCACGGCATGCACCTGGGCCCCGGCGAACCCGACATACTCAAAGAAGAACGGTGTTACCTACGATCTGAAGGAAATCAGCGACCGAGCGACAAAGCTCAACCGGGCGCTGCAGTCATGGGGCGGCTGCCAAACGACGGATGCGTTTGCCGCACCCATAGAAGCAATGATGGGCTCACACGCAGGTCTATTTGATCACCCCCTGGGCAGCGTCATGGCTCCACCAATGCCGGACGCAATTGGGCTTTCGCCACTATTCCGACCAACGACAAGCTGGACACAGCGAGACGGAAACATGCTTTTCCGGAGCGCTGAAGGCCGATTCCTTCATTATCAGCAGGGGTCGCCACGCCAGGCAGCCTGGGTCACCATGCTCGTTGGCCCTATGGGCTTCGGTAAATCGACAGCCCTGAACACTCTGAATCTGTACTACCTCTTGAATCCTTCAAGCTCCCGGGATATGCCCTTGCTGCGGAGTCTCGACATAGGCCCAAGCTCACGGTCGATCGTCGACGCAGTGAGAATGTCGGTACCGGACGACCAAAAGAACATTGCACAGTACATCCGGATTCAGAATAACGAGAAGTATCAATTCAACCCGTTCGATACACCGCTGGGATGCGAAGGCCCGATGCCCAACCATCTCGAATTTTTGGGCAACCTGATCGGCACAGTTTGCTACTCGATGCAGGGCAATTCTGCCGTTGACAAAATGATGCCAGGAATGATCGGGGCTGCAGTTAACCAGTTGTACGAGCGTTACGCATCCCCGAAAAATGGTGGAGACCGAGCCCGAACCTACTCGTCGCTTGCTAACCCATACGTTACTGAAAAGGTCGAAAAGCACGGGATCGAATACGACGAACGCACAACGTGGCACGAAATCCGAGATGCACTGTTTAAAGTTGGAGAAATCAGAGCAGCCCTCATTGCCCACCGGAAGGCCATGCCAATCCTGCAGGACCTGATCGGTGTAATTGCATCAGAGGCTATGCAAAGCGACTACCCCGATACGATCGGGGGCATCAACGTATTGGATATGTTCTCCCGTAGCATTCGAGAGGCCGTCGAGCTGTTCCCCATGATCAATGGGGAAACGAAATTTGAGCTGGGCGAATCCCGAGTGATCAGCCTGGACATGGAAGACCTGGTACCGCGGGAACAAACCGATCGAGCCAAATGGAAGGCGTCGATAGCCTTCTTTATTGGCTACGATCTGCTGACACGCGACTTCTTCTTCCACGAAGATTACCTTCCCCTGATACCAACGCAGTACAAGACGTACCACGGCAAACGAATGAGAAGCCTGAAAACCGATGACAAGCGGTTCTCCATGGATGAACGGCAGCGTTTTGCAAAAATTCCGAGCGCCCAGGCCCAAGTTGACGGCCTAATTGCCGAAGGTCGAAAGAACAAAGT
The DNA here is from genome assembly GCF_002049515.1 of Marinobacter sp. tcs-11. Taxonomy (NCBI): domain Bacteria; kingdom Pseudomonadati; phylum Pseudomonadota; class Gammaproteobacteria; order Pseudomonadales; family Marinobacteraceae; genus Marinobacter; species Marinobacter sp. tcs-11. Next base: position 75,589 of record NZ_LLYU01000011.1, on the reverse strand, counting down.
CGATATTCAGGTCGCCAGCCAGCTGTTTGAGCACCATACCGACCAGTCTATTCGCCTGGCCACCACGATAATCATCCTGGGCGCCGGCAACATGACCAGGGAAGAAGCCGAGGAAGTCCGCGCCCGCTTCGATCTTACGCATTCACAGATGGAGATTATTCGACGCATCCGGCCGCCCTCCAAAAAAGGTGCAGAAGCGTTCGTCATCTTCAAAACCAAGGATGGATCACAGGGGCATCACGTTTATTTGACTGATGGCCCAATGTACCTTTGGCTGATTGCCACAGAGGCCATTGACCGGGCGTTTAGAGGCATGGCGTATGAAAAATATGCACCAAATGAAGCTTTACGCCGACTAGGAAATAAGTACCCGGGCGGATCCATCAAGGGAGAAATTGAAGACCGACTTGCAAAACTTGACGAATTTGAAGTGACCGAACACAAAACAAACGATATGTTACAAACCTTGATTGCAGAACTGTGACGCAGTTGGCAAAGTGCGCAAGGATTAAATTATTGTAAGTAGGTAGCTAAAGAGCTAAGGACCGGATGTCGCCCCCCACTAAAAGAAGATTACCGGGCAGCGCTGGATTAACAGGCAATACTGATTGGACAACACCATGGCTTGCATCATCGAAACAACCACCATCGGCATATCGCGCAATGAAGCTGGAGAGCTGACTGCATTGCGCTATTTCACCCCGGCCCCACTATTCGGGCCAAAGATTCCGGAGGCGATTGATGCAACCATCATTGATGATAATGGTCCCTGGTGGCTTGGCCACACCGTCAACCTTGATATTGATGGTGAGGAAATCGTACTAAATTGCCAGGTACAGCGCGCAAGTGAAGCCGGCGTGAACGCCCCTTCGGCGAAGGAAATCGAGGCGTTCATTAAGCGCCACGGGGTTATTGAGGTGTGCGAACAGATTGTTAATCCAGACACCCTTAGCTATGAGCCGCGCACCCATACGATTTCTGCCAGCTACTACAAGAATCACGTGGAATTTGTGATGAACTACCACTATGGCACTGGCGATAAGGTACAATGACGGTTCTGTACTACTGAACTACAGTAACCCTTGAGAGGTCGCTATGACAGTGATGGTTGAAGCGCTGGTACGCGCAACCCGGGATGCAGAAGGTGAGATCCAGGATCTCACGTTTGGCATTCTTGAATGGCCCTATTCGGACTTGGAGCCAAAGCAGGTTCTGCTGGTTCAATACGGCTTGAAAGGAAGCGATAACGACCCAATGTACCTCATCGCTCTCATGGACGACGATGAAAGCATGTTTGAAGTGGCCTTCCGGGCGGACGACAGTATCCGTCAATATGCCCAGGAATCCGTTTCAAAAAAGAGAGTTGTGAACATAACGCGACTCCCAAACCTGTACGATGAAATCGGATCAGAAGCTGACGCAAGAAAAATAAGAAACTATACGGCGCCCGCTGACGTGTATAGGAATACAGCGGACGCAATCGTTGCGCTTTGTCAGGCAACGGCAGCATCGTAGAACACACTTAACACCAACCTGCTAGAACGCAGCGGAGTGAGACGCAAATGAGCGCACTGACAAAACGCGAACAAGCATTCATGGCCACCATCGAGGACTGGATGGGCGACGGCAACAGCGAGGTGTACCTGGCAGGTAGCACTCGCGGACCAATTCACCTGGACGAACGGGAGCAGCGCTTTGACATTCGCGAAGATCAGGCGTTGAGCGACAACCTGATTGACGCTCTGATCGAGAAGGGAGTGAAGGATGCCCGGGTTTCCGGCGAACACACTCTCGACCTTCTGAATGAAATGGCCAGCAACAACTTCAACCTGGCTTTAAACGAAGCAGCCAATGAACGCTTGGACGATGATGAATCCGAGGACTTCGCCCCCGGAATGCATTAATCAGCGTAACAAGACAGACCAGAAAAGCCCGGCATTGCCGGGCTTTTTTATGACCAGCACTCCGCCAGCAGGCACGAGCCGAAAGGCGAGATGCCTGGGTTGCACCGACGCCCGCAGGGCGCAGGTGCGACAGACGCTATCCCTGCCTCCGTCTGCACAGCAGACGCCTCAAGGCCATCATTCCTCTTTGTCCGCCAGCGCTCGTGTAAGTACAGCGTCGAGCAATGCAACATCAGAGTGGGAAAGCTGGTTCTTGGTTGCGGCCGTAATGAGCTTGTCATGCAAACGTACGATATCCGCCCTCTTCGGGGGAATAAGGTAAGAGCGGGCAATGCGCTTTACATCAGATAGCCCACGCTCTTTGGAGGAGAGCCGCCCGGTAATATCGGTCATAGTCTCCCGGCCGGTCTGCAACCATTTCGGATTCACGCCCAGGGTTTCCGCAATTTCCATGGTGTATTTCGAGCTGCGAATCTTGTGGCGCAAAATCTTCGACAAGGTACTGCGAGTCAGAACCACACCATGGTCGCGCTCCAGCGCCTTCCGCAGCATAGAGCCATTCATCCGGGCATAGCACATCGCAAAATCCAGCCGCGCCCCAAGCCCGGTCGCCGGCACCGCCTCCACGGCTTTCCCGCCGTGCTCGCTCCCCTCAAAAGAATTGCCACCCACATCCGCACGATCAACCATAATAACACCTATATCTTGTACGTTGTCCCACACTGTCCGCTACCCCATACCCCCGCACTGCGTCACAAATGCAACATCAGAGTTCGGGGTTTTGGAAATTTGGATAACCAAAAAACACCGGAATACCGAATAAATACAGGGTGATAGAGATATATCGGCTTTCCCTGGTGTCGCCCGTTTGACCCGCAAGGCTTTGGCGTATCACTCAAGCTGCGTTGTCGAGCATTATCACACAGTATACTGTAGTCAACACATTCAACGGTGATACGGAGCAACCGCCATGTTTAACCCAATGCAGGCCGCGCAAGAGCTGACCCGCCAGCGCAATCAACAAAAAACCACGGTTATTAAGATCGAGGAATACCAGATCGATACCCAGGACCCGAAAAAATCCAAGATCATCGGCCTGGATATGTTTTCCAAGGATGACAACGGGATACCCAAGCGCGTTGAAGTCCGCCATTACAACGAGAAGACCAACGGTATCAACGATTTTGCAAACCCGGGCGCCATGATGCACACGGAAGTCGGCGGTATGATTCGGCTCTCCAAATACAAGGTGGACGGCAATGGTGCATACGTCACCGACCATATGCAGCGTATCTCCAAGAATGCTGGCCCCAAAGTGGCAGCAAACCAGGAAAAATCGGACATCTGCTTCTCCAAAGGATGGGTGAAGATTTACCCCAAGCGTGACCCTGGCGATAAATCGAAACTCGAAATCGCTGAACGGGGCGGCCGTCTTTATCACCGTGCCGATGTGATGGTAATCCCTGAAGACGCCTCAGTGACTAAAATGCACTTTGGCTCGGATGCCTTTGATGGCGAACTGCACAAAGCATTGAATGATGCCATTGACATGGCCCCCCGCGGTACACAGCCCATGATTATGGTTCGAATGCCCGGTCGACTTCAGGCCGAGGAAATCCGATTGAACGCATATAAGTTGGATGATCAGCGGAATGCGGTTCCTCTCACCAAAGAGGAAATCATCGAAAACGCGATGTCCAGATCGCGACTGGCAACCAGTTACATACCGTCGCATCGGCAAGCCCTGGATAGTGGCGAGACTGGTGAATGTGAATTTGTTACTGGCTTCACATTGGGGGCTATCGGTCTGAAATGGGACGGTCGATCAATGCAGAAGAACGCTCAAACCGGAGCCGAAGAGCCAAAGTATAATGAGCGCTCTAAAATTGAAGATTTTATTAGCGAAACGGCTCAGCGCCATCGTCTTCCACAGGAGCCCGGACAAACGAAGACGCTGTACGCCCTGGATGATGGCGCCCCACAGTATTCTTTTGGTGTTCTGAGCTACCGCTCCAAACAAGTGCCGGAAGGACGATTTGCTATGGCAGATCTGGACACTTTTGGTCGTGATCACGGTGTCCAACTGCGGGTTTCGCCAAATGCTGGTCTTGACGAAAAGCCCAATCCTTATGAAGCAGTACCAACTGCAAACACACATCAGGTAACCCAGCCAAATCAACCTGCGGCGAACCAGCCGTCACAACCGGCTGCCCAGCAGCAGGCGTCGGTGAGTCAAGGACAGCCAGCGGAAGTACAACAAACCGCAGCGACAAACCAGCCACAAGCAGCTGCCCAGCAGATAGTGCAGGAAACCCCGCAAACTGCCCCGGTTAACCATACCGCTCAGCAAACGACGACCGTTGCAGCACCGACAACCACCGCTGCAGAGGTTGAAGAGGTAGATGACTTGGCAGAACAGACCGACTTCGGGCTGGACGATTTTGCCGATTCAAGCTTCGAGGTGGATATGGACGACATTGAAGAGCAACTGTCCAGCCAAGGCCTGTAAAGGCTGCCCTGGCCCCTTCGGGGGCCTTTCCTTGTTTTTGGATACCCACTTTTTAATTGGATATAGGTACGTTTATGGCAACCCCTACCCTTCCCTGGCCAAACCTTGAAAGTTACAACCTGATTGCCCAGGTTGCCCAGGATAAAGCCGGGAAATCCGTGTTATTGCTTCGGCCTTCCAATACTCAGGAAGACGAATCAGTTTCGGTAAAACGGGCTGAATTGCTGCAGACCAAGCTTGAGGACATTGCCATTAAAGTGGGTACCCAAAGATTGGGTGCCAAAATTATGAGAGGCCATATCAACGTTTTGCTGGGCCCCATGATCGATACGCCGGCGAAAATGTCGGCCTTCCTGCAGAAGTTATATCCCCGAGCTCCCTTGATGAATTTGACCGCTGAGCAAGTTCGGCAGTTCGAATTTATCCGTGAGCAAGCCAAAAAGATTCAGCAGGCCGAAGACGTTACAGCGGATAGCCCTTTCAATCTGGAATCCCTGAAAGCTGCATTGCCGGGTGACCTGGATGTTTGGGTACCCGAGTCCAAACGATCGCTGATCCTGTATACCCACGACAACACAGATGAACCGATCCTCCATACGCGTACGGTGGAGAACCTAACCAATAAACAGGCGTTCGAACTGATCCAGGACGGCCTAAAAATCTATTGGGAAGCCGGCAAAACGGACAAGATCGGTGTCATCCAGGAGCGCCGAAGCGCTTTGGAAAACCAATGGAAAGAAGTGGGTAACGATTATTTCAAACTGGCTCTCCTGGACCTTGAAACGGAAGTCCTGAATGAGTGGGAAATCGAAGCCAAGAAACGGAATACCGATCTGATTGAGCAGCGCCCCTGGGGACTGAATGACCTGATTGCTCTTCGGGATAGCCTGAAAGAGCGATTGGATGGCCAAGGCCAGGTGATGGACGACCGGTTGGTTAAAAAGGTAGCCGATATTGAAAACCAGATTGCCGAAATCCGGATCGCTCAGGTTTCGGTCGAAGGGAGTGAGGAACGGGATACTGTTCGGGACAACGTACAAGAAAAAGAGGGTTTCCAAGAGGACGATCGGCTGAGCGAAGCCGATGTGGTGGCCACCCTTGGGGTGAACTTTGCCGGTGAAGCGTTGTACGAGGACGGCAACGGCGTTCGGTTCAAAATTGAGCGGGGCATGCGCATTAAGGAGAAAGTGGCGCTGGTACCAACCCGTGGTGGCTATGAAAGCCGGAAGACTGAGCGACAGCTGGACTGGCTGACGATGGATGAGGCGCTGGAAGCGCCCTTCTCTGGCCTGACGCTGGCCATGCGTGTGCGCGGCATGTATGAAGCGGTACCGGAGAGCCAGAAACTCAGCAACGGCTGGGCCGGCTTGGTGGTCAACCACGGGGCCCACACCGATTCGGTGGCGGTACGCGCCCTTGAAACAGAGGCCGGCGCCTTGCGCCTGTTGTCACTGACGGTGAACCCGCTGGCGGACGGTGCGGAACCGACCATCAACGCCCAGCTGCTGAAAGTCACGTCCGATAGCCGGATTTTGGCTGACGGCGTACCCCGGCAGGCGCGGGATGAAACCCTGAAATTTTGGGCCAGCCTCGGACTTTCCTTACCGGAGAACGCGCCACAAGCGGCCCGCGAGCGATTTGAAGCTGTTACAGTGAATGTAACAGTAAACGAACAGGAGAATACCGATGACCGAACAGACGCAACTGCCGGTGGTCCGGGAACTGATCGCCAAAGTGATGGCGGAAGTAGCGAAGTGCCCGCAAACACCGGAGGAATTTCCAGCGGCGTGCCCGCTGGCGGACGAAGTGGAGGGGTGCCTCGGAGCGGCGGAAGCGTGGCTGGAGGAAACGGCGATGACGTTCCAGCTTCAGTGGCTTCTGGGGAGCAATCCGGGCAACCTGCTGGAACAGTCGTTGACCAAGGCGGTGAGCGCGGCAACACTCAAGAGCGCGATGGCGCAACCGGGGATCAGCGCGGGACGCAAACACATGCTGAAATGGCTGTACGAGGGCCAGGCAGCGGTGGAGGAAATGGCCGCGATGGACAATCCGAGCATGACGATTCCGGAGCTGGAGACCGTCACCCGGACAACCCGGGCGTCGGAACAGCCGGTGGAGACAATGCAGGCGTTTCTGGACGACCTTCTGCAACACCTGAAAACCCATTGGCTACGGAGCCCACTGATGATCGGGGCGCTGGAAGACCTGGCGGATCGCAAGCCGGAGTATCTGATGGAGCTGATGGAGAATCCGGAGAATCCGAAGCAGCTGGCACTGGCGCCCTTCCTGGTTCTGGTGGGACTGCTGGAAGCCCTGCTGGACAGCCATCAGATGACCATCCGGCACCGACTGATTCAGCGGACGCAGAAGAACATGAGATCCATGCCGGTTCAGGAGAGGATTCGACTGCAGACGCAGATGGAGACGGAAGCGGCACACCTGCTGGGCGAGTCGATTGGGAGCAGTTTGCAGACGAACAGACCGCTGGCAGCGCTAAAGGACCTCAACCCCTGCGCGGCGAACCTGAACTTGAAGGCCGCACTGCCTCTGAACGCCTGAGAGATAACCTGGCAGCCATCCGGCTGCTGGGTACCCTCGAAAAAGATGGCTCCGAGCCGACCTACGAAGAGCGCCAGCAACTGGCGCGCTTCTCCGGTTTCGGGGGTATCCACGCCCACATGTTCCGCACCTATGGAACGGCCCCCAAATATGTCCTGGAAGCGTCCCGCACCGTCAGCGAGATGGTTCGTGACGGATTGCTCGAGTCCCGGGAGCTGGACTCCATGCGGTCAACCATTCTGAATGCACACTACACCCACTCAGGCCTGATCGGGCCAATGTGGGAAGCCCTTGATCGCATGGGGCTCCCGTTGAACCGCGTACTGGAACCCTCCTGCGGTATCGGTAACTTCAAAGCGTTTATGCCTGAATCCGTGGCGCCAAAGGTTAAGAGCTTCACCGGCATTGAACTTGATCGCTATACAGCCCGCCTCGCGCAAGCCGCACACCCGGACGCCCGAATCCTTCAATCTGGATTTGAGCGCACCAGCTTCCCGGACAGCTTCTTCGACACCGTGATCTCCAACATTCCGTTTGGTGATTACGGAATGTTCGACCCTGAGCACCCGGAACGCAGAACCACCATTCACAACGCGTTTTTCCTCAAGGGTCTGGACAAGGTGCGCCCCGGGGGCGTGGTGGCGTTCATCACGTCGGCCTACGTCCTCGATGGCAAAGACACCGCAGTACGCAAGGAAATCATGGATCGCGCCCACGTTATGGGCACCTACCGACTGCCGGCCGGCACGTTTGAAAAGACCACCGGTACCGAAGTGGTGACGGATGTGATCTTCCTGCAGAAAAAGGGGAATTTCACGCCAAGCTACGAGCCGATCAACATTCTGGATACCAAGTCTGTCTCAGCGCCCCTGACAGGCAGCGCCCAGGAGATCGCCGGCGAGGTGTACCAACCTGGCGAGTTGATGGACGGGTTCACGATCAACCAAGCCTATATCGATCAGCCAGAGCGCTTGTTGGGTGAGCTGGCGGTGGTAAGCAGTCAGCACGGCCCGAAGCTGTCCGTACTGGGCGGCGGCTCGGTGGAGGAACAACGCGAACGGGTCAGCGCAGCATTTGAAACACTGCCGACCAATGTATCGGATGACCAGCACCAGACGGTGACCGCCGAGGACATCCAGCAATTCCTGGCCAGCAACTCTCAAGCGGCAACCGATCTGAGCGAATTGCCCGGGGCACTCTCTATCCGGGGCGAACAGATTTATGTCAGAACGATTCGCCCTGACGGCAGTATTGGCGATGAGCCCAACACCAAGTTTCCGAAGAACATGCAGAAACGGGGCGTCGCTGCGATTCAGGCAATGATCGCACTGTCAGAGCTACTCGACGCTGAGACAAAAGGTGAATTGTCGGATGCAGAGCTGGACGACCTTCGTGCAGCGACTCGCCAGCACTTTGACAATTGGGAAGCCGTGGAGAAGAAGGCAAAACCAGCCTTCTCCAAAAAAGCGTGGAGCGAGATCACGAAAGACCCGCGCGCGCAGCGCATGGCCTTCAAAGAAACCTACGATGAAGAATCCCGCGAACTCAATCGTCCTGACATTCTGTTCCAGCGTACCGCCCGGCCGCTGAACGAACAGCCCTCGCAAGCCAAAGACTTGCCGGATGCCCTGGCGATTTCCCTTGCCTATACCGGCATGATTTCCGAGACCTACATGATCAGCCTACTCAAAGAGGTGGACCCGGAAATCACGGTTACCAAGGTCCGCCAGCAGCTTGTCGAGCAAGAGCTGGCGTTCATTGATCCTCTGACCAACAAAATGGTGGAAAGAGCGGTTTACCTGTCGGGCAACCTGGCACCGAAGATTGAAGCTTGCCGGAATGTCCTTGAGGCCGCCCCGGAGTTTCAGAAAAACCTCGACGCTCTGGAAGCATCCCTGCCGGCGCCACTGACCGCCAGCCAAATTAAAGTGAGCCCCGATGCTTTCTGGCTGCCAGAAGATGTAATGAAGGAGTTTCTGAAGCATCTGGGCATTCCAATCGAAGGTAGTTGGGGTGTCCGCCCCTATTTCGATGACGTTGAACGTCATTGGAGACTGGAGCCGTCAGCGACCTCCGGTAAGCCATCGATGGCCGCGATCGCCCGCGAGAATGACCATGTATTGAAGTCACGCTGGGGCACCGAACGGCGCCATGCCCTGGACCTGTTGGGCAACCTGTTCACCAATACTATCCCGAAAGTTCAGGATCCGATTCCCGGTACCGAGCCAACCCGATACGTCATCAATGTTGAGGAAACGCTCAAGGCCCAGGCCAAGCATGACGAGATCAAGGATGCCTTTGATCGCTGGATATTCAAGGATCCGCAGCGAGCGCAATCTCTGGTCGACCTCTATAACGAGCGATTCAACACCACGGTGCTGTATGAACCGAACGGTGACCACCTGGTATTCCCCGGAATGGCGGAAAGCTGGGTACCGCGGAAACACCAGAGCGACTTCATTTGGCGCGCAGTGTCCGGCAAGAACAGCATGACAGCTCACGTAGTTGGCGCCGGGAAAACACTTCAGCTGATCGGCTCTGCCATTCGAGGCAAACAGATGGGCCGATGGCGCAAGCCCATGGTGGTCGTACCGAACCATATGCTTGAGCAGTTCTGCAATGACGCACAGTCCATCTACCCCAACGCGAAAGTGTTGATGATGAGCGCGGCCGATGCCCGCGCGGCAAACCGCCCAGGGTTTGCGGCCAAGTGCGCCATGGGCGATTGGGATCTGGTCGTTTGTACTCACAGCGTTTTCGAGAAGATCACAGTCCCCAACGAGTTTGAGGCCCTGATTGTTGAGCGCGAGCTGGCAAAGCTCCGAGCAGCCCTGGACAACGAAGAAACCAAGAAAACGCCGAAAGAGGTGGAAAAGGCGATCAAGCGCCTGGAAGCCCGCCTTGCCCGAACCATGGATGAAATCAACAAGGGTAACGAAAACATCCTGAACATGGAGCAAATCGGGATCGACTTCATCGGCGTGGATGAGGCCCACTACTACAAGAACCTGATGCCAGATACCGCCAGCGCCATTCCAGGCGTGACTAACGCAAGCTCCAAGCGTGCGATGAACATGCTCATCAAAACACAGTACCTCCGGGAACTGCATGGCGACTGCTATGGCGTGATGATGGCCACCGGCACACCCATCAGCAACTCCATCGTTGAGTGCTACACCTTTACCCGGATGCTCCGCCCTGACCTGCTGGAAGAAATGGGCATCTATAACTTCAACGACTGGATGGGCCTGTTTGGCGAAATCAAGCACGGCATGGAAATGAAGCCGGAAGGTGGTGGCTACCAGATGAAGTCGCGCCTCTCCCGGTTCAAGAACATTCCCGAACTGGTCAAGATGATCCGGACCTTCATCGACTTCAAAACACGGGAAGATCTGAACCTCCCCAGCCCGGAGATTGTTACCGAACTCGTGTCCTCCGATCAGACCGAGTTCATGGAAATGTTTATGAAGTACATCGAGGCCCGGGCCAAGGATGTGCGAAACCGGCAGGACTCGTCTGACCGCGCCGGGTTGATTGCCAAGGCTATTCGGGAGGGATTGCACCGTGCCAACGACAAAACTGCCCTCAACGACGCCCAGGATGAGGTTGACCCGGACGACGTAGAAACACCAAAGGATGACATTCTACTGACAATTGCGACTGACGGACGAAAAGCATCGCTCGACCCACGGTTGATTCATCCGAAATTCGAGGACAACAGCGAATCCAAGGTCAACAAGTGCGTCCGCAACCTGGTATCAATCTACCGGAAGTTCGACGAGCAGAAAGCCCTGCAGATGGTGTTCTGTGACTTCTCAAGCCCCACCGGCAAAGGCATTTTCAATGTCTACGACGATGTACGAGAAAAGCTGATTAAAGCAGGCATCCCAGAAGACGAAATCGCCTTTATCCATAGCGCCAAAACGGACGCAGACAAAGAGGAAATGTTCGCCAAGTGTCGCTCCGGCGAGATTCGCTTCTTGCTCGGCTCCACACAAAAAATGGGGGTTGGTACCAACGTCCAGGAAAGGCTGGTCGCCCTGCATGAGCTGGATCCACCGTGGAAACCCGCAGATATTGAACAGCGCCTCGGGCGAATGGACCGCCAAGGCAACTCATTTGAGACAGCTTACAGTTATCGGTATGTGACCGTTGATTCGTTCGACCTGTTCATGTGGGAAACCCTGAACCGGAAACTGAAGATGGTGAACCAGGCGATGCGCCGGCCCGAAGATTGTGCCCGGGAGATCGATGAAGAAATCGAGCCAGGCTATGAGGACATTCTGTCAATCACGACCGGTAACCCCGCGATTCGTGAATTCATGGATGCGCGCCAGAAGCTTGATAAGCTCAAGCGTATGCTGGATAGCCATACCGACGCACAGGCCGACATCGGCGGCCAAATCATCAAGGCCGAAAAGAAGATCGAGCGCATTGAAGAATATCTGAAGCTGAAAACCGAAGAGCGCGAATTGGTGCGCAATAACACTCCAATGGCACTCCACATCGATCGCCCGGTACCCAAGCTCTGCGAAGGGCCCACATCTATCGTTGGCGGGCTCAAGAGCCTTGGCGGAGCACTTGAGGTGCTGATTGATCAATGCCCGAAATACCGCATCACTGATATTGGCACCTTTGGCGGCCTGACGGTTCAGGTAAACCGGATGGGGATATCGTCGGCAGTTCAGGTGCAGCGACTGGACGGCACGCATGAGGCGCTTTACAAGGTAAACGACGCGACCGATATGTACGGCCAGGAAGAAGATGACGATACTGTTGATCACTTCTACGAAGCTGCAAAAACTTTGGTGAGTTATGTCCGTAAGATCGGAAAGGACAATGGCATCCCCAAAACACAGGCAACGCTGGAAACAGCAAAGGCCAACCTCGCCTCGCTGACCGAAGACCACGGCAAACCGTTTGCCTACGAAGAAGAGCTGCAGGCAACACGCCGCCGATTTGAAGAGCTGACCCAGATGGTGGGTGACGAGGTGAACGAAGACAAGCAGCTCGACCCATTACCCCTGTTCAAGTTCGCCCAGGCGATCAATAAGCAGACTGGCTCACACCAGCCCCTGGTTTCCTATGCGCGCACCATTGCCGACACCAGCGGCTCACTGATGACCAAGTGGGCTGCTGATGACACTGAGGACGATGACGAAGACCTGGAGCTCGCCCTGAGCTATGACGATGATCCGTCAGATGGTCCGGGAGACGGCGTGGCGTAAACGAGACGGAATGGTGGCCAGCTGCCCAGCCGGCCACCAGACCGCCGTACAATGGAGCCACCACAGTGACAACTACCACGGCAGGGATTATGACCAAACCAACCTCGACCGACCACGCCAACCTCCCTTTCCCGAAGGGCTACCCCATCCATTTGTCGCCAGAGACATTCCTGGAAACGGTTGAATCCATGATGGTCACCCGTGCGGCTGACCGAGGCATCCTGGAAGTGGCCATTGGTGACGCCAACGTGCCGCTGGCCGGTGCCATGAGACGGGACATCCTGCTGCCCGTGCTGATTGATTACGCCAACTTTGTGATTCAACCGCAGGCGGACCTGCAATTTGATAGCGCGCTCAATGATGAATTGACCTCCCGAGTCACAGAGGATCTGGAAGCATCCACCGAACCTCACAACGATCCGGCCATCCCGGAGAAGGCGCGGGAGATGACTAAGCAAATTTTGGGGCGCACGCCGCTGATCAACGTCGGCGATCCAAAAGCGGGCCTGAAAACGCGGACAGCATTGAACAAGGTGTCGGGCATTCCGGCATCGGTCACCCTACTCATGTTGGATACAGCCCTTGAGTCGGCCCACAATCTTTCCATGAAACATCAACAGGAGACGGCCGGCCTGTCTGAACAAGAGATCCTGGACCTGACGCCGGTAGCGAACCTGCTTGGCTCGATGAATATCAACGAAATGCTCCAGGCGATGCCGGCGAATGTCCAAAAGCGCTTGGACGAAATTCTTGGGGAAACCCCTGAACAAACACCCGCGCCGGCGCCGGAAGTTAACCCTATGTATGACGCATTGAATGAAGATGCGCCCGGACACGCGGAGTCTGAGCCGGAGGTTAAGGCATGAGTTTCAATATTTTTGATGAAGCAGCCAAGCATGAGGCCACCAATCGTGAACGAGAAGCCCGGGACGCGGCAAATCGCAGCAAAGCACTGGCATCCATTTCAGTGCTTCGCACGATCTCGAAGGTTCTCAGCGCAACGCTGAGCGACACAACGGTGATCTACCCTGAAGAAACGGAGCGCCGATCAAGAGAACTGATCCAGGCGATTGGCGAGCAGAGTCTTGCCCTTCACGAGAAACTGGGCTCCGTGGACGACCCTCGAGTCCTCCCCTCTTTAACTGGCTCGGTTACAACGGTCCTGCAAGGGCTCTACCGGAATAACCCGGGCGTCGCCCAATCCATCGATGTCGCATCCTTGCTGGCGGACTGTGCCGAACTACCAGGCATCTGGAAAGAAGAGAAAAGCAGCACAGACGAAGGGACTCTCGGCTTTCGCCGCACAGTATCAATGATGCAAGCCATCAGCCCCGTGATTGCAGCGCATCAAAGATTTGATTTCTACCATGGGCGAGACGCCAACACACTGGAAGATATGCAAAACCTTTTGTGGAACACCGTGGAGGACACACTGAACCGCCAGCCGGCCATAGCAGAAATGAAGGAAGGTGAGGTGGAGCTGCTTCGGCGAAACCTGCTTCTTCGCGCCGGTGAATTACTGGCGTCAGCCTGGGACACCCAAACGCCCATCGCCAAGGCGCATATCAATGAATCGACCCCCGACGAACGACGAGCATTCAAGACATACGGCTACCCTCTGGATAAGGTCACCGATCTATTCCAGTCGTCCTATGCCATGCTCGAAAGGACATTCGAGGTTACTTTGAATGCTAATTTTGAGCCCACAGAAACCCATGACGAACCGGAGAACCGTCCCGGCATGTAGAATGCCAAGCCGCGCGCCCGGGGACAGGGCGTGTGGAAGCGGCCTGCAACCAGCAGGCCGCACATGCTATCAGTAAGCACCTTGCACACATACGCCCTCGCCCCAAGCCCCGCCTAATCACAAACCAGCACGCACCACCAATCTTCAAAGAACACAAGGTCAGTTATCGGCACACAACATAAACCACTGGCTGACTACGAACCTCCATCCGCCGTATCAGGCAAGTAAAGGTGCGAGTGGCATAAACCGCTACAATCCCAACAGCAAGCGCCCCAAACCAAAGCACAACATCAAGGACGCTAACGGTCTCGGGATATTCCAGCCATGCATAAATCCGGGGCACCAACTCCCCCGAGAGAGCGAGAACAAACCAGATAGCTACATGGTGCAGAAACACCAATGAGGCAACGCGCCAAACCGAGTGCCGCGCGAATACTGCGGGCTCCGTTTCACGGCGAGACAGCCGCCACACCCACGGCGACACCAACGCCAATCGAAAGGCCACCATGGCCGTTATGAGCGTCAAATACATCATGCTCGCGGGAGTCACTGCCATGCTCGCGGCGGATAAGGAAGTCATACAGGCAGAGGCAACCTCAGGTGAAATAAAACAGACAATGAACGCGAGGAATGGGCCAACCCAGAAGTGCAACGAATAAGCGCACCCAATAACGCCAAGAGCACCGATAAGGCATGCCGCCCAGCGCCAATGCTTTTGTCGGAGTGAAACACTAACAGCCATAACTTTCCCGCCTTTCCGGTTTGGAAGCTCAGCCCTCGGGGGCGTGAGTCGCTAGGTTATACTGTACTCCATCATGTGACACCAAAAACCTGCGAACTATTATAGAGATCTGCCAACCGTATGCTCGATCTACCACCGCCACCAACCGTTCCGGACGATGCACCGCAAGAGGTTGTGCATCGACTTGAGCAACCTACACCCTTGAGCATGGAATGCCTTGAGAGGGTGGCCACGCGCTATCAGGTCCATCCGGTCATTCTTTCAATCGTCGCTCGGGTCGAAGGGGGATGGTCAGGTGCAAAAATTGAGAACACGAACGGCACCTACGATCTTGGACTCATGCAGATCAACACAATTCATCTGGATTTCCTCAGCCAGCACGGAATTACAGAGAAGATGCTCCAGAACAATGACTGCATCTCCGTTGGCTTCGCTGCCTGGTATATCCGAAACGTCACAGTTAACCAAACGGCGAGAGATTCGATGGATTATTTCAGAGCTATCGCCCGGTACCACTCGAAGAACGAACCATATCGAACTCGGTACGCCGAACGCCTGCAGGCCGAGTTCACTGAAGCGTTCGGGAAGCAGAATGGAGGAAACCAGTAATGTCAGCTCAAGGTGGTGGTAACGGTAACGATAAGACGCTGGATACCGCATTTTTCATTTTGGCCGCGATAGCCATTGGTTTTGCGTCAGCCTGGATGCTCTGGCGCTCCAACTCCGAAATGATCCTGACCGGCCTGTTTTTTGTGGTTGGCTGGTTGGCCAAGGGCATCCAATACATTCAGTGGCTGTACCCGAGTTCAATCGGCCCCAATCTTGAGAGCTGGGCAGGTGCATTGCATCAGTCGAACCCAGCTGATTACGGTTGGCCCGCTGCGAAACTACTTATTCAAACGATTTCACACACGATCTGCCTTGTCCTGGTTCCATACTTCATTTGGCAGGTCATCCAGTTCCGTTCGTTTCACGTGGTAAATAAGTTTGTCCGTCGCTTCAACCTGGACAAACTCAAAGCGCGCAATGCGTCCAAATACGCCGCGGTTGCCAGTGTCCAACATGAAAACCTTTTAGCCGAGCCTCTTTACGAAGGGCCATGGGCAATGGCCCGCCAGCCGATTGATTATGCCCTTCTCAACGAATTGGTAGTTGTTCGAAAAAAGCGAATTGGTGCCCAAACCCTCGCAATGATCGGTATTGAAAGTGACGCCGTTGATACCGAGAAGCCTATCCGGGGATGGTCCGAGAAGAAAGTGCGCTGGTCTGTCGAAGAACGTCGAAGGGTGCTGCCTCCGCCAGCATCCTGTCGTCTCGATGTAAGCAAAACGGACGCCCTACTTCGAGCGCAGCTGGGTGGAAAGTTTAGCGAAGACAGTCTGGACAGCTACGAAAAGTGTGTTCTTGCCATTCTTTACACTGCGAATGTTAATGGGCTCGGCTCGGCCCGCAAGCTTGCGCTAAAGCTTGCTCTGAGCTTCAAACGGCTTGATGCGAAGGGGCGGCAACGCCCCTCAATTGATACCGCTGGCATCGACAAGATCATCGCCTCGACCAAGAACCACCACATTATCAAGGCCATCAAAAAGGCTCATCACTTCAAAACCCCGTTTTTTATGGCGCTTCTTGAAGCGAGTTGGAAAAAGGGGATCTTCACAGCCCCCGAATTTCTCTGGTTAAAACCAATCCACCGAGGCCTGTATTTGGCTCTGGACTTCCTCGGCGGCGACCGGCCGCCATCTGAGGCACTCGGGCCCTGGGCTCACTACATGCTGGAGAAGCGCGTCGGCCGCGCCATTCCGGAAGCCTGCATTGAGGCCGGCACGGACGCCCTGCAACAGATGCTTTTCGATGAAATGTGGATTGGCTCAGATGACGGGACGATTGCTGAGATCACGGAAAAAGCCGTACTGGATGGCGGCGACGACGCGAAGTATTCCCCAACACGCGGGGTTGACCTGTATGACCCGGTGAGGAACTGATAATGCAAAAATATCTCTACTCAGCCCTCTTTGCTTTGGCCGCCACAACATCTCCAACGCAGCTTATGGCCGCACCAGCCTGGCCAACGGTGGAGATTGTCCAGCCCAAGAAAATTGAAGTGACTGCCGGTTGTCGCAATCCCGCGGCCGAGGCCTGGGAAGCCCAACAGCAGGATGACCTAATGGCAAGCACGCTGAGCGCGGATGAGTTTGTGGACGCAAAGCAACACCCCGTCGAGGATAACCGTAAGTCTGACGCCGAATTGCCGGCATACCTCAGAGGTGATCACTGATGGCCGGCGCCCCTAAACTTAAAATGCGGGGTCTCCAGCAAAATCAGGAGATCGAAAGCAACACCCTATATCGCGACACCCGAACGACCAGCCAGAAGATTGGCGATGCCTTTGCCGAGTCATGGGGCCTTTCTGCATTTGTTATTGCCCTGGCGCTCTGTGTCGCCCTGATTAGCACCACTTTTTTCGTCATCGTGGTAGCGCCCTTTATCTTCTGGATCATCAGCAAAGTAAAGGGGAAAGACCAAAGACTCCCCCTCCTACTCCCATCCGAAGCTGGAATCACCGATTACCGGGACGCCAAACCCGGTCGCATGGGTTATTACAAGGCTCGTGGCGAGTTCTTCCTGGGCAACATGAGGGCGTCCGAAAAGCCCTACGAAATGTGGCTCTCGTTCTCACACCTGCTGACTCACACACTACTCGTTGGGGCAACAGGCTCCGGTAAAACGGAAGCCCTAGTCAGTAAAGCCGCGAACTACCTGGCTGTGGGCTCGGGGATCATGTACTCGGATGCTAAAGCAGCTCCGAAACTTGGCTGGCAGCTGTTCACCCTCGCACGATACTTTGGGCGTGAGGACGATTATCGAACCCTCAACTACATCAAGGGTAACTCGTCTATTAAGCCCGACCGCGCTGTACGTCGAGGCAACAACGTTAACCTGTTCGCCTATGGCAACGCCGAATCCATTACACAGGTACTCGTATCGTTGATGCCCCCGGGCGGGAGCGAGAACAAACTGTTCTCGGAGCGGGCAATCAGCTTGATATCGTCGATTACTCCGGCATTGGTTGATTTGCGTGACCGCGCCAACCTGAAGATCAACCCGGGGGTGATCCGGAAATCGTTGGAATTTGAGGAAATCGAAAAGCTTAAACGAGCGAAACCCATAACACCGGAAAGCCGGGAAGCCATCAGGGCCTACCTTACTTCTCTGTCGGGCTACAAGGAAAACCCCAAGGACAAGCAGGGCAATCCAACCGATAAGCAAGACTCAGAAGTTTATCGCCAGCACGGTTTTGCTCAGGCTTACTACACGCGGGCGCTGGCCTCCCTGTCCGATACCTATGCCGATATCTACATGGTAGGACGTGGCGAAATCTCGTTCCTCGACTGCATTCTGAGGCGCCGTATCGTTACGGTTATGATTCCGGCGCTTGAGAAAGCACCGGATGAAATGAAGAACCTTGCGAAGATTGTCCTGGCGGCTCAAAAGAACGCCATCAGTACCGGTATCCCGCCCGATATCGAAGGCCGAAAAGAGGATGTACTGGACAACCTGCCGACAACCTCTCCCGTCCCCTACGGCATCATTAACGACGAATTTGCGTTTATGATGACTCAGGGCTACGGCGCTGTTCTGGCTCAGGCCCGAGGCCTCTATACAGCTGTTACGATCGCAGGTCAGGATTACGCGGGTATGAAGCGTGAGGATGCTGACGAAGCGGAGCAGATTGCCGAGAACACCAAGCTCAAAATTGTCATGGCGTCTGAAGGCCTCGGTGAAACACGGAAACTGATCGAAGAAGTTGCCGGGGAAGGCTTTGCAGCAGTGAGTAGCGGTTACGCCATGGACGAAAACGGCCTTGCCGGGACGTACCTTGATAATAAGTCTGCCTCGTTCGAACGCCGCTCCCGTGTCGATGTTCAGGACACCCGATCGGTGGTCGAAGGTGAAGGGATCGTGTTCTGGCGTGACACCATCACGCCCTGGCAAACCTTCTACCATGGGATTGATGAAGATTCGATGATCAAAGACTTTATGATTCATCGACTACTCGACGTGGATTACCCCACCCGGGGACCGGGGGCCAAGTACATCCAGAAAGACTCCCCCATTGCGACCGCGATGAAAAAAGCAGTTGCCGAAGGATTGGACCTCGGTATTGCTGGAAACCAGGAAATCCCGGAATACAGCAGCATCCCTAATCATGTTTTGGGAGACTTATCCCTCGATATAGCCATCAAGAACTGGCGGAAAGTAACCCAGGTTATTCGTCGTTGGCCAGCCGATCGTAGCGCACCGTTACCCAAAAATAGCCTTGTACGTGCCGAAGGGTTAATGATTGCCGCTTTGAGCCATCAATTATCCGAAAGCTTACTCTCGACGGAACTGAGCGTTGACGACGATGAAATCATTGTCGAAGCTAAACCGATCAACCAGCCTGCCGAGAATGACAACTTTGAAGCGCTGTCTGACACCTGGGACACCGTAAACACACTCGCACCACCAGAAGATCAACTATCAACCGATACCGAAGATAGCGGTACCCCCGAGCTGACAGAACCAGGCGGCACCCTGCTACAGTCAAGTGATGCTTTGGACATACTGAACAGCCCCCGGAAACAGCGGAAGTCGCCAAGCGATATCCGCGAAGAAAAAGCGGCCCAGGTACGTTCGGCCATAGAGAAGAGAGAGAACCCAGCGCCGGCGTCTGAGCCTGAACAGCAGTCAGAAACGGTGACTGAGACTGACAAGAACACACCAGCTGTCCCACGGCTGGCAGACGAACCGGAAGCCGGCGCGTCGCTTCTTGATAACGCGCTGTGGGTGATGGATCCGAATCGATTGTCGACTCGAGTAAACCGCCCCGTGTATCAGCGGGAAATTGATATGGCCATGAGAAGCGGTGGCTACGCTGGACGTATCGAGCAGGCCCTTGGCGGCTCACTGGAAGATAGTCGCCGGGTAAGCGAGGAAACGGCCGTGGCCATTACCCGCAGTCTGACCTATCCGCGCAGCGAAGAAACGACACCTGCGACACCGAGAACCCCGGAAGAGCAAGCCATTGTAATCCGCGACAGCAAGCGAACCTTATCCAGCATGAAAATGTGGCTTAACAACGATTGATAACAAGGAGCAGGAATACACCTGCCTCAACCTCGGCCACGGACGGCCACCCTCCCACCACTTCCTCACAAAGTTGCCAAAGTGACCCACCCTCACGGCGGATAATCCCGCACCACCGGAAAGTCACGTAGACTACTGCAAGATGAATCGAAACCGCAGAAGGTCCGTGCCGTGGGTAGTCGCAATCCAGCCCTCTACGAGCAAGTAGAAAAGATCATAAACGCCCTCCCCCAGCGCTCAGTCATATCTGACAGCGTGGCGGCGTACTGGATCAAAGAAACCATTGCACTCGAAGGCGAACGAGCGATCTGGCACGCGCATCGCGCAGCAACAATAGGTGGTTCTGAAGCTGGCGAATTTCCGCTGGCGGCTCTAGGAGAACGCCCCGCCTACAACTCGCTCGAAAGCATTTGGCGCCAAAAAATGTTACTGGAATTGCCAGAACGCCCAAATATCTATATGCGCCGAGGAACGGCGATGGAACCCCTTGCACACATGGTCTACCTGAAAAAGACCGGTCACCAGAGTATCGTCGACTCCCCAGAAATACAGCAAGCTTTCAGTAGACCGCACGCAAAACACGCGCATATTGGGGGGAACCCGGATGAAGTAGCGAATGCAGGGAAGCTCCGAATCATCACGGATTTCAAAGTTCGCAACTCGCTTGATGAAGACAAGGGTATTTCGTTAATCAACGGTTCTCAGCTGCACTGGTACGGCCTTCTCCATAAAGCGAATCTGGGCGTTGCGGCCGACGGTTATGCATTGGCCGAACTGGATATCCCGGCTGAAATGATTGACGACCTTATGCGGAATCCCCCGAAATCTGATGAAGAGTGGGCCGCAATTGCCGAGAACATCGCGAAGGTGGATCGGCCCGGCTTCGGCATGAAGGTCCGATATTTCCAGCACAACGATATGCTGGCAAACAATCTCATTCGGCTGACCAAGCAGTTTTGGGAAAAATATGTTCTAACGGGAACACCCTATCAAAAACCCAAACCCGAGCTGCCAGCGGAGATGACCGATAAGGACAAAGAGATCGTCTCCAATGCTCAGAACGAGATACTAACGTTCAAGATCGCAGAATCCGTTGCACAAGATCGTGTCCTTGATGCGCGCAACCGAATCGATACCGTCCGAGCAAAATACGACCTTAAAGAGTGGCCCTTCGAGGCAGCTCCCGGCTTAACGGCGGGCTTTACGGATAAATTCAACACGGCGCGCGCGGCCAACAAATTACTGGCGGCCGGCGTTGAGCGCGAACAACTCACCACGCCGTCTGACACGCTGAACCCAGAGGCCATGCTACGCACTCTGGAAGCGAATGGACTCCTATCTGATGCCCACTATAAGACCAGTTGGGATAGCCGGGCAATCAAGGCCCAGCTAAAAGAACAGGGCTTGAGCGAAAACGAATTTAAGGATCAAACACTCAGAATTGCAGTTACCAGGAAGAAGGCCGATCAGCCGGTAAAGGCCCTCCTTGAAAAACAAATGCAGAGCCACATTGAGGCGTTCCAAGTGGGCGATAGCGCCCCATCTGTCAACGAATCCGCATCAAGCGTAACCGGAATCGATTTTGATGATGGCGAGGATGAGCAGCCAGGTCTGCAACTAGCGTAGCCGTATGGAAGCGCAATCACATGGGGTATTGCAGGTTAATATAAAATGGGTGGTGAACAACTCTCGAATGCACGGAAAATTGATCACAAAGTAACCGGAATACGATTTCTTTGTTCGTGCAGCCGATTAACCGAGTTACCCACAGAGTTATCAAGAATTTCTGTGGATAAACCCAAGGAGCGAACGATGGTCAACGCCAGAGTCACCACCCACAAGCAACCGATCACACTTTATAACGCCCTGGATCGCTACAGCAACATAGTGACCACCATGAAAGTGATCGAAGAAGAAGTCGAAAAACTGAAAGTGTGCGCGCACCCAGGGGTGTTCGATTTGGTGGTTCATTTCACGATGCTCAAGCAAGCAAAGGACGGAGCCGCCCAGAGTTTCAGCCCGGAAGCTAAGCAGAGCATCACCCCAAAGAGCATTCGGATGCTGACCAACCTTGAACACCTGGTTGACGAACTGAAAAGTATTGTTGAAGAGGCAAGCGCCGAGCTCTTGCCCTAATGAAACCCAAGCGAAAGCAGCAAGGAGCCTGACATGGCCAACGAAACCGTTAAAACCGCCAAACCCACATCCAACTGGTCAGACCGACTGAAGCAAAGCCATGAGAAGATGGCGAGCTATTTCGCGACCTATGGCGAGAAAACCGGCCTTGGCGGCTCCAGCCTACTGCTGATGGGCGGTGGCGCAATGATGATGGCCGCCGCCACATCCAGCACTCCTACTACCGCGGCTCTCGCTGCAACCGCCTCTGGCACGGCGGTATTGGCCGCCATCTTGAATGCTGGCGGAACGAGCATCACAAAAGACATGGCGGAAAAACATTTAGGTGGCGCAGAAGCTATCCTCGATGCATCCAACTCAAAGCGAGTTCAGGGTGCCACCCCAGTCACCGACGACCCAGTTCTGTCAGACCCCTCGTTCCAGAAAGCCATGGCCACAGCATTCCAGCAGCTGCAGGACGACCCGAAAGCTCGGGTTGAGTTCAACAACATGATTCAGAACAGCCCGTCGGCACGTAGAGCCTTGATGAATGCTCAACGCCAAATTGATGCCGCTGCAGAAATGCGCGAGCAAGCGAACCAGGCTCCAGCTCAGGCCGATAGTGAGGATAACGGTCCAAGCATGACTTACCACTAACCTGGTGGAGCGATACATGGACGATAACGACAAAAACCAGAATACAGAGCCCACCAGCCACAAAGGCTGGTGGCAAAGGTGCCGGGAATCCATGAAGGAGACCTGGAAATTCACAAAAAAACACGCCCCCAAATCTGCCGGCGTCGTCGGCAAACTCTACTACCTCTCTCTAATCTCCGGCTGGGCATCCCTGGGCGCCGGGATGTATGGCGTACCTGGAGCAACCCAAGTTTCCATTGCATCTTTTGGTATGGCCAAGGCACTTAAACTGCTCTGGGATCAGCTAAGGGATATTCAGGATGCAACGGAAGATCTAATCAGCAAGAAAGATGCACCAACGATAAGACTTGATGATGCTGACGAAAAAATCCGACATTTGGAGGCGATCATTGAGGAACAACAAGAAGTAATGGCTTTCCAGCAAAGAGCCAGCGAGGAATTACAATCAACGCATAACAATATGATCGAAGCTCTTTCCAATAGCTCCGACAAAATTAAGGAACTTGAGGTCAGCCACAAGGAATTAACACAAGCCCTTAGCGCACTACTCAAAGAAAAATACGTACAACTTCCAACGCGCGAACAGATGCGAGCCGCATATAAAAGTGAACTCTCAGCAGCACTAGAAAATGGTTCAATAGAGGAAGTGAATTATAACAGCCAAACTGACGATTTAATCCGAATCGAAGAATGTGATAGCAGTGAGCCACTAGACCCAACCCACGCCAAGTAAATACTACGTACCACGAATAAGCTAACAACCCTCATCAGATTAAGCGTGGAAGAGTGCTGCAAATGCAGCACTCTTCATTTAACACTACAACGGTTAACACTACAACGGTCTACTTCTCGCAGTGCCACAACTTATCAAAGTCGATACCGCCGCTTAAACCTTTGGTCCAGACCTTTCTACCTATGGGACTACAGCTGCCACCCTCAATCCAACCGTTGCCATAATAACCGGTATAATACGTATAACCAGCGGGGGGCTCGCCCCACATCCCACCATCATACACCCATTTCCCGTAGACCTTCTTTGTTCCTACTGCGACTTGCGACTCTTCAATTGTCCGAGCAACCGTAGTTTCTGACTTTTGGTCGATGACCGCGCCATCCACCAAGTAATAGATCGACCTAGAGGCAGGAACATCGCAGCTTCGCGCTTGCGTAAACGAAGTCCCCTCGTCAACCGTCCCAGCCCAAGGAGTCCACGAACCGCAATTAAGACTGCCCGAAGCCGTGTCTTCGACCCAATCGGACCAACCATCCTGACCACCACCTGGGTTGTTGGCGACATCGACAATTCGGGTTTCCGAAACATCTACATCGCGCCGCTCAACAAAGCTATCGACCAATTCCTGCTCACCAGTTGAGGGATTACGCTCGTACACTTGAACTGTCCGGGTATATGACTGCGTACCTTCTTTGGTTTGTACGAAGTCAGAGACTTGATTCGATATTGCCGGCTTCCAGGTTACGATAGACGCACCACCCGACAAGGCCTCCCAATCACTTACAACAACTGACCCGTTTTGGAAATCATCAGCCTTCAAGTCAAGCTCGCCAAGCAAGTCTTCCAAATCATCAATCCGGCCTGTTTGGTCATCAACCTGATCCTCGAGCGCCACCCAGCCTGAGCTCTGGCGAATACGATCATAACTACCCTGTAGAGCCTGGGCCCCAACAGGCAAGTTACTACTTTCAATCGCAACCCCACTCACCGATGACCGCGCAGTATTGTGTTCAGCACGCTGCCACGACGGCGATCTGCCCCCATCATTTTCGCGGTCGTAATTGGTGGTTGCCCGATCATCATTGCCAGCATTCGCAACAGGCATAAACGAAGCAACTGCTGCAACAGTCATACCGGCGACAAACAATGGAATGGCTTTTACTGAGAACGCTCGTTGCGCACCCTTTACATATCCATCTCTCACATCAACTCTCCTAAACAACTTCGCCAGCGCCAAACGGGCGATGAAGATTATTAGACAGGAACTAACACTGACTTATAGTATTCTATGCGATGTTTACTGTCCATTTTGCAACCACCTCTAGCGACTCAACCCTTACTTATCTGCTCGTTTGCGCCCGCTCTTCCGACATAACATTCGCTACCGCTTGTGCCAACAACAGCGTATTGGTTCGGGCCGTCTTCCAACGCTCATATTTCAAAGCCAAATGCTCAGCCTCCATCTGAACCTGCTGAGCCAGCGCATAATCATCATCAATCATGGTCCGCCCCATCCATTGCAGGTCTCGCTGACGGTAATGGGATATCCGGTACCAGAACTCATCCTGCGATGATGTTGCCGGGGCTTCTTCACCCATGGCCTCTGCCAGAAACGCATCAGGCCCCGTTGCGCCTGAGCGCGGGCGTCGCAGCTTGATAAGCTCATCCAAGGCCGCCATGGCCATTCCAAACTCCATATTGTGAATTTGGCCATCGACTGCTGCATTCAGGGCTACTGGCGTTGTCGCGGAGGCAGCAAGGGCATCTGCGTGGGTGGGAGCGTCCGCCGTCAAATACTGGATTAGGTAATCAGCCCGCTCATCATCACTAATGCCGTGCTCGTCTCCGGAACCATCAAACTCAAGCGTTCGCTTATCCGTGGCGTACAGAAAGGAAGGATCCAGAATTGCCCCAATGGACAGATCATCTGCGCCGGCCTGCTGAGCCCTCGCCTGCAGCGTATTAAACTCCTGACTGGTTACCTGGGACGCCCGAGTTTTTACGTCGGCCATCATTACCTCTACCCCAACCGAATCCTCCGGGGGCTCGGAAGGCGGGGAAACCGAGTTACCAATATTTTGTCCGTCGTCGTCCTGGTAGGAACCCCTGGTAACGTATTGATACCCCCAACCAAGGGATGAGCGCGGTATTTTCTCCAGAACCCGGCCATATTGAAGCGACTGACACCCACCCTGGGAATCCAGTTTGTCTGTCATTTCCTGAGGACCAGGCATTTTCTGGTCTTCCTCAATCGCCTGACTAATAGCCGGTTGCTGGGTGATGATATCCGAGAGTGTTCTGGTCGCCCCCTCGATCGCGCTCACAATCCGCTGAGTGGAATCCGCGGAGCTGGCGTTAATCTGCGTCTGCAGCATCGGAAATCCGATAGGAATTGGCTTATAGTACGGCCCATCATTGATGGTCATACCGATAGCCTGCTCACTCAGCATAATGGAGGCCCGGATGACCGAAAATGCACCCTGGGTAGCGGCAGAGCATGTTTCGCAGGCGGCCTGGAAACCGGCCGGAAAACCCGCCGCATAGCCAGCGGCGAAACCAGCCGCCGCATTTGCATTCCCAGACCATCCCAATCCGCCAGCAACAAGTGCCAGCGCCATAGAGATACCGGTACGCTTCATCACTTACGCTCCTGCCTTATCTGAGAGGAAACGAGCTGCGACAAGAGCAACGACTGATACCGGTCTTGCAACCAAAGCTCATAATCCATGACCAGGTGATCGGCCTTTACCAAGGCCAGATCCTTTTTAAGTCCGACCTCACCTTTTGTTGCAGCATTAGCGACGCTCACCGGATCCTTCATACGATGCGTGGCCATGTGCTTGAGCAAATCCGAGTAGGACACACTTCGACCATCCTCGGTGAACGCCTCATATTCCGCAGGCGACATACGCTTGAGAATGGACGAAAACCAAGAGTCTTCTGGCAGGTCAAGCAGTGGCGCCTCATAGGAGAGAATCGTCTGAGACACGCCCTGCGGAAGCTGCATACGCATATTGAACAGATCAGCGTCTACGTTCATATTGATCTCAGCGGGCGTGGAGGGGGCAGCAATTTTCGGCGCCGGCATTGGGTTGAGCGTTAAATTCAATGCCCGAGACGCATCCCGAAATTCATCCGAAGTCATGGCGCCTACCCGGTTTGGCCCGTCAATGATGTTTATCGGAGCGGTCTTTACACCGGGGTAAGCCGTAAGAAGCTGGTTCGTCTGCGCTTTAAACGCAACTTCAGGGTTAACAGTCTCTTCGTACTGAGACGTGATCTCGTTGTAAGCAACCACGGAATTGGCCAACGCCTCCTGCTGGGCTCCGAGGATCACGTCGGCCGCTTTGGAGTCGTTTGTACGGTTTATATATTCACACTCGTTGGTCGCATGGTAGGCGGGAGACTTCTCTTCAAGGTCAGCCTTGACGGCCGCTTCGATCGCCGGCTGGGCAATAATGTCCTCACGCAAAGCATTGGTCATACCCTCAAGGGCCGAGACAATCCGATCAGCGGAATCCGCACTACTGGCATTCACCTGCACGGCCGTTTTATCAAAGCCAAGCTGCAAAGCGGCAACAATAGCGGCCGACCCCGTGGCCACGGTACCTGAAATCTGAACAGCGCCGGTGGTGGCCGTTACAATGCACGAACATGCAGCTGCTTGCTGGGAGCCCAACGCAAGCCCTGCGGCAACCATAGCGGATAGAACAGATCGGCGAGCTGAAAAAGACGTATCACCCATTACTGCCCCCTTCCACCAGCTGAAGGATTCCAGTTTGGCGTCGGAATTGACTCGCCCCGCCCTTGATTCAGGTAAATATCATCAAGGTCCTGGTCACCCAACGGATTTTTTCCTACCTGGCCATCAAAACCACCGATACCGCTATCCTCAAGATCTGGCGCCCCCTTAAAAACATCATCAACGATGGAGCCCGTATCAAGGCCAATCTTCTTCTCTGTAGATGATAGATTGAACGGCTGCTCCCCACCGAAGCTGACATCCAGCCCGACAAGATCAAGCGGCCCGCTTATGCTGCTGCTCAAGGCGTCCAGCTGACTATTCACATAGTCATTCATAGCGCTGCAAGCCTGATCTTTCAGCTGGTCAAAAAATGCGTCAGCCAACCCAGGCAGCCCAAGACCGATATTGGTACCCCAGTCACCAAAGCAGCCCGTATCCTCGGCGTCGAATTCTTCCTTTTCTTCCGAGACCTTCCTGGTACGCTCTTTTGCCATTGCCGTGTTCATCTCACGGTAACCCTTACGCATCTTGTCCAGCGTCGAACACGCATTCTGCGACGCCGGAGCCCCCTGGGCATAGCTGATATTTGGTGCGCCGCTAAGTAAGGCAAAAACACCCACAACGCAAATCCCTGGAATCAACAGCTTCATAAACCCTCCTAATCAGGTGCGACGCGACGACGCGGAGACGCCTGCGCGCTCTATGGCGTCAAGGACGCCTTCGACGCGCTCCTTAGAAAAAATGCGAGCCACAAGCCCCGCCCTCTCAAAAGCAAGAAAGCGGTCCACTGCCAGCCCCGCAGCAACCCCCACCTGCCCTTTAGGATTTCTTTGAAGAACCTCGGTAACCACCTCCAAGAACGCGGAGACGAACGCTGGCCGAGATTCAGCATTCACATGCATTAACATCATCGCGGTACTGGTATGCAGATAGGCCATAAGCTTTAATGCCGATTCCGGTTGCTCACTCACAAACTCGGAAAGGCGAGGATGCTCCCGAACTAAATCGAGCAACTCGTCAAGAACAGCCTGAAAATCCGGACTACCCTCAATTACCCAGTGCTCCTTTTCATCAAGTATCTGGACAACATCGTGCGCAACAGTATCGACTCGCTGCCAGTACGCTGTCTGACCTTGAGATCCAGATTCGGGAGCTCCGCCCCCGGGCATTTCAAAGAGTTGTTCCACTATTTGACACCTAATGGGTTGCGTTTTGGGGAAACCGGCCTGATATGGCGAAGACCCCAACAGACTTCACATGGATTAGTGCATATTATAACTGAAATCAATTCGGGAATGGGAACGTCACCCCCATGAGCAAAATGCGAGTCCAAAGCAAAGCAGAACGATGGCCTGCAGAGTCGGGAGAGAACGATTCCGGATGGGCGCATCAATCTGAAAACGAAAGATCAACCGATGCCAACACCGGCAGAAATCCCAAAGCCGGCAAAGGTATTCTGAGAAAGGTCGGGCGAGCCACCGCAAAAGTGACAGCTGCTGATGTTCTTTTGCGCGATGGCAAACGGATCAGAAGCAGATTCCCAAATCTATGGAAGGACATTTTAAGCGGGCGTTGGCGCAATAATGGTAATGCCGGCGATCCGGTCTCGAAACCAAAGCTGATTTGGGTAACGCCGATTATTACCGGTGCAATTACGATCATCCTCGCGCTCTACACCGCCATTCTTGTAGTAAGTCGAGATCCTTCATCGGCGATTGGGGCATGGTCAATTTTAGCCTGCGGCGCAGTCACATTTGCCGGTTTTTTTCAGACCTCGTGCTTCGCATATGCGGCCTGGCTGCAGCGTCGGCGTATAAGGAAGGGCAGATCATGATCATCCGCTACATGAGAAAGAGTCTCTGGCTTGCAGCAATCCTTGCCCTTGCGACTGCCTCAACACTTGCGATGGCTGAAATTCCTGTGAATGAACGTGCCGTGGCTACTGGCGGTTTTGGTCAGTGGCTTCTGTCGGTACTTTTTGAAGCTGACAGCATTGGCAGTCAGCCCGACCAAGCGGGAATCATAGGGTCAGTAATTCGCCCCTTCTCTCTCGTTTGCATGATTGTGATCGTATTCGTGATCATCGCCAAATCGCTCCAACATGTTCTTGTGGTCGCGCAAGCAAAAGATGTTGAGAGCTCACCGATCTCGATGACCTGGGCTCCAATTCATCTTACCGTCGCTGTTTTGTTGGCGGTACCGATGCCATCCGGATATTCAGCGGGACAGTATGCGGCTATATGGATGGGGGAGCAGTCAAACCTTCTTGGCAACCTCTCGTCAGAAGCGGCTATGGGTGAAAGCGACTACACGGTGATCACCGAGACCCCCCTACCAGCCGTCAGAACCACCGTGCAGGGAATCATCGATAGCGAGGTATGCACGGCTGTGATTAACGCTGTGGGCGCCTATATGGAGCAGCAAAACGGTGCTCGTCTTTCCATCAACCCACGAGGAATGTCCGAATCCGAACTACTGGAAGTGGCTGGTCCACCGGTTGACACGTT
This sequence comes from Marinobacter sp. tcs-11, assembly GCF_002049515.1. Lineage (NCBI taxonomy): Bacteria > Pseudomonadati > Pseudomonadota > Gammaproteobacteria > Pseudomonadales > Marinobacteraceae > Marinobacter > Marinobacter sp. tcs-11. The sequence goes on along the minus strand of NZ_LLYU01000011.1, from coordinate 46,016 downwards.
CAAGGATGGCGAAGGGTATTCGCGTCAGGGCGTACTGTATGAGTTAACACGTGAAGGTTCCGCAGGAAACTTTGTGAACCAACCAACCGGACTCAATTCTGTCTGCGGCTCAACGATCGTGGAATATGACAGTTACTTCGGAGACTACAACGTTGGTGAATATAACGTAAACAACCGGCCGGACAATTCTGAAATGGAAGCCCCAAGCGGCGCTGGCGGGGCCTGCCCGGGAGGCATCCTATGCACAGGCGTTGCGGATATGCTCAGTCGAACTCCAACGAAACAAAAAATCAGCCAAGCGTTCACCGCAGCGCACAGAAGCATCAGCCAGGAGTTTATCTCATTACGCAACTCGCCAGAGATTGAGGCCGCCACCCGGGCACTTACCTACGACCTTGAGCTGTATTTCAACTCAATGCTCGATCCGTCCCTTCAAGGTGACTACCGGCTCACCCAGGCAAATGAGCCTGCGGAGGTCGTATCAGCAGCTAAGAACGCAGTCAGTGCCATCGACCGCCTGCAATCCAATATCTACAGCGCTTATGGAACCGCGCTTGATAACCTTCGCAGCCAAAGTGTCGAAACCGGCGACTCACACAAAGATGCGGTCCTGCGAACCGGTTGGCCCGTATTGGGTCTCTACTGGTTTCAGCAGCAATCCTTTAACTCTCAAGTGCTGGAAACCGTAAATTTTTCGGCGCAATCCCGAATGAATGTCGGCCGGCTGATTGTACTGATAGAACAGGTCACCGGTGACCCGGAATTTGCGGCACGGATTGCTGACCGACTGTCCGCATACCGAAGAGCGGTAAACCGTGAAGTGATGAATACCCGGCTGGATGCCAATCCGCTGAGCTATGCATCAGACGGAAGCCTGGCCGGTAACGCTGGAAGCCGGGGGCCTGGCGGCTCAGTGGCCGCGTCGCAAATTGGCGAGAATATCTCTACCTATATCCAGACAATGGTTGAGTCTGGAGAGGACAACCACGGTGCGCTCATCGGGGATGGCACAGGATGGGGGCCAAGCCACTTGTTTCGCTCAATGGTTTTCCCATTCATCGTGGACTCCCTAAGAGACGACAACCTGGTAACCGGGCTTGTAAATACCGGGCACAACTTAATCACATTTGCCGAAGTTTTGTATGGGATTCAGCTTACAGCACGGACATACGAACTGTGGTCAGATCCAGACAGAAAGAGCCTTGTTACAGAGGCGGTTGACCTGGTATCAAATCCGGCTTCGTGGGTAGCATCCAAAGCATCAAACTGGGTCACCAGTTCATTTCTGGGCATCATGGCGCTGGAATTCCTAAAGGACCTGACGCCATTGATTATGTATCTGTTCTTCCTTGGGATATTTCTGGCGTTCTACCTGCCCGCCGTCGTGATGATTCAATGGATTATCGGGTTGGTGCAATGGATGATCTATGTGGTTGAAGCGACCGTGGTCATTCCTCTATGGGCAATCCTGTTCGCAAGCGACATGGGCCAGAAGGCCTTTGCACCGCAGACAGCACAACAAGGGCTCATCCACCTTGTATCAATTCTCTTTTATCCGTCTTTAATGGTCATTGGCTTCACAATCGGCATAAAGGTTCTCGATATAGTAGGAACCTTTATGATCGACTACATCATGATCGGATTTCTCGGTATGACGACGAATTACAGCTTTGGCCTTGTCTCTACGATGGCCGGCGTCACCCTTGTGGGGATCATTTCATACCAAGTTATCATGCGGATTTTCTCGGGCATGCTGGAGCTTAACGATCGCGCAATTGGCTGGATTGGTAATCGCGCAACCTTCGGTGAAAACAATACCGAGCAAGCTACGCGTAGCGCCATTGTTGCTGTGATGAGCCGCGGCGAAAGCATGGCACAGCGCTCCGCCAGCAAGCCAAGCAACACGCCAGGCAGCTCAAATGGCAATGACGGGGGCGGAATGGGAGCACCCAGAAGAAGGTTCTAACCCAACTACATAAATTTGGGCCACCACACGGCGCTAGTCGGTCTTTACCAACTAGCGCCTTTTTTTATGGCTGGTATTCTGGAAACATAGATAGTCAATAGATACCAAGGAGGCCGATAATGGCTAACCAAAGAAACCGAGAAGCCGGCCAGGACGCCACTACCGCTGGCGCATTTGCCTCTGCAGCCATGACTGACATCGGCAGAACCCTTGGCAACAATGTTCCCGAACACGCAGCGAAAATCGGCGCCAAACTGAACACAGGCTCAGGCTTTGATCAAGTGCGCAACTACCATGCACTGATCGGATCAGCGTTCATCTTCTTCGTTGGAGGCTGGTATGGAATCCACGCGCTACCGAAAGACTGGGGCGGAATCTTCATGCTGGTATTTGCGCTTGCAGGTTCCGCAATTGCGTTTGGCATCGCCGTATCCTTGGCATTCCAGTTTCATCGCTACAGCGCAGTCCGTCTTCGCGCCCGCCTCTGGCCGGTCACCAAACCAGAGGTGAACGCTGGCACCACCGTTACGGGCAACGTACTCACTGACGCTATCTTTGTGGCTCCCATCAAGCTCGCCCTGTTTGCGATCCTTATCCCACTGTGGACGATTGGGGCAGCACTTGAGGTTCTGCGGGTTATTAGCCTCAGCGCCAAAGGCAATAAGCATGTGGCTTACCGGGGTGATGAAGGTAAATACTACGACCGAGTGCGGAAGGAGTATGCCAAGCGCTATAGCGCTAACGGAGAAGGCGCTGCGCTGGAATATCTGCGGCTTGCCTACTCCGGCCTTCTGACACCTATCGGTGAAGAGATCCCACTGAAAGGATGGAGCAACGGCGGCTACAAACAGTGGCTTGCTCCGATGATTGAGCGGCATGGTCCAGTCAACCAATACTGCGCCGGCCGCCCAGGAACCGCAACAACAGAAGTTGATAGTGGCGGCAAGCTTCCGGAGAAATACTCAGCCATCTAACCCCCACAAAAAAAGGGCCGGCTACCACTCAGGTACCCGGCCCTCTTCTTTTGCACCAACCCTTCTTTTTACCCTATGAATGACTGAGCCCGACTCCGCATGAGTGCCCGCTCAGGATCTTCCTCCTTAGGAGGCGAGGCCTGCTCCCGAGCAATCTCCGACTCTGAGGGGGACGCCTTCGAAGAAGCGGCCAACCAGTCAGGCGTATCATCAACAGCCGACGCTTCGGCATCATCACCAGCATCAACAGCTTCCACCGTCACTGCGTCTTTCGCCGCTGGCGAAGCAGCACTACGAGCCACTACAGGATTACCAACCGCACCACCAAAGGATGCCCGCAATTCCATGAGAGAACCCGGGCACCCCCGATCTGGATCTTCCAGGATGGCCTGACACACAATCCTTAGCGCGTTATGGACAATCATGTTGCGCACCGAAACCCGACTACCAAGGATCTCATTGAGGATGCGCTTTTCTTCTTGCGTATACCCAGCGCAACCGCTGTCGCCACCGATTAAAATTCGTGCTCGCTTCACGTCTTCTTTCACGATACGCCCCGCATAAGCAGTGTATTAAATGCTGACCAGCTTTAGCATGCCCCGAGCGTTTGCAAACTCATCCATAACAATGAATTGCGGCAACTCCTCCCAATCGCGGAACAGCTTGCGACACAACAAAGAGCCGCCACCAACCAGGAGAACCGCCTGATACTCGCTGAAGTTAGCAATCTTCTGTTTCACGAACGCCTTTATTTCAGAAACGGTTTCTGCAGCAGCCGCCTCGATTACATCGTTCACAGGCATTTCAGTATTTTTCGGCTTTCCATCTTCATAACTGAAGTACGGCATTTTACCGGTAGCCATAACCTGGTTGATCATCCAGTCTGGAATCTCAGAAACCTTGATCTTCATTTCCTGTGCATGCTTGAGCAGCAATCGCTTCAACGGCTCAATGATATCCATGGTTCCACGCTTGAGCGTGCCGGATGATGCATGACGAATACGCAAATCCTTGGTCAGTGTGACCACATCAAAAGTGGACCCACCAAAATCCAGGACAGCTAATGGTGCATGCAAGGGTTTTGCTGATTCGCCAACATTGTCCACAAGGAAATCGAAGGCCGCAGCCACCGCTTCGGAAACAACGTCAGACCGAACGATATTGGCGACACGAACCGGGTCGTCAGTATTATTCAAAACAACCTTCACCGGCTTCATCATTGATTCTTTCTGTCCGGCAATCAGGTCTTCGTTACGAGAGCCATCGGAGCTAAAGAAATCCCTTACAGGCAACGAAGTGACCAACATGACCTCGTCATCCGGCTTGATACCGGTCTCACGCAGCCCGTGGTTAACCAGGACGCGATTTCCTTCGGTAAGGCCATAATCACCAGTCCTCAAGGAAATCCGATTGGATACGTGCTCATCCACCACAAAGCGCTCACCAGAGGTGGACTCATACATGTTGGCATAGCCACCACCGAGCTCTGTCATCGCTTCAGTCGATGAACCGAGAATCGCTGGGTACTTGATTGTCTTGATTTTGCCATCTTCTACCCAGGCGACTTTATGGTGGTTGTAACCATTGTCGATCGCGCGTCTTTTCGTCTTCATAGTTTTCAATCCTTATGTTGGGTTAATGCCTAACACCCTTGAAATGATCCCAAGCCCACTTGGTTTGCCGAAGAGCGTGCGCCCTTTGCACACGCCAATAACCACCTGTCAGAAAGAAGCGAAAACGGCGCGTTATGTCTGCCCACCGATAGGCTCGCTTCCTGGTCCGATAAATATCCAACCCCAAATTTACAATTGCTATCTGAAAGAAAACGGCATAAGGGAAAAGAAGCAGGAAGGCGAACGGCAGGATGCCGACCACCGACACAACGCCACCCACTGAGGCCCGCTGACTCTTGTGAGCCCAGATGATTGGCCCCGTATTACCATGAGCATCGGTATACTCAACAAGATGCAGCTTCATCGGCTACCTCACTTCCAAATAGAACTTCACCCTGTTCAGAGTCGGACATAACGATTTCCGTCCCGGCACCACCCAGCTCCGCCTGATAACGCTCAAATGTTGCTTTGGATAGCACACCTTCGCGGTAACGATCCTCTACATCTCGCATCAGCGGCCGACCATATCGGTCAACCAAATCCGTCATTACCTTCGTCACCTTGGATTCGTCTGTTGCGTAGAGAGTCCGGCGCATCTGATCATCGAGGCTCAAATATTCACGAATCGCAGTTCTCCCACCGTCGACCGTTGGTACCAACTCCTGATAGATCAGAGTCCTGGCGCTCCCAATCAGGCCGGAAAGCGCACGGGATCGCTCACCTTGAGGGAAAACGCCCGCCATCCGAGAAAGCATTTCTCCAACAGAGTTAACGTGAACCGTCGTATAAACGCGGTGACCTGTCTCAGCGTTATGGACAGCGCCTTCAATCGTCTCTGCATCCCGGGCCTCACCCAAGATGATGTCATTAGGATGACGGCGCAGACTGTTGGCAGTCGCATGGGAATAATCTCGCAGCATGATATAAACATCAGACTGCGCAATTCGGCCGGTTCGATTAGGGATGGCCCGATAATCAAACTCGATCGGGCTCTCGTAGGTGAGCGCTCTCCGGCCAACGGGATCAGTGAGAATTTCCCGAATGACAGACCCGAGCAGTGTTGTCTTACCTGACCCTGTTGCACCACCAACAATCACAATTCCCGTTCTCGGGAAGAGCAGATCAATAAGCTCTTGAGGGACCTTTAGCTCAGCCATTGTTGGCGGAACCTGAGCTATGGTTCGCATGGTAATATCCACACCGACGGGCGAGGAATACATACCCATGGAAGCAGTGGCATTGACCCGAAACCGATATGTGGTAGTCCGATCCTTGCGAACCGGGTAGGTGAAGTTATGATCCTCACCCTTCTGCAGAATGGCGGCCGCAGAGTTTTTATACATCCCGTTTAGAATAAACTCGACGGTCTCCAAATCCATTGGTCGAGTTCCAACCGTGACAATGCGCCCCTTGCGCTGGACAGCCAACGCCTCACCATCCTGGAACAAAATGTCATCCACACCCCATTCATACAATTGAATCAGGGCATCATTCCACTTCTCCAGGGTGAACGGGTGCTCGTCATTAATAAGGGGAATCGAATCCTTCTGAACCATCATTCAACCTCACCGAACACCGGCATTGACTGATCACCCACTCGTGATTCATCAGGCTCCAAAGCCAGGAACGACTCATGCCCAAACGCCGGCGCCCGCTGCATAGCATCATCAGACACCCAAAGCGCACCCCAGCTGTCCTGACTCTTGAAGCTCATAGGCACGGCCACGGAATAAACGGTGTCACCAGCATTCACCACACGACCATCACTTCCGGTTGTCATCTCTGGCTCAGAGCCAACCATAACCGGACGCTCAACGATGCCCCGGGACTCAAGAATCCGGTAGGTGACTCGGCCGCGAATATCCTGAACCAGCTCATTCAGGTTGTTTGTCCAAGAAAAGTGAGCTTGCTCCAACCCAGAACGCCAACCCTCTTCGACCGCTTCCTCCCAAATCTCCGCCTCAGCGCTTGATCGCGGAAGAAGCTTGGGGTGAGGCGCCTCGGGATAGCTGTACTCTCTCCACAAGTAATCCCGCCATGTAGGCGGGACGCTAATGGCCCGGGGAGGCTCATCCACTCGATATTGAATCTCCACGGTTCGCAATTGCTGATCATCCGGCGATAACTCAAAGCGATCCCGAATCTCAGTAATGGAGGGCAACAGCATGTGCTGATCAACTACAAATGGTGCAAAGCTGGCGATCCGGTCCAGCGTCCCCTCCTGACTCTTGGTAAATTCCAAAAGCTTTTCATAGCGCCAGGCGAGCGCCGTTTGAGCAGCAAGACTGAAAGCGGTTTCCCGAATAGCGCTGCCACGGATATTTGCACCACCCTCACCGTCCACAGGATCACCAAACGTGTTGCCGTTCGCGCGATACTCAACAATTTCCTCATATACTGGCGGATTCTGAGCCTCAATCCAGATATCGAGCGGCATGGCTTCCATATAACGAACCCCTTACTCCGGATAGGTGATTTGCAGACGATCCACATTCGGGTCCAGAGTCACCAGAGCCCGGCCGCCAGATTGATATGCGGCATCTACGAGGAACTCAGCCAGCGGTTTTTCCGTGCGGTTGACGACTACCGTTATCGGAACAACGGGTGCATTGCCAATTACCTGCGGCTCCTGGTAGCCAACCAACCGGGACAAGCCGCGCAAGAAGGTCTCCAGCTCGCCGTAAAAATCCTCACGCAGAACAACCGAGCGACGCCACTCTTCTGGAAAATCCTCAGGATGATAGTCCAGCGATTTACCGGCACCATCCGCAGTCACTCGAGCACTCTCCGCATAGGAAAGCATCTTGTAGCTCTGCGAAATCTCATTTGCGGCCTGAGATAACTGAACAACACCGGGATCGATCTGCATCGTCACATCCTGCGGGGATGACGCGCAGCCAGACAGAAGAACAACCGGGACAACAAAACAACCAATAGCCTTTTTCAGCATACCTATACCTTTATGAAGTTAGATTCCCAGCAATTCTACCACTTGGCGGCAGGAGCCTGAGCGATCAAGCATGATTCAAACTACGGCTTACACGTATCTATAGGATGCACAGTAACACGAATCAGCACATAACCGGCCCATCAGCCTCAATACGTCCTCGAAACGGCCACAGGAGGGCCATGGGAAGGCCAGAAAGGGAACGTTCAAGATAGAAGGCCATAAAACGGCCACCAGAAGGACACGAAAGCGCCATGAGAGTTAGATTCAACCCCCCTGCCTTACTGAACGGCCACGAGAGCGCCACAGTTCAGCCGCAGTAACGCCATCAAACGAGCACGAAACGACCACAAAACAGCCAGTATAAAAAGCCATCCAGACGCCCTACCCATGAACCGCCAGCCGCACATCTCGCAAAATTGAGAAAAATAGACCCCATAAAAATGAAAAAAGCGCCACAAGACGGCCACGAGACAATTTTTATCCACGTGCCAGGTGACCACCAGCACCTCGCTGAACCCGAAGAATATGGGTCAAAGTTGATCGCTCAGCAGCCAATTACCAGTGAGCGGCTAGAAGATCGCGAGCAATAATTACATTAGCACATCCTATACAGTGCACAGGCACCTGTGTAGTTTGTATGTGATACTATGAGTTTATATAGTTGGGGAACAAAAACCTCTAAAGCACCCATATCTGAGCAAGACACCCGCAACGCTGGTGAACCCTGTTGCGACTGACTACCCCGGAGCACCAAAGTGATCGGAAAAATCGACACCCCTTTTGATACCGACAACCCAAGCCCTTTCTCGGCAACCGGTGGCGTACCCGATCGAACCCGATCCTTATTCGGTCGATTCGTCCGCGAGAACCTGCTGGAACACCTACTGAGAGATAAGGACACCCAACAGGCATTCGCTGATTGGATGGAGAAGCACCTGGATCGCGGAGCTGCATCAAAGAAAACCAAGCGGAACGACCTGAAGGACATCCGACGTTTTGCCGGGCGAAACAAAATGCACTGGCTGGAAACCAAGATGGAAAGCTTGCTCCTGGAAACCCGAAACAACGTCCCGAATAAACGGCGTAATTTCGCGCTCTCCCATCTGATCTCACAGGACACCATTTCGCGCCTGCAGGATTACTTCGAGACTCAACAGTTCACCGTGACGCAGTACCAGGCCATCCAACTATTCTTGGTGACCTGCATGACGGGACTCCGAACGATCGAATGGTCGACCGCTAAACTTGTTCAGCCTCCGTGCCAGATACTTCCCGGGGAATCCAAAGAGCTCCCCTTTCTGGAGGTTCAGACGGCCAAATCTCGTGATGAGGAACCCCGCATTCGCCGGCTTATCCTGGACGAGTTCTCGGACGCCCAAATTGAAACGCTCTACCAAACGCTTCAGTACGCCCAATCCATTTCCAAGGGCACCCGCTCCAACCTGGTCATTCAGGCTCGCCGGATACTTCAACAGATATACATGGACAACCCGGAGGCGATTGAGGTGTTGGCTGAGGCGGATTTTCGGACGGCCCGGAAGATCTATACCGTGGAACTCCGTCGGGGCGGTGCATCGATGAAAGAGACAGCGGCCGCTCTGGGCCACACCTCCATTACCAACGTCCGCTATTACTCGCACGGAGATATATCGGTAGACCGGACAACCAAGCTGCCATTGGCACGCCCACCACGCGGGGATATCGACAAGGTAAAGGACACCCTCGCAGAGCTGAATGAAGCGCGTCGCCAAAAAGGCCTTGGGGCTATCCGAGGCTATGAGGACACCGAAGGCGAAACGCCGGCCACCCGAGGTCGATACGGGAACCCCGCCAGCGGGGAAAGCAAAGAGACCAATACGGTTGGCCAGAGCTTCCTGGACAAACTCTGAGACGGCGGTACCGCGTTTATTAACCGCTTGCGCTTGAGGTCACCCGAACACAACTGGATATCGAGATAGATAGAGGTGGATATGAACACTGCATCAACAAGCCAAACCGAATCGGCCGGGCTTCCCCCTCAGAGCAGAGAAATCGTTACGACTGGCCCAGCCGTGGAAAATCCGGCCGTCCGCCAGCTCAAGGAACACATTTTCGCTAATCGGGGTGCCGGCTACCCTGAGACCTATCACCCAAAGCACCTGGTCAGCCCCACCCTTTTGACGGACGCCCTTAAAGCAGCAGTTCGGTTATCCGATGCTTTACTGGAAGGCCAGACGATCATTTGCGTAGCCGACTTTGATTGCGACGGAGCGACCGGTGCCGCGATTTTCAACCGATGCATGAAACGGTTTGCCGATACCCTGTCGGCCTTCCGAATGCCCAAGGCAAGCCTGCACACTGTTATTCCTGACCGCTTCCGTTATGGCTACGGCCTCAAGCCCCGGCTGGCGGAAGACAAAATCAAGCCACTGTACCCCGATGTGATTGTCACAATTGATAACGGGATTTCCTCTCATGATGCGGTCACCCGAATCTCGCAATGGCAAGGCGTAAGCAGCGCTAATCCCAATGGGGCGCCCGATGTGATCATTACCGATCACCACGCCCAGGGCGAAACCCTCCCCACCGCCTTCGCTGTGGTCAACCCGAACAGAAAGGATTGCCCGTTTCCCTCCAAGGCGTTGGCCGGATGTGGCGTGGCCTTCTATATGATGCTCCTGGTTCGCCAAACCCTGATCAGCCGGCTGAAGAGAAACAGTCGCACCTCGGCCGCAGCGGGAGGGATCGCTGCCGTCCAGATCAACCATTTTGCCGACCTGGTGGCCGTTGGCACGATCGGGGATATGGTTCCGATGGATTTGAACAACCGGATCATGGTTAAGGTGGGCCTGGACCGGATCAACAAGGGGCTCCAAATGCCGGCACGGAAAGCCCACCTCGACGGCTACCTCTCCTTTGGCGTCCGCGCCCTGCTGGAAGCGGCCAACGTAAGCTACCCGGTGACCGCCAGCGACATCGCCTTCCAGGTGGTACCCAGAATTAATGCGGTTGGCCGACTGGAAACCCCAACCGCCGGTATTGAGTGCCTGCTTTCCGAAACACAGATGATGGCCGGCATTGAGGCAGACCGATGCCACAAACTGAACGAAGAAAGAAAATCGGTGCAACGGACGATGCAACAGGAAGCCGACGAGGCCTTGGCCAGCCTGAGCGACACCCCGGACACCGAAACGCCGTGCGTGGTTCTCCACAACCCGTCATGGCATCCGGGCCTTGTTGGGTTGGTGGCGTCGGGCATTAAGGAGCGAACGAAAGGTGCGGTAATCTGCTTCGCCCCGGAAGGTGACCCAAACGCAAAACCTGGAACGCCGGAGGCAGACGGTGACCCTGACTGGCTCAAAGGCTCTGGCCGCTCTGACAACGTGCACCTCCGAGACACGCTGGCCTTCGTTGCGGCTCAGGCCCCGGATCTGATGATGCAGTTCGGCGGTCACGCTCGGGCAGCAGGCCTGTCCTTGCACAAAACAGAGCTAAACCGGTTTAAGCGTCTGTTTGCGAAAGCGGTCGAACACTCCCTTACGGTATCCCCTCTTGTAAATCCAGTGTATGCCGATGGCGCACTTCCGGCACACCTTCGAGATCACGCGTTTGCCGCCTGGATTGAACGCCAGCCCTGGGGCAACCTGTTTCCCGAGCCAACCTTTACCCAGAACTTCAAAGTCATTCGGGCAGCCGGAGTGGGAACGGCCCACCAGAAACTACTGGTCATGGATGCCGACGAGCAGCCACTGAGCAACACCGATCAGAACGGCACAACGATTTACCCGGTCTCCCATGGCGCCAAGGCTATCCCGATGCTTTGGTTTTTCAGCCGAGACGAGGAAAACCCGGATACGGTGGCTCCTGGGTCTGCAGTTCGGGTGACCTACACTCTGACGATCAACCGCTTTCGGGGGCAAAACGAAATCCAGGCGATAGCAAAATCCATCGACATCATAGGGGTCGGCCAATAATGACGCGCTCAACCAACTCCGTACTGCTGGCGGGCCGATGCATTCTGGCATCCATGTGGACGCGCCGACCGGTGACCTCCACCCTCTTTTGGGCATCCATCATTGTTGTGGGAGGCCGACTGATTTATACCGGCCTCCATGGAATGCCCTTGGCCACCACGATTGGAGCCGGGACACCCTGGCTGAGCGCCTGGGCCTGCCTGATTGGTTCGGCGGTCGTCCTGAGCAGTGACTGGGAGGCCATTAAAGTCGAGGCAACCCGGAGAGCCCTCGCACGCATCACCACCTCAACAACCGAACAGTCTGGAAGCAACAGATAAAAGCGCTAGGCGCTTAGCGCAAGAACGAAACCTCAACCTGAGATAGCCGCCTTTGTGCGGCCTCGCCCCTCACAAGAAATCGAAGCCCGAGCTATCCGCCAGCAGGGAGTCGCCAAAAGGCGACAACCCCGCCCCGTATCGCGCTCAAGCCCCCACACACGCGAACCAAGACGGTATAAAGAAGGAAGCATGAACCCGATCAGCGCAAGACCATAACGCGCCACAACCAATGGAGATCAACACCATGAGCCAACCAAGCATAATGCGGTTTGACCGGGATGGCTGGAAACAGACCCCTTCAATAACCCTGAACGAAGGCGACCTCATCTACCACCAGCGAACACTCCTTGAGGTGACCGAAAAACCCAAGATGGTTGGCGAGAAAGTGCAAATTTCGGCAAAGCCGGCCGACGTGGCCGATGAACCCATCGTGGTTGCCGTAGGCGGAAACTGGCGAGAGCGGCAAGCAACCACGGCCGTGATGGACTACACCAACGCAGCGTGCCGAGACTTTGGCGATGGCACTCACATGATCGCTGAACTTGAGGCCGGACCCGGCGCCATCTTCTCCCCTCGCCTAACAGCAAAGGAGCTGGAAGCCTGGTGCCTCGAAAACCTTGAGCGATTTGAAGCGTTTTTCGAGGCCAACGAGGCCGCACTGGATGCAGGCGCGATTGTGAAGATGGATCCCTGGTGGGAAACACAGACTGACACCGCCGAAACCAGGCAAACACCGGGCCGATGAGCGAGTACACCCGGAGACTAGCACTCCATGGCGGCGGGGCCAGCTCCCGCTCCACCGTTCAGCCAAGCCCGCAGCACCAGAGCAAAGCGGCGGGCAAGCCAGCCCTGCCCGCTATTGGCCAGCTTCATCTGACCAAGGACGGCCAGGACTTCCTGTTATCTATCCAAACACACGCGGAGTCCATCGCCTTCATCAACCAAAGGCTTTCGGGCGCCCACCTGGTCAAACAGGAAGAGCGACTACTGCATCAGGAATCCCGGATCAGCGGGAGGGTAACGACCAAGACGCTCTACATTTACCAGGTGCCCGCCAGCCACGACAATACGATTCGCCTGATTGAGCTTGGCCGACAACTGAAAGCTGGCGGACTTCGCCTGGCCCTCAGCAACGAGCAGGCCCGGACACACCTACAGACCCACCAGAAGCTCTGGCAGGAGCGACGCCGCCAGGACCGCATTGACCAGGAGAGCGCCAAGGCTGTACTTCCGGTACCGGAAATCGGAGGCAACCACGCTCACGAGAACCCGGAGGAGCCACCCCCGATTCTCCCGGTAAGTAATTCGAGTGTGCGCGCACCGCATACACTCGAAAGACGCAATACCGATCTGGCCATCACCGAATCCAGGCCGAACATCCAGGTCATCACCGGCAGGACACCGGCGACCGCCAGCCAGGCTACCGCACTGAAGATCCAGACAACCCGCAATCCGACCGACCCAGACTTGCTGGCCAACGGCTACCCAAATGCAGGGCTGTACGACCTGATCATGGAACAGCCGGGAGCCCAATACGTGAAAAGCCGCAAAGGCCGGGGCACCACTAAGGGAAGGGCCGGTTATTTTCGGGTACCCATCAGCGAAACCACGGTTGCCCTGATCAAAGCATTGCAGCACCAGTATGGCCTTACCCTGGAGAGCCACGCTCCGACGCTGGGATTGCCAACACCAACAGCGATAAAGAACCGGCTGACCACTTTAAAGGCAACCCACGATCTATCCGGGCAAGCCGACCTGGATGCGGCGCTACCAACACACAGCAAACTGGTCGCCCCGGAAGGACTGGACTACCTGCCCTACCAGAAGGCGGGTATCGCCTATGCGCTGCAGCTGGGCAATGCATTAATTGCCGATGAGCCAGGACTTGGGAAAACCATACAGGCAATCGGGGTCTCCAATGCCTTACCGGAGGTACGACGAATCCTGGTGATCGTCCCCGCCTCCCTGAAGATCAACTGGCAACGCGAGTTTGAAAAATGGGACACCAAAGCGCTCTCGGTCAGTCGGGTCCGCGACGGCAGACCGGATAGCTGGCCTTCTGGCACCCCGGAGGTTGTGGTCATCAACTTTGACCTGGTGGAACAGCACTACGAACGACTGACCGAACAGCCCTGGGACCTCCTGATCATTGACGAGGCCCACGCCCTCAAAAACGAGGATGCCAAACGGACAAAGGCTATCCTCGGGCACGGTAGCGGTGAAAAACGAACCCCGGGCATCCCGGCAAATCGGAAACTCTTTCTCACCGGCACACCGATTCTGAACCGGCCGGCCGAGATCTGGCCGTTGGCCCACGCACTGGATCCGGATTTCTTCGCAGACAAGCATCGCTTTGAAATTCGTTACTGCAACGCCCACAAGACGGACTTCGGCTGGAATGCGCGAGGCTCATCCAATCTACCCGAGCTGAACCGCCAGCTACGGGCGCGAATTATGGTCCGGCGACGGAAGGCGCAGGTACTCAAGGATCTGCCACCGAAAACCCGACAGATCATCGAGCTTGATCGACCAGCGCTGGCGGATCACAACGGGCAATACCGGAGACTGGAACAGGCCACCGCCACACTTGAGGCGCTGTTTGAAAAGAGAAGCGCACTCAGAACCGAGTACGAACACGCACAAGCCGAAACCGCCTTATCCAGCGTTCAGCGCACGCGGTACCGGCTTCAGGCTGAAAATTTGGTGAAAGAGGCCCGCACAGCGTTTCATCAGATGAGCGAGGTGCGCAAGGAAACTGCACTATCAAAAGTTCCCCAGGTCGTAGAGCTGGCGAAAACGGTCTTGGCCAACGGCAAACTCATCCTGTTCTGCCATCACGCGGAAGTCGTTGAAGCCTATGTCGACGCACTCAATCACCACTTCAAGAGACAGGCTGGGAAGCGAGGCACCCCGGCAACCGTGGCCGTCGTCACCGGGAAAACCCCGAACGAGCAACGCCAGGCGCAAGCTGACCGGTTCCAAAGCGACGAACAGTGCAAAGTCTTCGTGGGAACCATACAGGCAGCCGGCGTTGGCCTGACACTGACCGCGGCACAGACCGTTCTTTTCGCTGAGCTTGATTGGGTACCGGGAAATATGAACCAGGCCGAGGACCGGGCACACCGTATTGGCCAGCTGGATCACGTTCTTGTGTATCACACGGCCGTTGAGGGCTCCATCGACACCCAGATGATTCGACGACTGATAGAGAAGCAGCAAACCATTGACGAGGCTCTTGAAGCCGGCGACATAGAGATGCCAACCGATTACCGCACCACCGAAGGCCGGGGCGGGT
The DNA here is from genome assembly GCF_002049515.1 of Marinobacter sp. tcs-11. NCBI lineage: Bacteria > Pseudomonadati > Pseudomonadota > Gammaproteobacteria > Pseudomonadales > Marinobacteraceae > Marinobacter > Marinobacter sp. tcs-11. The sequence goes on along the minus strand of NZ_LLYU01000011.1, from coordinate 30,945 downwards.
TCGACTTTGCGGACTGGCTACAGGAGCTCGCAAACGCACCCCCGCTCCACGACCAGGTACAAGGGATACTGCCAGCAACTCAGCGAGAGCCCCTTGATCAAAACCACTTAACGCTCTGTGACGCAGCCGAGCACCAAGACACCACAAGCATGCCGATTAACGGATAAAGGAGACAAGCCATGCCGAACACCCGACTGCAACTGGACTACAGCAGCGCATCCATGAATTACAGCATTGACCTGATCCTGGAAGGCGCCATCACTCAAGATCAGGTCCGCGCGATCAGCATGAATCTGATTGACGGTTATCAGATCGTCGCAGAGCAGGTCGCCCTTACCTCACCCCTGAAAGAAGCGATGAACATCGGTCTGATTGATCGGTACGATGAAACAGATCACCCCCTAACCGATCTTGGGCAGTGGGAGTCTGGCGAACCCAAGGCCAGCGACATGCACACCGAAGAACCGGCAACCGTGTCACATTACACCATCAGCGAGCTGGCGGAGGTCATTGCCCACGCCACATGGGATCAGCTGGCGGCATCCATGGAACTTGAAATGCAGGTGGAGGAATTTGACGATGAGGATGAAGATGAGGATGAATACGACAGCCCGGGCATGAGTTAATCGCCCTCGACCTCTTCGATAAGGCGGCGAACGGTCGCCATAGGCATGAATAAACGCAACGGCTGGGACGGTAGGGGCTTGAAACCGAAGTCACGATACAATCTCAGCCGTCGCGCTACCGCCGACGAATCCCCACAATCCAGCACATCGAGCATAACCACTGCAGTACCAAGATGCTGCGAAGCGCGATGCGCAGCCCGCAACGCCTCTACCAGCAAGAGACCGCCAATACCCTTCCCCTGGACATCAGCCGCCACACCCATCATGCCAATAAAGGCAGCAGGGATATGCCCACTAGGCAAGGAGTACCGTTTGTATCTCTGGGGGAGCTCGCTGTAGTTGACGGTATGAGCATTGATCGAAAAGAAACCGAGAATCCGCCCAGGATCACCCCCATACTCAACGGCCACGAAGACCCGCGCTGTCCCACCCTTCATTAGCTTCCCTGCCGTCTTTCGCAGGAATCGATCAACCTGCCCAACACCGGAGGAAAACTCGTCCCGCCGGTGCCGGGCACTATCCAGCAACTCAAAGGTGACACTCAGAGTCATCAGTTGCGAACCACCTGCGCCTTGTGCCGTGCAAAGGCACCCCTAAGTCTCTCAGTAGGCTCTGGCGGGTTCTCCAGCGCATCAAAAAAGGCCTGGTGATCTTCCGCCTTCAACAATGTCACTTCGTGAGCCCGTATCGTTGCCAGTGCACGCTGGTACATGGCATCGATGGCAAACGCCGACATATCTTGACCAGACAGCGCCGCGGCGCGCTCTACCACCTCTTTAATACCCTCAGGGGCGCGGAAATTAAAGCGCGCAGTGTTGCGCTGACCACGCCGTTTAACGCCCCCCGGATTATCAGCTACCATCATGTTGGCACCTCATTCATTCAATTCTCAGAATAATTGTACGCCTAAGTGACGTACAAGTGAAGCGGTGCACACCCTCGGCACAGGCGGGAGCCTGTTCCGAGCCACCATCGGCGGCGCCCGCCGCAGATGGTATCCAGCCCTCTCGCCTCGATACATGCGGCAGCGCCGGCCAGGTCTCGCCGACAGATGATTCACTCAGAGTTGAATGCCGCCCACAGGCGGCCTTTCCGGGCGCTTTTCAGGGGCGGTGCGCAGACGCTTTGAAGACTGTTAACACCACCCGAACGATAAGGCACGTATAATGCGGGGCATACAACCACTCAAAAGTGGACAAGCTTTCTATCAACATAGCGATCATGGCAACGACAATTCCCACACTGACACCCCCTGAACCAAAGGCTGAACGCAGCAAGACCGTCTCCCTTATGGCAGCACGAGCCTTCTTCCGGATTGGTAAAGACTGGCAGTGCAATGAGTCTGAGCTGACTGCATTGATTGGCGTGGGACTAATCCAGCTGTTGAGCTTGCGAAAGCAGGTAGAGGAAGAATCCATCACCCCGCTGGATCGGCGAACCCTGATCAGGATCCGGTGCCTTGTGATGCTGTATAAAGAGACTGCTCACAGGCACGGCAGCATCGCCCTGGCCCGCAACGATATGCGGGCGTCTCGTGGCGGCCTACCCTTTATGGGGCAAACCCCGATCCAGTACATGGTTCGCCAGGGCCTTAAAGGTATCGTTGAAACTACCAGGGCTGTCACCGGTGGACTCCCAGATCTGAAGACCCCGGTTACGGAACTCTTTAATCAAAGCGAGGCCCAGGCATGATCCCACACCAGGAAGACGGCAAGCCGTTGTATCGAAGTGATCCTGCCGGCGAAAACGCATCACCTCACCTCTACAGCCTGTACGAACAGGAGATCCGCCAGCTCATTGCAGCCGAACGATCGGTGTTGAACCAGATTCAAATGCCATCGAGCCACCCGGATGCACGGAATACACGCCTGGATGCCCTGAAGGCAAGGCGCACCGAAGTGGAGATGTTTACCACCCGAAACCGACATCGTGACCGGAGGGCGAAGCGGTTTCTGATCGCGGGTATCGGCGCGTTCATACTGATACCGGCCTTCCAACTCCTGCAGCCCCGGGAACTCTACCTGGCGGCGAACCAGGGCACTGAATGGATAGCCGGCTACAACGGAACCTTTGTCGCCTTCATCGGGCTTCTAAGCATGGTCTTTCTGATTGGCGCCCACGCGCTGCACCTGATCTTTGAGACCTGGTTGCGCGGCCAAATGAAGAACCCGAACCCCGAAGCAGCAAGACAACCGCAGATACAGTTGGTCAGCCAAAGAGTCTGGCGCCTGCGCTGGTACCGCATCTTAGGCATCGGTCCCGCGATTCCATTGCCAACTCGATATTACCGGGCCTTACCAATCACCCAGGTAGACCTGCTGGCTTCCGCACTGGAACACCTGCACGCAACCGAGCTATCCACCCGCCAGCCAAGCACCGACCAACAATAATCGCCCACTGTATCCAAAGTGACCCGGATTGCGCGATTCGGGCACTTGTTCGCCACCGCAACCACCACCACACCCGCCATAGTCGCTATCATTTGGTCATGTTATTTCAGATTACGATACCCATTGTGACCATACGGGACGATGACACCCATGAGCGAAACCATCAGCGAACAGAAGCGACAACAGTGGCTGGCCACGATCAAGGCCGACCCCGAATTATTCCTGGCCATGGCCGAACAAACCCCGGCCGGCCGAAAAATCCTTGAGGCAATCCGCCAGCACAACAACGATGACCACCAGCGCGCGAAAGAACAGGCACAACTGGTCAACGACGCCGGCGCACACATCAGCCAACACGAAGCGTTTGACGCCCTGACTGCACTGGATAACAGCAACTTCAAGGCGTACAGCCAAGCCAACCCGGACCCCGGCAACGATCTACCATTGGCACACCTGGTTACCCTGATTGAATACGCCCGCCAGCAAGCGACGCTGAATAATCCGGATCTCTATGTCCTGCAGGACAGCCGGGAACACCCGGACAACCAAATGCTGTTTTGGGCGAAGAACGCCCAGGGTTACACAACCAACATCGACAAGGCACACCGGTTCACCCAGCGGGAGGCCGAAGCCCAGCAGAAAACCCGGGAGACCGATATTCCTCACCGGGTAGGCGACCTCGCACCGGCCACGGACAAGATGCTTGATCAGGCAAGCCGCAGTCTGGCCAAGCTTGAGCGAGAGATTCGGGAAGCCAAGGATCCTCTGGTCATCCCGCGCCCGCGAGGGGTTAACCTGGCGATTGAGGCCAGCCTGAGCAACTTTGGCGAGCACGCCGGCACCACCTATGACCTCAAAACACTATTCCAGCGTGACCAAGAGCACGCCGACGACCAGGTGATACTGGCCGCACTGCGGGAATCTCCGGATACACTGGAAACCGTATTGATCAATCCTGACCAGCACCAGGTCGACAGTCTGGCCCGCAATCCGGATATCCTGTTTCGCACCACCACGCTGGCGGAGTTTGCCGCCTCCCTCTGGTGCCACCCGAATGCACATCGGGCCATGCCCTACAACAGTTGGGAGCAGCTGACAGAGTTTGTACGTCCGCACCTGAAAGACATTCACGACACTCAGGCCCGGGTACCGGCGCAGATGGCCAAGGACTTGCCGACCGACCTACCGCCAGCCCTGGCGGCCGAGCGCCTGCACATTCTGGATAGCCTGCCCTCACCGGAAAACCTGAAGGTGAAACTGGCACTGGCCGACATTGAAATGGCCAGCCTATACGGGGAGCCGTCGACCGAGCACCTGTTCACGGACACCCAAATGCTACAGAGCTGGCACGACGAGCTTCGCAACACCAGCCTGGACACCCTTTATAGCAAAGCGGCCGACCTGGAGTTCATGCACCAGGAGCTCACCGATGAGATCCGCCAGCAAATCCGGGAAGGCCACAGCGTTTCGAATGATGAACGGTACACCCTGGCCATGCTCAAGCAGCAACAATCGGAGATCGAGCGCAAGATCGACTCGGTTAATTCGGCCAGCTATCGAGCATCCCTGAAAGACTCGGAAGCCCTGCACGTATCGGACCCCCATGATACCGACGAAGACGAAGGCCCACGCCTGAACTGATTGGAGCACCCGTAATGACCGCCACACCTTCGACCGAAGAAACCCTGGAAGCCATGAAGGCTTACTTTGCCGACTACGGGTTTACCAATTTCTGCTACACGACACCGAACAAGGATTGCGTCTACTCCGACCTGAACGGTGCCTACGTGCACCTATACCCCAGCGAGAGCAAGGTTGAGCTCACCACGATAGACGGAATCATCAAAAGCACCACCGATCAGCTCAGTTTCCCGAATCGCAACATTCCGACATTTTTACGGCACCTGAACCGGCACCGCCCAGCTGATGAAGCATCGCAGCACCTCCGGGAATCAAAACCTTTGGAGAACGGCGACCTTCGACAGACTCAGGCTCGCCTGAACAGCCTGGTCAGCACCATCGTTAAGAGTGCAGCCGACGCAGGCCTGATCGAACAAGGCAAAACGAGCGTCACCGGCGCCGAACTATCAACCATCATCAGCACGCTGAGCGAACGAGCAAAGCAGCCACCCGAGGTCGAGACCGACGAACCGTTACAGCTGGCGAACGATGCCGACAGCGACGAACAACCCAGCCCTTCACGTTAACTATCCGGAGCAAACTCATGGAAAAGACCGCCAGCCAGGAAATCGAACAACTGCGGGAAGAACGTAACCGCCTGGCCCATCAGCGCAACATGCTTGGCCGAGCCATTGCAGATGCAGCAATCAGCGCCGGCCTATGCCGAGAGGATGCAGACCTCACTGCCCCCCACTTGCTTGAACTGGCCCAAGGCCTCGGGGAAGCGCTCACCCGAACCAAGAACGAGCTGGAGCTGGCGGCCGAGCGACTGATTGAACGCCCCGTTCGCGTTGAGAATCCGCCAGCACCAAACTTCGCAGCCGTCGAAGGGAAGCGAATCGGGGAACTTTCACCAACTCAAATGGATGACGCAACGGAACTGTGGCTGCGCAATAACAGCGGTTGGTTTCACGAACGGGAGTACCTGGAGTTCCTTCTGCACCGACTGGATCAAGCCCGGGGAATCACACCATCCAGCCAACCCTCCCAACTGTGCGAAACCCTGCGTCCGGGAAGCACCGAGACGAAAGCTCAGGAAGCAGGAGCCCCAATGATTAACCCGGAACTGGAGGATATGCTGACCTCATACCACGGCCTGCGAAACTCCATCATCAGCACCGGCATCGAAATGGCGATCATTCCCCCGGACTACAATCGTCGCTCAGCCACACACACGGACGTAGTAGACCTGATTCAAGAAATGGCCACCCAAACCGGAACCTCCACGGAGGTCACCGACACCCAGAGACGCCGCTGGACTCACGTTGATCTGAACAACCCGGTCATGCTTGGGCAAACACAACTCTACAATGACCTGGCAGACCCGATTTACGAAATGGCCACCCAGCTGGGCAAGAATCCATTGCCATTCGGGTATCCACTGACGCCAGCCGAAGCAAAAGGCCTGCTGCAGACCATCGCAACGCCCTCGGCGAGAGCACATGCGGCCGATGGCCCACTGGATTTGGCGAGCGATATCGACGATCACGCGTCCGAAAGCCCCACTCCCTGGTAACCCACCACCGGTGCCGGCCCCACAGGCCGGCACTCAATCGGCATCCTTATTCTCAGCCACCCACGTTTTGAAGTGGGAATCCTCAAAATCCCAGACCCCCTGATCAACCTGGCAGATATGCTCACCTCGCAACCGCTTCACGGCATTCTGAATGGTATGAACTGACACATCCGCCAGCTCCATCCCCACATAATCCGCGACAAATTGCTTCGCACCCTCCTGATACAGTCCACCCTCTCGCTCCCTGGACAACCAGACGAGCACCGCACGATCGACCGACTTCAGGGATTTCCAGGTACTCAAATAATCACTTTCCTCAATCTGAACTTCACGGTACCGGTCAGTCGCGGCCAGAATATCTGTCTCGCCAGACAGTATCATTATCTCGATCAGCGCCCGGAAGTCCCAGGGCACCCGATTCAAGGCAACGAAAGCCCGCATGGCACTGGCGAGATCCAGAGAGCGCCCGGTCGCCTGCTGAAACGCAGAAAGAATATGCTGAACAAACCCCGCATCAAGATCAGGCAGATCAATCTGGGAAGTAGATCGGAACAGCGGCGCCTTTCTCCGGCTGAACAACTGACGAAGCCCATCCCGACTGGAGCCTGTGTAGACCACAAAAAGCCGCTCCCGATGTTCATCAATCAGCGTGCGAAGGAAGTGAACCAGCGGCTCGAATGATTCCCTGGTCGCAAGGTGCTGCACCTCATCCAGACACAACAGCACACGAGGATGAATGGCCAACAGGCGAGTGAACTTTGAACGAAGGTTTGACAGCGATTGCGAGTCCGGCGCCACCGCATCATTGAAACTCACAGCCGCCTGACCGGACACAACGCCTGCCGGATTAACCCCTCCCCCGACTTTGACCTCCCGAATAGATCGACTCTCCGGCGCCTTTCGACGCTTCAACCAGGAGGAACCGCTAATGGCACGATCAACCGCACCAATCAGACTCGACACCGGATCATCCGGATTCTCCCAAAAGCTGACATAGAGCGTTTTGTAACCCTTCTCTCCGGCCGCTGGAATCAGGTCATACAACACGAACTCGGTTTTTCCCATCCGCCTGGGTGCGAACAGGGTAATGGTATTGGACAGCCCAGCCTCAAACCCCGATAACACGGTCGTGATCAACCTGCTGCGCTCGTAGTGCCACTGAATCTGCATAACTTTAGTCCGGTTTAGTAGGCGGATTAACTAATTAGTAAATGGTATTACTAAAACCAACTAATTGCCACAAACTGGTTAAATGGCAGGCAATCGGTGTGGCAATCCCGTTGTTCTATATGGTACGCTATACGCATACACTGAGCATGAAAAAGGATTCGCACATGACCCCTATCGCATTCTTCACCGACGACCTGGCACTCATCCCTGAGTACGCATCCCCCGGACTGGCGGATACCCTCGGCAAACCCATCACCGTTGCCGATTTCGCCAAGCGCACCGGCAACCTGCCAATGTCAGCATTCGAGACCGACAAAGGCGAGCTGGTACTGGAAACCCACCCCCGCTACAACCTCAACGGCCACTGCGCTTTTGTCCGTGGCACCATCCACTCTGCGGCGACCGCATAACCCACAACCACCGGAGGCCAGCATGACCCATTCCACCCATAAACTCGACTCGGACGAACTGGAACACATGGTCCGCCAGCGCTTGGCCCTCCGGTACAATCTCAACCTGAACGATGACGATGATCGGCAGACCGTAGACCGCCTTCGGAACACCAACGAAGGCCTGCTGGCCAGAGCGGCTATCCAGATTGAGGTCACCGATAGCGACGAAAGCATTTGGGAATCCGCCAGCGAATCGCTGACCACGCCAGAACCAGCGGACACCCTGAAACCCTATTGGGCAAGCCTGACACAAAGGGGAAGCCAAAGTGAGCAATACTGACCGTGACACCAAGCCAAACGTGCGCCCAATGGACGACGATCTGCGCCGCTACATTGAAAACGCACTACCCAATGCACAATACAATCCATACAAGCGCTGGATTATCGGCCCCGGCAATCCAGCCACCAAGACAGAACTGCTCGTCCTGAACATCAAACTGAATGACCAGGAAGCCATCGTGGCCTGCCCGGAACGGCATTTGGTGGCCACCGGCTCCGATCTGGTTGAAACGGGCATCGCTCTCGCCCAAGCACTCAAGATCGACCTGAACCGGGCGCCCGACACCGCCGTTGCGGCCACCTGCAATATGCCCTTCGATCTGGACGGCCGAATCATCAAACCAAAGTCCAACTACTCGGCTCCCCAGCCGGAAGCAGCAGCCCACCAGCCCGACGAACAACAAACCCCGCCAGCGGAAGCCAGCAAGGAAATAGTGGCAGAACCATCACAACCGAGAGCAACCGAACACAAGGAGACTCACGACCAGGGTTTGTTTGACCTGGTGGACGGCGAACTGGATAGCGAAAGCGACCCGAACGACGAAATACAGCCCAGCCTGTTCTGAGCCCATGAATGAGAGGCGGGGCACCAATCGCTTCGCCAGCTAGGCTACAATCGAAGGGTGTTGGGCATCCTGCCCGATATGGTCGGTATGTTTTTTCGTGGATAGTTCTCGCTGGGAACCACTCACCACAACCGTCGGTGCGCCGGCGGTTTTTTTTATGCCTCATAGCCACCATCGGGCAACGCGTGAAAACCGAGAGCATGGCGCCACCGGCTTTCACGCCCAAGGTCAGCTCATATACTCATAGCCGCGCTCCGGCATGTCGCCCTGAAAGCCCGAGCCCATCCAGCGAAGAAACCCATCACTGAACCGTTGATCTTCACCCACACAATAACAGCGAGGGGACTCTTCCGAGCCGGTGGCCGGGAGCCACCAGACCACATGAAAACCGCCCGTCGAAAGAAGTCCGCCTCCGTCCGTCACCAGCATCACGCGACCATCCGGGTGCCGCCAGGCATCCATTACCGTATGCACAACATCACGGACAGGCAGGGCCACCGCCTCCTTCATGCGCGGTTGAGCCTCAGACCAGAAACCCGCCTCGAACACTTCCTCGTCAACCCACTCCCAACCAAAAGGCATCAAGTAACCCTCAGTGGCATCTGTGTATGTCTGCATCTTGCACCTCCAATCCGTTCAAGCCTGAAAACCTCTGTACGTGTTAACCATAGTACGCCATACGCGCACAATTAGCAACAACCAGAAAAACCGCAAAGAACATATAAATCAGTATTTTAACTTGACGCAAGTATGCTATACGCGTACTATAAAGACATAAGATGAGAACAGCGGAGAACACCCATGACCACCATCCTCGCCCCCACCGTCAAGATCAATCGCGGAAAGCCCCGCATTTGGCTGGAAGGCCAACGTCTGGCCCGTGGCGCATTTACTCAGGACACCCGGTACAACATCAGCTTCAAGAACGGCACCGTCACCCTCAAAGCCTGCAAAGACGGTGATCGCAAGGTATCCGCCTACAAGGACAAGCCGATCATCGACCTGAACAGCAAGGAAGTTGGCGAGTGGTTCCCTGTCGGCACCAAACTCCGGGCCGTTGTCCGTCGCGGCCGCATCGTGATTCGTCGTCTGGCGAACTCCATGAAGGCGCTCAAGCGTGACCGTGACCTACTGACCAAGCTGCTCAAGGGTGAGCCGCTGAATGTCGTGAGCATGTACCACGGAGCTGGGGTGATGTCGCGGTCGCTGCATGACGGCTGGCGCAGCGCAGGTATCAAAACCCGCACCTTGCTGGCAGCGGAAATTGACGGGCGCTATCTGGACGCCTCCCTGAAGGCAAACGCCGACCTGTTCGATTCATCCAGCGTACTGGTGAACGCGCCCGTTCAGGATATGGAGTTTGACCACGTTCCGAGCGCCGACCTGATGGAGATCGGTCTACCCTGCAGCGGCCAATCAAAGGCCGGACGTAGCAAGCGCAAACTGGCCAGCGCCGAGGAACACCCTGAAGCCGGAGCCCTGTTCTTTACCTCACTGGAATGGATTAAGAAGTTCCAGCCAGCGGCAGCCATCATCGAATGCACACCGGAGCTGCTGAACTCTCCGAGCATGGCCGTTATCCGCTCGGTTCTGGCTTCTTGGAAGTATACGATTCTGGTCGAGACCACCTTGAACGGCTGTGACTTCGGCGCACTGGAAAACCGCGACCGCGCCGTAGTCATTGCCATGAGCCGCGATCTTGCCAAGGCAGGCATGTTTAATCTGGCCGACATCAAGCCATTGCGCGTCAAAGAAGAAAAGCTGGCGGACGTACTGGAGCCGATCAGCGAGGACGATGACCGCTGGGCCATCCACACCTACCTCGAAGAAAAGGCGCTCCGTGACGCCAAGAAAGGCAGCGGCTTTCAGCGCCAGCTGTATACCGGCGAAGAAAGCTACATCAACACCGTGACTCGCGGATACGCCAGAATCCGCAGCACCGACCCACACATCATGCACCCAACCAAACCCCGCTATACGCGCCTGCTGACGGTCGCAGAGCACGCTGCCGTGAAGGCGCTCCCGAAGGGCTGGATAGAAACCTGTGAGCTGGCCAACACCGTGGCACACGAAGTATTGGGGCAATCTGTGATCTACCCGCTGTTCAAGGCCATCGGCGCCGCCTTGGGCCACAACCTGCGAACACTGGCGGAAACACTGCTCCCGACCATGACCCAACACATCGAACCAACGGCGCTGGCGGCTTAACCGCCAGCACCACCCCAACACACGAAAGGAACATCACTATGACCGACACCAACAACACCACTGCAAACCTACTGATTCGCCTTCGCCCCGATCATGTTGAAGCCCTCGCAGCCCTCGTTGAACTCGGCAAAGACGAACGACTTGAGCGATTCAGCGCTGAGAGCGACTACAGCAATGAGGACATTGCCCAAGGCCACTACGAGATCGAATGCGCCGAGGAGGCCGTAGAGGCGATCAGAGACGCCATGAACGGCACCCAAGACAACAACGCCCCGCTGGTACTGAAGCGCGAACGCAGCACCAGCGAAGATAAGGCATACTGGAGCGACGATCACGGCTGGACAGGTCTTGATAACGCCAGTCACTTCACTCCCCTGGAGACCGTCAACAATGTTCGGCATTCACTGCTTTTGAGTCTTGGGGATGAATGCGATTTCGTGGCTCTGGCCCCGAATCAAGCCACAACCAACACATGGGCTATTTTCAGCGCCAGCGAGGCACGAACCGAGAACGGGCGAGGCTACTGGAACGATAGGAAAGGCTGGGTTACGAAGGATGAAGCCACGCGCTACCCCATCGACTACGTGGGACTGTACGGACTGCCGCAATCACTCAACCAAGATCGTCGCTGGCTCAACCTGAATCTGGCAGCGATCACGACCGAGGCAGGACTAATCGACGCCCTACGTGCGTTTTGTCAGGCCGCAAACCTGCCACACATGAGCGCTGACGAGCTGCTGCACACCGACAACCTGAATATCCATCCGGCCCGCCTGATCTGGCTTGAGCAATTCATTGAGCAATGGGACAAGGTAACGGGCTAAACCGGACGGCAACCGCTCTCCCGGCAGGGAGGGCGAAGCCCGACCCGCCACCGCCTTGGTGGGCAACGCCCGCCGAGGCACAAGCAAAGGGCCAACGGCCCGCATGACTACGGCACAGCGTTGAAGCTCACACCAGGGCACACATGAACACTCACCAACCACACCACTCCCGCTAAAAGAGGCAGTTATGGAGCAACATACGCAGACTATCGCAACAAAAGACAGGGTGATCACAAGAGACTTCGTAGGCGGCGCCCTTTACGGGATTCTGCTCGTAGGAATGTTTGCCGGGGCAATCGCCATGCTCACGCTTCCGGCAGTGGCACCCTACTCCACACTTGCCACTTGCTCACTCATTGCCTTAGCACCACTAACCTACATCATCCCCCACTACTGGCAAAGGCAATGTCTGGCAAACCTGATCAACGTGACTGCCCTGATTGGTAGCGCCGTCTTACAAGGCATCACAATCCTACAGACCGCCAATGTGCTTTAATTTCCAACTCGTCGTAACCCGTTGGCAAGCCAATCGCCATAAGGATGCACTATGAAGAAGACGGAATACCTGATTTTTAACCGGCCCGAGTTTGAGCGCTTTGCGAACAAGCACGTCGCCGCGTCATTGTTGAGTGTCGTAATGGAAGACCGCCAGCACCTTACTCCGAAAGCCCGCATAGTGGTGACGACAGACCTGAAAGGCGCCAACTGGTCATTCAAGGTCACACGGCAACTGCCGCAAAACGGGGATTTGCGCGAACGCCCATCAATGGCTCACGAAATTTTGTATATCAGCGCCGGACACAGTGAATCAAATATCGCCAAAGTCACTGACATCACCAACAGCGGTGAACTGGAAGGGCTCGGAATCAACACTTGGCTACTCGATCTGGCCTTTCAGGACTTCCTGCAGGTGAGCGGCCCCGACCCTTGGCTGGAAGGCAAGCTTTCATCGACTGACCACAACAATCCAAGACGAATCCCCTTTTGGGAAAAGCACATTGCCCACGGCCTCCAGGTGAACGAAGAAGGCAACGGCAGATTTCTTGGCCCTTGGGTTCGCAGCTACAACCCATATCGAAGCCAATTCGTTCCCTTACTGGTGAACCAAACTGGCAATCCGCCAGCCCGAAAGGCAAGCCTTGGTTATTCGCTCTACGAACTCGAACAGAAGCCGGCCCTTCTGATGATTTCCAGGAACGACGACTTTTATCGGAATCGACGATGGAAACCGATCTGGAAAACGCGAACCGAATGACAGAACAATCAGCGTATCCAAAACGCCACATAGGCGACCTGCCGCCTTGTAGCTCCCTGGGAACCGAATCACAATCTGAGGATTGATCGAATCACAACGCGGGATACCCACGATGCCAACCAGCAACCCAGCATTTCACCGATTAACCGAAGCATGGAACCGGGTTCATCAAGCATTGGCAAGCCAACAAGGGCCAGCGATTACCACGCCAACCCCTGCACTGCGCCAGGTATTTTTCGTCGCTGGTGACAACTGCCTGACGGTTGCCCACACAACCGATCAGATCACAGAGCTGACCGACAAAGCGATTGATTCAGCCAGCCGCCTGGATGCTGCGGCCAACCTTTCACCGGATTACCAGCATCAACTGGCCAGCGATATGGAGGCGTGGCTGGAACGGCCCGCCTTTGTACCGATCAGCGCGCCGGTTGACCTGTTTCAGCGGATAGACGATCTGCCTTTGGCTATCCAGGATATGATCGATGACCTGAATACTGCACTTGAACAGGACGACCCATATACCGCCTGCCGGGAGTTCCAGGAGCGCATGGAAAGTCAGAGCTATACCTTTGACTACGGGCTGGACGGAACTCCAACTAACTTGCGTAAGACCGCCAGCACTCTGACGGCGTTAGCCGAACACGGCCCCGGCGAACAAACCCGAACGGTTGATGATGGCGAGGACGACGATCCAGGCATGGCCCCGCGCTAACCAACCACCGTACCATCGGCAACCGGTCACGCTGAGCGGTTGCCGGTACAACTGGACCGCCAGCCCCACCCTTCCGAATACAGCGACACCGATCTGCCATATCGTATCCCTTGGTATACTTTAATCTGAATTAATGATTGACAGAGTGTGCGCGTTTGGCGTACCTTAACCACATCATCAAGGCGTTGATGGTAGCAGCTGCCCCGGCAACCGTTTCTTCCTTTTCCGGTGCCGGGGCTTTTTTTCTACTGCTACGCACAACCACAGAAAGGAGTAAGCCGTGAGCGCCACAATTTTGCAGGCATTCCAGGTATTCACCACCGAGAACCCTCTGGCCAGCTCCCGGTCAAGTCTTCCGGCCATCGTCGTGATGGGCCGCATCCACGAGACTGACCAGCCCGCCAGCGACGCTCGCTGGACGTTTCTTTTCATTGGCAGTCTGGACGAATTTCACCAGCGATTCATTTTTCGTATGGAGCGCGAGTTTGATCACGGAAAATACCTTGATCGACGCGGGCAACAAGTTCGGGGAGCCGATTTCATCCGGCAACTCAACAAGGCGATAGAGCAAGCCCGAATCCTGACAGCAACCGAACTTCGCAAACGGTCAATCATGGCGGTAACCTGGAGCCAGGACAACGCGGAAACCCTTGGAATCACGACTCACCGGATGATCGCCAAGGTTCCATTCTTTACGGATACCCGATACGGTTTTGAAATCCGGGATAATTCGGACGCCCAGCGAATGGTATTGTTCACCATGAAACTCAAAGAGATTGCCCAGGGCATGGGCCGGTGCGACCCACTGTATACGGGACGCCCAATGCGGGAACTGCCAGACCGACTGCAACAACAGGCAGGTTGAACAAGTCACAGATAGATTGAGCGCCCAATGATCACGATTACACCAAAACTGATCGTCACCTACCTTCTGATGACCGCCACTGTTTTTTGGGCAGTGGCCGTGGCATTTAATAGCGGCTACACCCTTGTCGGGATTGTCCTGTTGGTTCTTTGGTGGCTACCGATGGGGCTGTTTACGAATAGTCGTCCGACAACCGGCCAACGAAAAAAAGACGATTCCCTTGACGATTGGTCACCGACATTAACAAAGGATGAATCATGGTTCCCAACCACGATAGACAACGACTTGTAGGCACAAAAAACGACGACCAATGCAACGATACAGGCAAACAAATGAGCAACCCCCAGCAATGCCCCAATCTCCAGCTGGTTAAGGAATACCTTGAACAACGCGGTGGATGGAATGAGACACCTGACCACATAAAACCCCTTCTCAGAAACCGCATCCTGGAATGCGATTGCGATACCAACTGCAAACAAGAGTTCAACAAGCTGAAACTATGGAGCCCGAAGTGATTGGCAAGCACATACGATACGCCGCACTAACAGCCGGATTCGCATTGGCCACCCTATCTTTCCCCTCTATTGCTGAGAACGAATGGACGGTCGAAAAGGTGCAAGGCCAAACACACGTTCGCTATGAGCGCGATGATGGGGAATACCTGAATCTCACGGTGCAGTGCGACCAGGGAACCGGAATACCGAGTTACACCTTCGTTCACAAGCTGCCCAGGAATGTAGACGGTGCGCAGGCACTATTTGAAACGCCAGACCTGGCCAATGCGATAAATAACAGTGAACTTGATCAGATCATCACGGTAGACGAGGTTGGCCGATATAACCCAACACGTATCGGAGCAACACCGGTCAATACCCGATCGGGGCCTGCGCTGATGTCCGTTTCGTTCTTCCCTTTCAACCCCGACACCGCTCGGCAGGCTTTGGAAGATCAGATCATGGGAGGCACAGAGTCGATTGGCGTCTGGTATCGCAAGCCCACCACATTCACACCAATCTATTCCGCCAGCTTTCCGCTATCAGGACTCAAACCATTAATGACTATGGTACTTGAAAGCAAAGTCATGGATTGCGGCGATCAGAACTGGCGGAAGCAACGAATGAACGCCGTGGCCGACCGCAACGCAGGTTGACCAACACTTCGGCGCCAAAACTGGCGCCGCCCCTTGAATGTCGCCAAAAGGCGACAACCCCATCCTGAAGCAGCCCACTCCCGCCCTCCGATCATCCAATCACGCTAAAATGGCTACATCGTATCGGCCACTATAGTCTGTACTACGCGAACCCCGGATGACACTGATGCCCAACCGACGACACGAACTTCAACGCCCCAACTATTCCCGAATGGACGGCCTTTGTCCTGGCGGGGCATCAAACACAAAGGCAACGCCCAGGAAAACACGAGTTACCGGCAACGAGCAGATTGATGCTCCGATCTTGATTCCGGAATCCCCGCTGATCAACTTCCTGTCAAAGTTGACCCGAACACAACGACTTGGCATTCACAATATCCGGCTTACCGAACAGCTTGGCTATGGCTGCGACAAAACATTTCCCAACGGGGATTCCCTCTATCAATGGCTAACGCCTGGTGATCGCATTATCACGAATCGGGCCTGGCCCGCCGAGACATTTCGTAAGAAGTGGTTTCGGCTCCAACTGTCGGCGGATTATGTCTTTCAATTTGCAGAGCGGGTTGAACACCGAGAGGGCATGAGCCGCATATTTGGCTACCCACAATTCTGACAAAAAGCGTAAATCAGGGTTGCAAAGGGTACGCCATACGCGTACACTTCATTTATACAATAAAGCCATAGCGATGAGGTGATTCGCATGACACTGGATACCCAAACCACCCAAGCAAACGAGAACCAATCCATGTTTGCCGAAGCGATCAGCGGCGGATACAGCACCAAAGCCCAAGCCCCCGTAACCGAGCAGGCAGAGGAAGCATCCATCATTGCCACTGACCGCATCCACAAGCGTGAAGGCCACAACCCGCGCCGGATTCGCTCCAAGTCCAAAATGTCCGACCTGCGCGAGTCTATCCGCGACAAAGGCGTAATCCAGCCCATCCTGGTACGCCCACACCCTCAGATCGACGGAGAGTATGAACTGGTAGCCGGCGAAACCCGACTACTGCTTTCCCGCGAGGTTGGTCGCACCGAAATTCCTGCCCTGATCAAGCACCTGACTGACGAAGAAATGCTGGACTATGCGGCCACCGAGAACATCCAGCGTATTGATATGAGCCCCGTTGACGCCGGACTGGCCGCACAAGCCCTGCTGGCCCAAGGCAAGGACAAGGAAGAAGTCTGCCGCATCATGGGCTGGACGCCTGCGTTCTTTGATGGCCGGATTCAATTAACCCATTGCTGCGACGAAGTTTCGCAAGCACTGGTGGACGAAAAGATTGCTCTCGGCCATGCACAACTGCTGTCCAGCCTTCGTGAAACTTCACAGAAGAATGCGCTTCAGGCCATTCTTGAGAAGAACCTGACGGTTGATCAGTTGAGCAAGATCATTTCCGGCATGGCCCTGACGCTGAAAGCGGCGGCATTCGATCTGACCGATTGCCAGACCTGCCCGCACAACTCAAACACGCAGACTTCTTTGTTTGCCGACAGCAAGTCGCTCGGCAAAGCCCGCTGCCTGAACAAAGAGTGCTTCAACAAGAAAAACCAAAACCATCTGGACAGCGTGAAAGCCGACCTATCTGAATCCTTCCACCGTGTCGCCTTTACCAGCGAACTGGCGGCAGGCACCACCACGGTGATTGTTGAGTCTGGCACATATGGTGTTGGCGAAGAACAGGCCACCGCCTGCCAAAGCTGCGAACACTACGGCGCAACCATCGACAACACGCTCGGCTCCCGCGCTGCTGTCACCAAGAACGTCTGCTTCAACCTGCCCTGCCACACCAACAAAGTGCAGGAGCATAAAAACCTGATCGCCACTGACAAGGCACCAGCCACAGACAACAGCGACAAGCCAGCTACTCAGGTCGATACAGCAACCTCAGAAGCAAAGGCAACTGAAACCACCGACAACTCCGCGAGTGCCGCGAAGTCCAAAGCAGCCGCAAAGCCCGCGAAGAAGCCAGAGGTTGCCAAGAGCGCAATTCCACGCAAGATCGTTGATCTTCACCATCAGGTACACCGGACTGCCGCTGCCGCTCACGTTTACGAGGACGACAAGACTGCCCTGATCATCAGCGTCTTGAGCATGATGTCCGACGCCAATGTAGAGCCAGACAAAAAGCCCCAGGGCTGGCCGATGAACCTGACCGGCGAGAACCGCGCCAAAGCTGCCGCCATGCTGGACACCCTGAGCATGGAGCAACTGACCACCATGCAGCGCCGGATTGCCGCCAAGGTTATGCAGAA
This sequence comes from Marinobacter sp. tcs-11, assembly GCF_002049515.1. Lineage (NCBI taxonomy): Bacteria > Pseudomonadati > Pseudomonadota > Gammaproteobacteria > Pseudomonadales > Marinobacteraceae > Marinobacter > Marinobacter sp. tcs-11. The sequence continues at coordinate 12,999 of NZ_LLYU01000011.1, read as the reverse complement.
GGCCAAAAGCTCATTTGGTGGCGAGAACGAAAAGGACGCTTTCGGCTCCGTAGCGGTTTGGGTAGCCAAGTCCCGCGAAGTGGATTTGACCAAGCACTTCACAATGGACAGCGAGTACCTGGAGCCATTCACCAAGCCAATGGCCACGCAACGCCTCAAAGACTCTGGTTTCGCGGAAGCCTACGACAAAGAACACGGTGAAAAGGCATTCGCCAAACTGGCCGCTGGCAAGAAAGGCGATCTGATCAAAGCCGTGAAGGATTCACCCTTCGATTTTGCAGGCTACCTGCCGGAAGGCTTGAAGCTCAAAGCATAAACCCATTGAACGGGCTGACCCTTGAGGTCAGCCCACAAGAGAACAGGACACCCGTATGAACAACGTCGCCGCCGAAACCATGAACTGGCAGCCCCACACCAAGGACGATCACCCCATCCAGACCGGCGACCGCCTGTGGTGGTCTGACCTTAACGGGGCGGAGAAACCCCGGTGGGTTGAGGTTAAACAAATTGACCTGGAAGAAGGCCTGATCTTTTGCAAAGACCAGACTGACACAAACCTGATGACGGTTCCCGAAGAACTGACTACGCAAGCCAACTAACGAAAAAGGAAAAACCATGAACCCTGCATCCCTGCTCAACGCCGTTACTCCGATTCTAAACAGCAAGACCGCCAAGATCACAATGGACATTTCCGCCGCCAGCACCGAAGGCGAACTCATGGTTGTGGTCAAGCCACTGGTTGGGCCGGTGTCCGACAAAGCGCCCGAGGAACTGCGCCTGCTGAGCGCCGCCCTGGCCCAGCCAATCAAAGTTGTTGGCGAACCTGACGCCATTGAGGAAAAGCTGGCCAACATGGTTGAAGAACAGGCCGGTAAACGCAACGGATGGGCCAATCGTGCCGCCGCCCTGGATGCCGCCATTTCTGCTGCCGCCGCCAAAGATGCGAAGAAAGGCCCCAAAAAGGCAACCGAACAGACTACCGCTGCTGCAAGCGACAGCCCAGGGCCGGTCAACACCACACAGGACACAGACACATCGACCGATTCCGACGACTCCACGGTTAGCGCCGGTTTCGATCTGTAAATCTCGTCATGGGTGGCGAGTCTCCAGAGCTGGCACCGCCAGCCTTTGCCACCGGCCTTGCCGGTGGCTTTTTTCATCTTATCACCCGAAAAAACCATCAACCCCCCTTGTCATAAGTACGCCATACGCGTACACTTAAAACAAGTGAAGGTGATCCTTCATTCAACACTGACAAGGAGTAATACACATGGCCCAAGCAACCGTTCTGACCCGCGCATTCCGCTTCGGTGCGACCGACCTCCCCGACCCTGATTCCGATCTGACGCCTGATCAGGTGCTTGAGTTCTACAAAGATCAGTACCCAACGCTTCGATTCGGCAAAGTGAACGAAATCGGCATTGAGAATGACCAGCTTGTGTATCAGCTCGTCCCGAATGAGTACCACGCAAATGGATAGCATGGCCAAGGCGCTGGCCGAGCTTGAGGAATGGGCAACCGAGCCGTTGCCCTCCAAGCCGGTCAAACAGACGCATGACCAGCAACGTCTCGGCTCAACTTTCAACGAAACAAATACAGGGGATGCATCATGCTTGGCGCAGCACGAACTCAGGGACTTATTCAGACTGGCCACTTCGGTCAAGGGATGCCCGATGCCGGAAACCATGATGCCCAACCTGCCCAGGTAAACCCAGCGTGGGCCAGCCAGCCTATGCTGGCGGCTCACCGTCTGGCAACACTGCCGGACACCCAAACGCTGATGGGCGAGGTATTCCGCGATACCCGATTCCCGCACCAGCCAACCCGTAAGACGCTGGCCGACACAATTCGCCTGCTGGCCCTGTCCGGCAATGTAAGCGCCGATCAAGCGCGCTGGCTGGCGGACAACAAAAGCCACCCCAACCGTCTCTGGTCAGCCATTGGCTATCTCTCGACACACGCAGCCAATGACGACAGCAACCAGATCATTCGCGGCATTCACAGCCGCCTGACCGAAATCGCCCCACTGCGACAGATTGGCCGGTTCGTGACCGCCTGGGCAAAGCAGCTACCAGAAGTGATCGACCCGCGCCTGATCAATGAGCTTCACAAGCTGATGCAGATCAACCAGAACCCCGATCAGGACATTCGTGCCGATTGGGCCGCGTTCAACCACGCTCTGGCAGGCACCCTCAAAGCAATCGCCGCAGAACTCAACGAGCGCATGAACCCTAACGTTCTGCACCACGGAGAGCCACTTGAGCTAACCCTGTGCTTTGCCGGTGAGACCAATATTGGCGGCGGCCTACTGATGGGAGCCGATCACACGATGGGACTGGAACTAGGCGTTGATGTAATCACAACCAGCACCGCCTACTGGAAGGCGATGACCTTGGGCCTCACCCTGATTCAGAAGCACCTCTTTCCCCTCTACACCCCCACCAACTTAGCGGATATGGGGGGCATGATGATCGACGAAGTTGAGGATGACCTTAACGGTATTGCCGCATACCTCACGGCTCACAATCTTGACGACTCCGAAGCAAACGTGGAGGAAGCAATCAGCGCCAGCAACTGCTTTATCATCGAGTGCTATGAGGCATGGGAGCACTATGTTGCCGAAGTCACTATGCACCAAGAGATCGTAGGAAACTGGAAGCTGGAGGCCGAAGCAACGGTAGACCTACTTACGAAAACAATGGCAAGCCTGCCAGCACCAAAAACCGAACACGACAAACGCCTGAGCACATGGCTGAACGATGTGGCATCGGCGCTTGAGCCCTTCCAGGGCAAAGAAAACTGGTGCGTGGAGCGGGCGCATCTGGTGTCGGATAGCAGTGAGGCAACCCTGCCAGTTCTGGACGAACTAACCCCCGTCTACTGCGAGGACGACCGCCTGTGCGCACAGTACGCTGAACAAATGCACGAAATGTATATGCAGGGCGACGATGGCGCCGTCATGCTGTCATGGGATGCAGACCCAAAGACCATCCTTGAATGGGTCAACGATCTCAACAAGGGACACCAACTGCTGGCCGAACTGTTCCTGATCGGCAACGACGACACCGAGTAAAACGCTAAATCCGGCTTGCTTTAGGTACGCGTATGGCGTACTATGAAAGCATAAGAAATGACCGGAGATTAGCCATGACCCAACAACCAGACACCTTTGTTCAAAGCTGCGCCCTCGTCATTCACCGCGCCCGCTTTGGCGACTCGCAAGACACCTTCTCAATCCTTGCCCACGACATTCACCACACCGAAACCAAGTCAGTGCTTGGGGCCGGTCGCCCGTTCGGGCATGACGACAAAATGTCCCTGATGGCCATGCTTGGCGACTACCGGGGTTCCGATCTGGAATTTCTGGACGCGAAGTGCCTGGCTTCCTCACATGAGACGATGATGTGGTATCGCCCCCGCTCGAAAACAGTCGTCAACATTGTGGGACACGAATACACCGTTGCCGTACCGTCCCTTGTCTTTATGCTACACAAAGGCTCCCTGCACGTTGCGGCCTACAAAGGCGAGCGCCGCCCTGAGCGCAACACCAAGCTTCTGCACTGCGGCCTGCCCAACATTCAAAGCAATATCGGCCACTGGTGTTCCGGTGGCAACCGCCTACCCGACCGCCCCCATCAGGGCCAGATCGAAAAGCTGGAAGATATGTTCTTCACCTCGCCGTTTACGCACTGGAACCCCGAGTACGCCGCCGTGGAGGACACCTCAACCGTGGGTAGCAACAAGCAAATGGAAACCTTCTTCAAAGACCTGCAAGGCAAGGCCCGCTTCCCCGTCAGCAAGCTCAAGGATATGGGCTGCGAACTGGAACAATGGATGCGCCACATCACCACCCGTAACGCCCGCTTCTGACCGGAGAGTGCCATGACAATGCAAATCGAGAAACCTGTCCGCACCGCGCCTCCCAGCTTCCTGAACGCCAGCAGTCCGCTGGACATTCTGATGATCGGGGCCGGTGGTAACGGCTCAGAGCTGTTTGACGGCCTTGTTCGCCTGCACCATGCCCTGATCACCCTCGGCGGCAAAGGGCTGGCAGTGACGGTCATGGACGACGACGAAGTATCCCCTAGCAATGTCGTCCGCCAGCGGTTCTGGCCTCACGAAGTGGGTGCGAACAAAGCCATTGCACTGGTACAACGCGCCAACCTGATGATGGGCACCAACTGGACAGCCCTGCCGGAGCGATTCAACCGCAACAGCCGCCTCGGTCGCTTCGATCTGGTCATTACAGCGGTAGACAATCTGGACGCCCGCAGAGAAGCGCTGGCGCGCTTTGAGCCCGATGATCGCCACCAGAACAATCCCTGGATAGTGAACGGCTACCGTGGCCACGCAGACACGTACTGGCTCGACCTGGGCTGCGATAAGGACAAGGGGCAAGTGGTGTTCGGGCGGTTTGGAGACAACCAAATCTCTGACGAATGGCCGACTGCACTGGCGCATTTCCCCGAAATGGCCACCCGCGAGGACGACAACCGGCCTTCCTGCTCCGCAGCCGAGTCCCTGGCCCGACAAGACCTGATGATCAACCAGAGCGTATCCGGCGCTGCCATCAACATGCTTTGGAAGCTATTACGCGAGAGCAAGCTGGGTTTCAACGGCGTCATGCTTGATCTGGCCACCGGCTACAGCCAGGGCATCCCCTTCATGCCCATCAACAGCACGAAACACTAACAAAACGACAGCACCGGAGACTCACATGGACTACGCACACATCACCCGCACCGATACCGTTGGCTCCACCTCAGCCCCCGCCATTCTCCCAAAAGCGGGCTACCTCGTCGCCAACTACGGCTTTCTGGTTGGGCGCGGCGAACGCGTCCGCCTGGATGAATTTGCCGACCGCATGGAAGCCCACTACGACAACGTTCGCGTGTCCATTGAGGCCGGTGAGATTCGTCGCTGGTACGAACTCATGGTGTACGCGGAGGACACGGTAGTGAACTTCGGGGCGATTCCCTGCGAGTTTGAATACCTCGACGGACTCTACAACGCAGAGGACGTTTGGAAAATTCTTGGCCAGGACGCCATCAATTATCTGCTGGCGGACGACGCCGCCTGAGACACCCAACACCTTAATCGGAGTAACACCATGACCACAGCAACAACCGCAAAGCGCGCACTGCCACTGAAATTCGACCTCGGCCAGATCGAGGAACTGCTGAACGCCGCTCGCCAGTGCGACCTTGAAAATGAGGACTTTACCTCAGCCGTCACCATGCTGAATGACGCCCGAGAGCAACTCAGCGGGACGGCTACCGTTGCCGAATACTACCTGAACCACGACCCCGCCTCCTGCCCCTCGTGCAAGAGCCGGAATATCAATGGAGACGAAGTTCAGATCGACAACACCACCGCCTTTCAGGAGGTGTTCTGCATGAATTGCGGAGCCGCATGGCAGGACAACTACAGCCTGTCCAGCCTCAGTCGCGCCGTAGGATTCTCACTCGACGAACCCTTTGCACCCTGACCCAACCCACGAACCAGCCCTCCGAATCCACGCGAGGGCCACACCACTCAAAAGGAACACACCATGCCAGCAATCGTCACGATTCACGCCACCCCTCGCAAGCCACTGAACGAACTCCACCCGCTCGACCGGCAGGTGCCGGAGCAAACTGTCATCCAGATCAACGCAGCTGTACCAAGTCGCCATCTGGCAAACGCCGCCCTGGACATTTACCACGATCAGATTGCCATCAGGCAACCGGAGGATTTCGACCTGGAAGCCCAGCACAACGGCACCCCGATCACGCCTTGCGATGAAGAAACGCGTTATCAGAACGCCGGCAAACCGATCTAGCCAATCCGCCAGCAACCGCACCGCAAGCGCGGTGTGGTTACGTGTTCGGGAGGGCAGGCCCGACTGGACGCAAAAGCTAAGGGCCACCGGCCCGCCCAAGCCCGAACGCAGTTCGGCCTAAAAGAAGATTTACATCAACACAACAAAGCACTACCTCCATCGAGGTTCTCACAAACGGTATACTGAGACACACGTCACACAAGGATTAACCATGAAACAACCCAAGCTCCGGATACTCGCTCTGATCACAATGCTCACATTAAGCCCGCTGGCTTTCGCCAATCAGAGCTACCACAAAATCAGCATACTGAGAGACTCTGGCGAATGCCTGCTGGTCACGAAGAAGATTAATCCAGCTTCACAGTCGGAAGAAAAGGTTGCGCACATTACCCAACCAGAGATTGATTCGAGTTACGGAAAGCAGTGCGAGATAACCTTCAACCGAAAATCGTTCCAAGAACAGTATGGCGAAATGTGTCATTTGACCTCATTTTACGAAGCGCCGCTCGGAAAACCTCAACGTGATACAGCGCAGTATCGAGTCAAAGGGGACACCATCAGCTTTGTGATCTGGACGCTCAAAGGCGTGGATTACCACTGCTATAAGCTTTAACCAGGCACTACCTCGGGAGACAACATGGGAGTCAAACTCTATAAAGCTGGCGATCACCCAACCGGTTGGCTCGGCTTCCGAGTGACAAGGGCTTTCGGAGGTCGCTACCATCAGAAATACTTTTCAACGCGAAATGCCGAGACGCAGAACGCGTCAGACCCGTTGTTTCGTGAGCAGGAGCGCCGAGCGAAGGCCCTGGACCACCAATGGGAACTGGAAAGCCGCGAATATCAATACCGGTTGTTCGTGACGCAGGACCACAAGACAACCAAACCGTATCGCGGTGTCGGAGCGCACGGCATTACCCTGACTTTCTTCATCAACCGGAGAGGTAATTGGAGAGCCGCCTTTCGGGTCAATCATCAGAAAAGGCAGAATGATGGTTCTTTTGACGCCTATCGGGTGACATTTGATACCCAGCCCTATAGCGAAGCCTGGCGAAAGGCTGTGACCCTTTGGGCAGAAGAAAACGATATTCGACCACCCGATGCACAACGGTTGCTCGAATCACCACCCGCCCCCTCACAATTTAAAGACCTTCGCCGGCACATGAATGAACACGACGGTTTCGATATTCCGGTATCGGCTTTATCCAGCGTATTTCGGGAGCAACGGGAACAGCTTGAAAACAAGCGCCTGCTACAGACGGCGGAACACCAAGGTAAACTTTCGCCTCCACCGAAGATAACAAGCGTGGACACCGAACTGGTGATTGATATGGAGCGTTGGTTTACCGAAGAGACCGACCACAGGAATGCGCCAAGTTTCAGATAATCTCAGAACCCCTTTCGGACTCCAAGGGGAGCGATTGGTACGGCCGGATGATGTGCCATCCGGCCTCGCCTGTAACTGCACCTGCCCAGGGTGTGGGGCCGAGCTTCAGGCTCGCCATAGATCGAACCCGAATCACCGATCCTACTTTGCACACCATCAGGCAGCCGAGTGCCCCGGCGGTTACGAGACAGCCGTTCACTCCATGGCCATCCAGATTATTTTTGAGCATGGCGGCATCACCATCCCAGAGAAGACGATCGAACTCCGTTCAAGTCTGCCGGATGACCCGGACGACCTGGTAGAAAACCTGGAGCTCCCAAGGCGGGAAGTGACATTCATACACTGCGTATATGAAACCCGAGTTAGCCAGGAGGAAAGCCAACGCCTTTGGCGCCCCGATCTAACAGCCACCCTGAAAAATGAGGCCACCTTGTATATCGAGGTAGCCGTTTCGCACAAATCGGATATCGAAAAAACCCGGGACCTGGACAATCTCATGGAGATTGACCTGAGCAAACTGCCCCGCTCCATCGTGGATGACCCTGAACAATTCACAAACCAGGTACTTCATTTGGCGCCCCGAAAGTGGTTCCAGTGTTCCCTATATGACAAAACACCCTTTGTTCAAAAGCGATTGGAAGATCTAAAGGCCCGGCACGAGCGGCAACAAAGCCAGAAAGCGATTGAGCGAGCGAAAGCCGATCACGAACATGCCCGGAAAACCCACGCCCGCTTACGCCACGGCAGCAAGATCAATGAGATCCACACCATAATGCGGCCGGCCGGATACAACGCAAGAATGACCCAGCTGCTCAAACTATCCGAAAACGGCATTGCCTACGCCCAACAACGATTAGCCAGTGAATGCTCTGAGGGAGAAACCATCCCTGCAGCGATTCATCGATCAGTGCCAGGGGACTGGCTTTTCAACGGTCATCCGATTGCCTGGCAGGGCTTCGTCTTTGACCATTACATTTTCCAGAAAGCACCTGGAACGCTTTTGTTCGCCGATTCGATAGCCGACGCAGTTGTTCAAGCGTTCGGTGTCGTCGACTGGGCCGACAAGCTATTGGCTGAATCAAACACTAAACGATTCAGCCCAGCTCATATTTGGTTTCTGGATGCGGCCGAGAATGAGCAACTTCTGAAACCGGAAGTGGTCATCGGAAACTACCTGGAAAGCCTGAGTCCACCATCGTTGATATTAACAGCCAATCCTGACAGCACCGGCCCACGGTATCTGAAACGGCGTAGCCGGGGCCGACAGTACGAAGTGCAATTTGGAACCCTGAAGGAAATTCAGGTCGCCACCGAAGAAGCCAGAAAGCAGCAGCAAGAACGTGAACGCGAGTCAACCGAACAAGCTGAAGCGCTAAAACAAATGCGCATCAGGGATCTTGCGCACGCCAAGGAACAAGCCAAGCATGACGCGCTCAAACAGCAGCTGGCCTGGGAGAGCAGAGAGCAATCAACCCTGAAGAACTGGTTGCCCGAAAAGAAACGGCTTGAACGGAACACCAAGCACCTGCAGGCAATACAAGAACACGGCTATGACCAAGCCTACTTATGCAAATACTGCCACCTCCCTACCACCCAGCACACAGACATTTGCGAGGAATGTGGCGTCGGGAAGCTGGAACCCATCGAACTCACCAGTGAGTATGTGGCCACCTTTGAGCACAGATTAAGAACCATGCCGAGGATTCGCGCCAAAAAGGACTACCGCGACCCTTGAACCGTCAGATCCCCGAATGATCGATGGAGGCTGGCAGGAGTCCGAACCTCGTTACCGTGTTATATTAAAAGCACGAATTGAGGAGGTATTTCCGTGAGTAGAAACCGCCAAAGCGCAGGGTGGCTATCCGTTGTCATGCTGCCATTCATTGTCATGCTTCTAGTATGGGCGGTCGCGCCGGCACTAATGACAACAGAGGACGCGACAGTTTACCTCGAAGGCTGCACCGAACCCGCTTGCGCCCTGAAAGGTGATCTGAACGTCAATATTTTCACTCGTCACTATGAGTTGAAACAGGCGGACGGCTCTATCGTAAGCTTCGATCCAGAAAATATTGCTTTAATGAGTTGGCCCGCCCCCAAAGACTGAGTTTGATGATACCGCCCTGGAAACCGCAGAAACGATTTCCTGCATTGTCACCCCACCCCAATGACACGTAAACCATGACTAAAAGAGCCACCAAAACCCAAACAGCGTTCTACAGGCGAATCTATGTGGCGCACCTTATAGATTCTGGCGTCAACACGGTTCCTGCCATCATGGAAGCAACAGGAATGCCGCGCCGCACAGCGCAAGACGCCATTTCAGCGCTTGGTGAGATTGGCGTGCACTGCGAATTTACGGGGGCCACAAAGAATGGAGTCTATCGAGTTAAGGACTGGGGCCCGATCAAACCCGAGTGGATTCAGATTAATTTGCAGCACGTTTTAGGCGTGCTAGAATGCAATTAAATCTTCCTTACCAAATTGGAGAATCCACGTGATCAATCTGGCCAATGGCAAAAGCCTCGATCTTATCGACAACCAAATCCGAGAAACACGATTCGCTCAATCCAGCCTGCTGAATACCTGCAAAGTATGGGATCTCGCCCACCTCGACTTAATCGTAACCTCCGATACGATTGAAGATGATCGCAAGCGAAAGACGCTTGAGCACAAGAAGCGTCGCAACAACAACATTGCAACCGGTGCCATTGCTGGCGGGCTGATTGATGGCTTGAGCGGGGACGACTCCATCCTGGATGGCGTATTAATCGGCGCGGCATTCGGTGCTATCGCAACCAGCGGCCCCGGAGAGGCCACGGCTAAGGTCGGATTACTGTTCTCAGACAACGAATCGCTGACGGTGAAGGTCAATGGCCATGAGTACAGTCAGCTTCAGACCATCGCCAAGCAGAACGCCAGGTACAAGCGTTTCCCGAAAGGCCCATCGCTGACCAAGCAGAAAGCCACACGAAAGGAAATGGACGGCGTACTCAGGGATCGCGCTGTGGGCCAGCTGAAAATACTACTAATCGCTGCTTTCGTGATTGCCATAGGGTCGAATGTCCTCGCGGCACTGGCATCCTCCGCCCCCTCCTCAGCGGCACAAGCCGATGAATTTATTTCCTTCGTTGGGGAATTTGCCAAAGGAATCCCCTACGTCGGCGTTGGACTCGGAATGCTTCTCGTGGTTGTCGCTTTTGTTGGCATTATTCGACCAGAGTCCCAATTGCGAAACGATGAAAAAGAGCGCTATGCCTCGCTGTCGACAACCCGCACGAAGGCGCCTAAGGCTAAAGTGACCTAAACCTTTCGTCGGCGGGGCAATGATACTGATGCTGTCAGCTATTCTGCAGGCCGTTTGCGGCAAAGATCTCACTAGAATAATCGACCGGAAATCATAATTGGGAATCGAACCATGATGAAGACAGTAGCCTCAGCATTTCTGATCCTAGCATCGGCCCAGGCCTCTGCGGAATTGCCAGCCTGTGCTTCCGATGCTGCGGCAAAATTTGAGATTCCTGAAAAGGTTTTCCATGCCATGGTCCTGGAGGCCCGGGCCAACTGGCAGGGTAAACCTAAACACTATGGCCCCATGGGGCTTTATGACCTAGTGATTCCCCACGTAGCCGGCGAAATCGGAGTTTCTAGCGAGTCCATTCGTAATGATCCATGCCCAAACTATTACGCTTCGGCTTGGTGGCTTATGAACGAAGCTGGCGGCAATGAAGACAGTATTTGGGATGCTGTTGCCGTTTATTACCACGGCCGTAAGGAGCGCGAATCTTACCCCATGAGGGATCGTGTTCGCGCCATTTACGAGCAGCTCTGACATAGGAATACGGATGACAAGTAGATCGGAAGCAAAATCACCTCCACCCCACCCCCTATTTATTGTGGGAATGGTGGCGATCCCATTGAGCATCATTTGGAGCCCCCTACTGATAATGACTCCCTGTTGTCTGGGATGGTGGATGCTCAAAATTGAGAAGCCAAGACTGCTATCACGGCATGAAGCTGCGGTTGAGCGTGAAAATATTAACCTGGGAAAGCACAAATACCCGTTGGCGGACTGTTCAATGACAAAGCCACGATTCTTTCTGTTCCAATATGGACTCCCGCAAGTGAGACAGCTGGTGACCCTCCAACACATGGACAGCGGAACAACCCAGCAGTTCTGGATCATCACCAGGCCAGTTGGGCGCACCACGTTACACCCAATCAGCGATGATTAAGGAGATTTGGTGATGCTTGATGATCAAAACAGTCAGGAAGAGCTTCGTTCTCGCAAAGGAGCGTGCAAATTAATGGCAGCGCTTTTTACTCTGTTCTTTGGGCTATTTGCATTCTAGGGTTGGAATCGAGCTCTTCTGTCATCCAAGCATAGCCTCCGTTTTGTGCAAAACTAGGTTGGTAGAAACCAAGCTGCAACGATCCGTTCTGTGCAAAAGTTGGTAGGGTAAAGGGGCCGCAGTGCGAACAAAGCCGCCTGTTAGTCGCCCCTAATATTCACTCAGATCATGCATTTCTGATTCCCCAAAGCGGACACCTTGTGGCACCCGCTGGGATGACAGCAGCTGCGACTATTCGGCCACCGAGCTCGAATCGAATCTGTTGGATGAGGGTTTCTGTAATATCGACAGGCTGTGTGAGAATTCTTATGAAACTTTAGACTGTTCAAAATTCGATCAAAAACCGCGCACGAGAGTTGTCTCAACATGCATTCAATATCGAAGAATCGTATTTAATTGACTGAGCTCACCATCAGTTTTTGTTTTCACACAGCTTGTCGACATAGCGGCCTAAATTTGAGCTCCTTTGAACGGCAGTAGCTGACACAAAGACGGCATCCAAGGTCGTTCATACTTGAGTTTGAAAATCACTAATATCAGAAAAAAATGCACAAGAGATCGGAAGATTGGTGCAACAGCCCTTGCTCCTAGAAATTAAAAAGCGGGCGAAGGGATTGTAACCCTCCCTTAAAATCGGACCACTGATACCTAGAGTTCTCCGGCATAATGCAGCAATGCGAAAGGAGAACGGATGATGCGCAAAACACGGTTCACGGAATCCCAGATCGTACAGATCTTGAAGTCAGTTGAAGGCGGCCGGAAGGTTAAGGATGTTTGCCGAGAGCAAGGCATATCTGACGGCACCTATTACAACTGGAAGGCCAAATATGGTGAGATGGAAGCATCCGACATAAAACGGCTAAAAGCGCTGGAGGAAGAGAACAGTAGGCTCAAGCAGATGTTTGCGGACCTGAGTCTGGAAAACCGAGCCCTTAAAGACGTTATCGAAAAAAAGCTCTGAAGCCAGCAGCTAAACGCGGACTTGTTGATTACCTGCGAGGCACCCATGGGCTGAGCATCAGAGCGGCTTGTAAGGCACTGTGCCTGAGCAGATCTGTTTACCACTATCAGCTCGATACATCGCGTGATGATCCTGTGATCGATGTGCTGCTGGCTTTAACGGACAAGTACCCTCGGTATGGCTTTAGAAAGCTATTCAAAATTCTGAGACGCCAAGGGCACGTCTGGAACCATAAGCGAGTTTACCGCGTGTACTGCCTGCTCAAACTCAACCTGAGGCGAAAGGGAAAGAAGCGGCTGCCAAGCAGAAACCCAGAGCCACTGTGCGTTCCAGAACTGACGAACCACTGTTGGTCGATCGATTTCATGGCTGTCAATGGCCATTTATTTTGACCCACCTTTGGCCAATAAAATTGACCCACCTTTCATAGTCTAGCTTGTAACTTTCTGCTTCAGTCGATAGCTTTCTCCTCCCAACATAA
>NZ_LLYU01000010.1:0-135585 GCF_002049515.1 Marinobacter sp. tcs-11 | reverse complement strand
GGCGGGAAATAGGCAAAAATCGAACAAAACAGAGGGTGATAACGCCAAAATCGCGCTTGAATGGCTTTTTTTCGAGTTGAAAAGCGATTCAGCGATAAATCAGGCGTTAATCAGACCCTCCTTAAGGCGAGAAGTCGGAGAAAACGGTGATGCCTAACCATCGCAGGCACGGCGACGTCTTTTTCATTGCGGCTTCGCCTCCATTCCAAAGTCGCGCATGCTATGGGCGTTAGGCAAGAGGGATTAATGGAAATATATAGGGTTGGATTCGTTTTCAGTAGATGTTTCGTTCAAAAGGAAATCAAGCTCCCTTCCGCGACAGTAAAGCCACTTTCGCCTACTGGTTTTGCTGGTGAGATCCATGAGGGTAAGAAGAAGCTTGAGTCAGTACGTTTTAGTTTCACGCGAAAGGATCTCGAAAACACGCTGAGGAACTACGCGAGCACTGGGCACTGCACGCTTGTGGAGTTTGAAGCCGTTGAAGGTGATAGCTTCGTCGAAGCGATAGAAAGTAAAGAAGACGAAGCGGAGAATATTGTTGGTGCTTTGTCTGTGATTTCCGCTAACCCAGCGACTCCACTATGTGCATTTGCTGAAGGGCCTGAAAATCCTGGTATAAAGTTCTACATTCCTTCCGACCGTGTTATTCGGCACGGCACTAATATTCCCGGATATCTTGATGCTCTTCCGGACATTGAGCAAAAAGCGCAGACGGATACAAAGTTTTCGCTATTGCTTCGCCTGTTTCGGGCCTCCCTCCGAGAGTCGGAAATCGACAATCAGATATTGTTCCAGCTCATCTTATTCGAGGAGGCATCTGACAATGAAGACGCATCGTCATTTGCTGAAAGGCTGAGAAGCTTTAGTGAGAAAATTGGATTTTCCGGTGACCTAGCGTTGTTAGCTACTGAATGCGGCGTACGGTTGCCAGAAGGGCGAGATGTCATTGATTTGCTGGTCAAATTAAGGAATTCGGCTGCGCACAATGGGAACATCAGTGAACAAAGCCTACGGGAGTTTAACGGCGACTGGGTGGTGCCAGTAGTGCATGACAAGAAAAAGCTGCACAAACTTATCACCGAGGCGGTCAGATATATGTTTTGTTGCCTTGTTGGGCATACCAGAGACAATATGGCGGTCAAAGTAACTGAATCTATTGAGATCAGGTTTGACTAATGCCTAACACATATGAGCCTTCTCGGAATCAATAGGCAAGAGTCATTTTTTGGCCGCGCCAGCGGCCAACCTAAATCCATGAGCGAGAACGCCTGCTTCGTCAGTCTCGCGGAGCTGTCAGGCACTTACAGCAAACACATATAGGGGCTCTCTTACGTGGCTTTAGGCCACTGCCTGACCGGTCGTTCCATCAGTGGGTCAGGGGCACCAGACATTCATCGGTTAACCGGTCACTGGTACTATTCAAACGACGGGCTGCATGGCTCCAGTTAGTGTCAGGCTCAGGACCGGTGTAAGCGCACTGGCTCATGGTATTAAGGCACGCCCACGGGCTGGCTAATCAAGTCGCTCTGGCTTCAACATCGGTGACAGAAAACCGCTTGGGTATCGGTGTACCAGTCAGCAGACTTGCGGTCTTCGGTGTCATCCTTTCTGATCCAGTTAGACGTCTTGCTCAGCCCGTGGCGTGACTAACCTCTCAAGAACCGTTGTTCATCGAACACCCTCTTGTCTTTGAGCATGAAGTACACAGCTCTACCCAACTTGTGTGCCAAGGCGGATAGGGCCTTGGGTTTGTTCATGCGCTTCTGCAATTTTTCGACGTAGCGTTTGGCCTTGTCGTTGTTACGAATGAACAGCACCGCCGCTTCTGAGAACGCCCACTTCAAATGAGCATTGCCGATCTTGTTGCCCTGAGTGCCGTAGATTTTGCCGGCGGATTCGGCTTTGCACTTCACCAGGCGAGCGTAGGACGCGAACTTCTGAACGGATTCGAAACGTTGGATATCGCCGACTTCGTAGAGAATGGTTAGGGCCAGAATGCGACCAACTCCAGGAATGGTCTTCAGTACGTTGAGTGATGCCGGGTCGTGTTGCTTGGCTTGCTGCTCCAGGTGCCACTCAAGCTTTTTGAGTTCGTGCTGATAGCAGTCGACGATGGCCAGGTCCAGATCGATATTGCGCTGAACGTCTGGATCGCTAAAAGCGGCGGTCAGTTGTGATCGGCCACCAGGGTTGTTGAGGTTGGCTTTGCTGGGCGGCAGATTGTACTGGCCCAGAGTGTTCACTGCGTGGGCCTTGAGCATGGCACCATGCCGGACAATGCGGGTACGGCGGCGCAATAGATCGCGGGAGGCCCGCATCTCCCTGGGGTAGA
This sequence comes from Marinobacter sp. tcs-11, assembly GCF_002049515.1. Lineage (NCBI taxonomy): Bacteria > Pseudomonadati > Pseudomonadota > Gammaproteobacteria > Pseudomonadales > Marinobacteraceae > Marinobacter > Marinobacter sp. tcs-11. The sequence continues at coordinate 133,253 of NZ_LLYU01000010.1, read as the reverse complement.
CGTAAGTCAATGGGAAATTGCCACCGCGCATGAGCATGGCGATCTTGAAGGAATCAATACGGTCGTTCTTGGTTTTGCCGCCATGGATCGCCTTCATGTACAGCGCATGGCCCAGAATGAAGTTGATGCCGTGTTCTTCGCACAGGTCTGATATCCAGTACCAGCAGTGCATGCATTCGACACCCACGACCAGGTCATCACGGAAAGGTTCGAGCAGGGCGAGTAAAAGTTCAGGCTGGGCTTTGATTTCCTTGTGCAGAAGGACCTCGCCCTGTTGGTCGATGATGCAGACGTACAGACTACGGGCGTGCAGATCGATTCCACAATAATGGCGATGGGTGCTAAGGTAAAAGTTCATTGAGTCTTCTCCCTTGTAGTGCTTGGTCGCCTTCCAGCTTAGCGGGTAACCGCAGGGCTGGGGAGAAGGCTCAATCAGTATCAAGTGCAGGCACGGCGACGCCCACTACATTGCGCCTTCGGCTCTATTTCGTAGGCGCGCATGCTGCAAGCGTTAACCACACTGGCAATCTGGAGAGCCGTATATTGTGGAAGTTTGATCCAGTCATCAGGAATGCTAGCTATTATCGTCGGCGCTGGTCATTCATTAATGGTTTGTTCAGTTTCGTGTTTCTGGTTGCCGGTGCGGTGGTTCCATTGCAGTCCAGTTGATCCAGAGCCGAGTATAGCTCAATAGCTGTGACCGATTATTGACCCCGCGCAGGCGTATTCCACGTGCGTACCCGTGCCTGATTCGGTTACAGTCATGCCATTAATCCTGTAAAGCCAATGGGAGAAAACTGAATGACTGAGCCGACTTACACACCTCCGAAAGTCTGGAAGTGGGACCCGAACAACGGCGGCAAATTCTCCAATATCAACCGTCCCATTGCCGGGCCCACCCATGAAAAAGAGCTGCCCGTGGGTGAGCATCCGTTCCAGCTCTATTCCCTGGCAACGCCCAACGGTGTGAAGGCAACGGTCATGCTTGAGGAACTGCTGGAAAAAGGCATCAAGGAAGCAGAGTACGATGCCTGGCTGATTCGAATCACCGAAGGGGATCAGTTCAGCAGCGGTTTTGTGAAGGTGAATCCGAACTCCAAGATCCCTGCCATGCTTGATCGCAGTGTCGAACCGGCCATCCGGGTATTTGAATCTGGTTCTATTCTGTTCTACCTGGCAGAGAAGTTTAATGCGTTTCTGCCCAAAGACCCGGCCAAGCGCACTGAAACCATGAACTGGTTGTTCTGGCAGATGGGCAGTGCGCCCTTCCTGGGGGGCGGCTTCGGGCACTTCTTTGCCTACGCGCCAGAAAAGTACGAGTACCCCATCAACCGCTACACTATGGAAGTGAAGCGTCAGTTGGATGTGCTGGATCGCCAGCTGGCGGATAATCAGTATATTGCCGGTGATGAATACACCATCGCCGATATGGCCATCTGGCCCTGGTACGGAGCCCTGGTGAAGAACATGGTGTACGAGGCGGCCGAGTTCCTGGAAGCTCACACCTACACCAACGTGGTTCGCTGGACCGACGAGGTGGCCAAACGCCCGGCAGTAAAGCGTGGCCGTATGGTGAACAAGGCCTGGGGCGATCTTGCCTCCCAGCTGCACGAGCGGCACGATGCCAGCGATTTTGATTTGCGCACCCAGGACAAACTGGAAGGCAACGCCTAAGCCATAAGGAGGATGGATGGCTCTGCCCGACGCTCTGACCGAAGCACAGATCTACCATCGGTGCCCGCTGGACAAACTGGATTTTGAAACCACGGAAAGCCTGGAAGATCTGGCTCTGCCCTTCGGTCAGGATCGGGCACTGCGTGCCCTGGAATTCGGGGCCAGCATGAAGGCCCAGGGTTTTAACCTGTTCGTGTTGGGGCCCTCCGGTGCCGGCAAGCATGAGCTGGTGCGGCGGGTATTGGCCAGCCATGCCGCGGAAAAACCGGTGCCGTCGGACTGGTGTCATGTGTTCAATTTTCAGCAGTCGGACAAACCCGGGGCCATTGAGCTGCCGCCGGGGGAGGGGCGCTTGTTCAAGGCCGATATGAGCGAACTGGCCAACGAACTGAAGACCACCATACCGGCCACCTTTGAAAGCGAGGAATACCAGGCCCGTATTCAGGAATTGCAGGAAGAGGTTACCCGGCGCCAGCAGCAAGGCCTGTCTGAGATTCAGGAAGAGGCAAACGCCAACAATATAGCCATGCTCACCACCCCGGCAGGTTTTACCTTCGCGCCCATGCGCAACGGCGAGGTGATTGAACCTGAGGAATACAAGACCTTCTCCGATGAGGAAAAGGAGTTGGTCGAATCCAAGGTGGAAGACCTCCAGAAAAAGCTGCAGCAGGCCATCCAGCAGGTGCCCCGGCTACGCAAGGAAGTCCGGGAGCGGGTCCATGCCCTGAATGAGGAAATGGTTCAGCTTACCCTGGGCGGCCCCATGGGGGAGCTGCGCGAGAAGTGGGGGCACGTGCCGGCCGTGGTCGCGCACCTCGACGCGGTGCGAGAGGATGTGGTGGAGCATGCCGAGGCGTTTCAGGATACTGAAAACGGCGCACCGGCAGGGTTGTTGAACCGCTACCGGGTGAACCTGCTGGTGGATAATGCCGAGACCCGTGGGGCCCCCGTCATCTATGAAGATCTTCCCAACCACCAACACCTGGCAGGTCAGATCGAACACCGGGCCCACCAGGGTAACCTGTACACGGATTTCACCCTGATTCGGGCCGGGGCTCTGCATCGGGCCAACGGTGGCTACCTGATCCTCGACGCCCGGCGGGTACTGTCGCAGCCCATGGCCTGGGAAAGCCTCAAACGCATACTCTTTTCCGGCGAGATCCGCATCGAATCCCTGGAGCGCCTGTATGGCCTCGCCACCACGGTAAGCCAACAACCGGAGCCGATTCCGCTTTCGGTAAAGGTGGTGCTGCTTGGCGACCGGATGCTGTATTACCTGCTGTCCCACTACGATCCGGACTTTCTGGACCTGTTCAAGGTGGAAGCGGATTTTGAAGACGACATGGAGCGGGATGAGGCCAGCTACATACTCTACGCCCGGATGATTGCCACCATGGCCCGGTCGGCTGGCGTAAGAATCCTGGACAGGGAGGCGGTTGCCAGGTTGATTGAACACGCGAGCCGTCTGGCCAGCGATCAGAACAAGCTGACGGCCCATGATCGTGTACTGAAAGATCTGCTCACCGAGGCGGATCATTGGGCTGGTGTGGCCGACAGCCCATACGTGTGCGCCAGCCATGTGCAGCAGGCCATTGACGAGCGGGACTACCGGGCGAGCCGGGTCCGCGAGCGTAGTCTGGAGCAGATTCGCCGGGGCGTGGTGATGATTGCCACTCAGGGCGAGCAGGTGGGGCAGGTGAATGGTCTGTCGGTACTGCAGCTAGGCGCCACCCGCTTTGGCCAGCCCACCCGAATTACAGCTACGGCGCGCCCTGGCAAGGGCCAGGTGGTGGATATCGAGCGGGAAGCCAAGCTTGGTGGGCCGATCCACAGCAAGGCGGTGATGATTCTGTCCCGGTTCCTGGCCAATCGTTATGCGCCGATGAATGAGCTTTCACTGTCGGCCAGTCTGGCCTTTGAACAATCCTACGGTGGCGTGGAAGGGGATTCTGCCTCGGTGGCGGAAACCTGTGTGTTGTTGTCCGCCATCGCCGGCGTTCCGCTCAAGCAGTCCCTGGCGGTTACCGGCTCCATGAACCAGCATGGTGAGGTGCAGGCGGTGGGTGGCGTCAACGAAAAGATTGAAGGCTTCTTCAATGTCTGCCGGCAGGACGGCGGCGTAAACAGCCAGGGTGCCTTGTTGCCGGCCAGCAATGTGGAGCATCTGATGTTGAATGAATCGGTGCGGGAAGCGGTGCAGGACGGAAGGTTCTCCATTTATCCCGTTACCCATATCGACCAGGCCATTGAGTTGTTGACGGGCCTGGAGCCGGGGCAACCGGATGCTGATGGCGTGTTCCCTGAGGGCAGCTTTAACCGACGCGTGGCAGACAGGCTGGCCGCGTTTGCCGAGGTTGGCAAAAGCAAGGACAAAGACACGGGTCAGGATAATGGCAATGGCGGACACAACGGTCAGTCATAAAACTCCGGAGCCAGACCCCGCCGTAGCCCGGCGGATATTGGTGTTGCTGGATGGTTCCAGGCGGAGTCTGGCAGCCCTGGAGGCTGCGGCAGACATTGCTCGTGCGCAGCAAGCCGAAGTTCTGGGTATCTTTGTGGAGGAAGTAAGCCTGCTGCGTAGTGCCGGTTACGGTTTTGCCCGGGAAGTGGGCCGGAGTTCCGGCGTGGCGAGGCCCATGGATGTCGACGCTCTGGAAGTCCGTATGCAAGCAACTGCAGAGAAGCTTCGCCGTACTCTCGAGCGAACCCTGGCGCCCTGGGGTGTGGCCCAGGCACTGAGATTATGCCGGGGTGAAGTGGTAGAGCAGGTATTGGGGCTGGTACAGCCTGATGATTTGTTGGTGCTCGGCGGGGCTGGCTGGTCCGGTATTTCATCTTTCAAGCTGGGCTCAACCGCGCGGGGCCTGTTGCGGCAGGCGCCGGGAGATGTGCTGTTGTGGCCGGAATCGCGCTCATTACCACCGGGCAGGGTGGTGGTGTTGCTGAACCACGATCAGGGCGCGAATCATCGGGCTGTGCGGGTAGGCGTGGAGCTGGCCAGGCGTGGGCAGCGGGCGCTGACGGTTCTGGTGCGCTCAGACGCCGCTGATGATCGCGAATTGCTTGAGGAGCTTGCAGCCATGCTTGAAGCCGGGGGCATTGCTGCCCGGGTCAGGCGTTTGCCCAAAGCCGGTGCTGCTGCCATGGCGAGGGCCGTGCGGGAGGAGGGAGCAGCACAGCTGGTGATCAGCCGTCAGTGCAGCCTGTTTGAACAGCAAGGCGCGGAGTCCCTGCTTTGCCAACTGAATCTACCGGTCACCATCACGCCCTGAGCAAACCGCTGTTGTGCCGGCAGTTGTTCAGGCGGTCTCCCGGCTGCGAGCTTCCTCCAGCACCTCGGTTATTTCCCCGGCTGACAGGGTTTCCCTTTTCATGACGGCTCTGGCAAGGGCATCCAGTTCCTGCCGGTGTTCGGTCAGGAAGCTCACGGTAAAGGCTTCAAAGGCCAGTAATTGCGACTGGATTTCCGAGTCGATCATTTCCGCGAGTTTTTCGCTGTACTCCCGGGGCGCGCCCATTTCCCGGCCAAGGAACACATGTTCTTCGCCGATGCCCAGGCCCAGCGGGCCGATCTTTTCGCTCATGCCCCACTGGCCGACCATTCGTCTCAATAGTTTGGTGGCTTCTTTCAGGTCATTCTGGGCGCCGGTGCTGACCTCTCCGTAGATGATCTTTTCGGCAGAACGCCCGCCCAGCATCACCTTGATGCGGTCCTCCAGGTAACTTTCGGTGTAATTGTATTTGTCTTCTTTCGGGGTCTGTTCGGTCACTCCCATGGCCATGCCGTGGGGAATAATGGTGATCTTGGTGAGAGGATCTGCCTTGGGCATGTAATAGGCCATAATGGCATGCCCGCATTCGTGGTAGGCCACGGCTTCACGCTCTTCCGGTGTTAACTGGGCGTCCCTTTCCTCACCCAGAATCAGGCGATCGTGAGCCACTTCAAAACAGTGGTTGTTTACCTCAACGAGGTTGTCTCGGGCGGCTGTAAGGGCCGCTTCGTTCACCAGGTTTTTCAGGTCGGCGCCGGAGAAGCCGGTCGTGCGCGCGGCCACCTGCGTCAGGTCCACATCCGCAGCCAGCGGCACCTTGCGCACATGTACCTTCAGAATAGCTTCCCGGGCCTCCCGGTGAGGGCGGTCCAGGGTGATTTTCCGGTCAAACCGGCCCGGGCGCAGCAGAGCGGTGTCCAATACATCCGGGCGGTTGGTGGCGGCCAGCACAAGAACGTTCTCATGGGCCTCGAAACCGTCCATTTCCGTGAGAATCTGGTTCAGGGTCTGTTCGCGCTCGTCGTGGCCGCCCCCCAGGCCAGCTCCCCGTGAGCGTCCGACGGCGTCCAGCTCATCGATAAAGATCAGTGCCGGGGCTTCCTTGCGAGCCGTCTGGAACATGTCCCGAACCCGTGCCGCGCCAACGCCCACGAACATTTCGATAAACTCCGAGGCGCTGATGCTGAAGAAGGGGACTTCCGCCTCGCCGGCAATGGCCCGCGCCAACAGGGTCTTGCCGGTGCCCGGCGGGCCAACCAGGAGAACCCCTTTAGGCATCACGGCGCCCAGACGACGATACTTATCCGGCGACTTCAGGAAGTCGATAATTTCCGAAATGTCCCGTTTTGCGGACTCAATGCCCGCTACATCGTCCAGTGTCGTGGTGGAGGTTTCTCTGCGGGCGCGGCGGGCCCTGGACTTGCCATAGTCAAAGGGGCCGCCGCCCTGAGTCATGCGTTTCTGGGCGGCACCCCAGAACCAGAACATCAGCGCCAATAACAGGATCCAGGGCAGGAAGCCCAGGATCAGCTCCTGCCACCAGGGGCGGCCGGAGCGGGAGCCTCGAACCAGTACTTCCTGTCTTTCCAGTAGTGGTAGTAGCTCCGGGTCTTCCACCTGTGGCCTGAGCGTTATGAAACTGCTCGACGGTGGCCGGCTGTCGTTGGCAAACCGGCTGGCACCGGAATCCGTAAAGCGTCCGCTGATCTCTTCGGTACGCAGGGTAACTTCGGCAACCTGGCCGCTCATGACGGCCTGTTTGAACTCGGAATAAGCCAGTTCCTGTTGTTGCTGTTGGTTATTGCCCTGTAGCCACAGGAACATCAGGAAAATGGCCGCGCTCAACCACAGAAACGAGTACTGGTTGGGTATCGCCGGTTGCGGCTGCGGTGACTGATCCTGCTTTCCGGGTTCGTTGCTGGGTGTCATTTCGGCCTCCGGTCACCCTCCATGATTTTCGCTACAAACACCGATTTGCCGTAGGTCTCGAAAGACCATTTCATGGTGTCTGAGAGCACTTTCATCACTTCGTCATACTCGCCGAAGATCTCGGTACTCATGCGACCAGGGTGGACCTCAAGGCTGGTCTGCTCCAGGCGTGCAATCAGATCCCAGATCGGTTGTTTGTAATCGTCCTTGAGCGGATAGCAGCTCAGTTGTACGGAAAGATACATCAGTTACCTCCTGTCCGGTATGCGCCCGGTCAATATTGAATGGCTCAGAATCCCATGGCAGACGAGGTGCTGCGCCGGGGATCGGCTCCGCCGTAAAGCGTGCCGTCTTCGCCAATCAGGATGCTCTGGATGGCACCCATGGCCGAGCCGGTGTTGATGGTGTGCCCTCGCGCCCGTAGCAGGTCCAGAGTGTCCGGGCTGATACCCTGTTCCACCCGAATCTCGTCCGGTAACCATTGGTGGTGGATACGCGGCGCACTGACGGCTGTCTGTATGTTCATATTATGGTCGATCACATTCATGATCACCTGCAAGGTGGTGGTGATGATCCGGGAGCCGCCGGGGCTGCCGGTTACCAGGAAATTCCGGTTGTCCTTCCGTACGATGGTCGGCGACATGGAGCTGAGCATGCGTTTACCTGGCTCCACTTTGTTGGCTTCGCCGCCGATCAGGCCATAGGCATTGGGAACCCCCGGTTTGGCGCTGAAATCGTCCATCTCGTTATTGAGCAGAAAGCCGGCACCGGCCACGGTAATGCCCGAGCCATAGCTGAAATTGATGGTGTAGGTGTTTGATACCGCGTTGCCCCAGCGGTCCACCACCGAGAAGTGTGTGGTCTCCGGGCTTTCCCGGGGCCCAGGTTTTCCAGGCGCGATCTCGCTGGCGGGCCGGGCCTTGTCTGCCTTGATGGATGCGCGAAGTTGGTCGGCGTAGCCCTTGCTGGTCAGCCCTTGCAGCGGCACAGCTACGAAGTCTGTATCCCCCAGGTATTCCGAGCGATCTGCGTATGCAAGTTTCATGGCCTCGGCCATGTGGTGGATGGTGTTTGCGGAGTTGTGCCCCCAGTCGCCGATGGGGTAGTCCTCCAGAATGTTGAGGATCTGCACGATGTGAGTGCCGCCGGAGGAGGGCGGCGACATGGAGTAGATATCAAATCCCCGATAGGTGCCGTGGACCGGCTGGCGAACGGCGGGTTCGTAGTTGCGCAAGTCTTCCAGAGTAATCAGACCCTCGCCCCGTCGCATTTCCGCCACAATCAACTGTGCGGTTTCACCTTCATAGAAGCCTTTTACGCCCTGCTTGGCAATGCGCTGGAGGGTGTCGGCCAGTTCCGGCTGGCGAAACACTTCGCCAGGTTGTGGGGCCGATCCATCTTTTTTATAGAAGGTAGCGCGGGTGGCTGGCCAGCGTTCAAGGCGGTCCCGGGCCTGCTCCAGGCCTTCGGTGAATCGGTGGGGTACCACAAAACCCTCCCGGGCCAGTCGAATCGCCGGGGCCAGGGCCTGGCTCAGGCTCAGGGTGCCGTGCCGCTCCAGTGCCAGCGCCAGCCCGGCTACGGTGCCGGGTACCCCGGCGGCCTTATGGCTGAACCGGCTGCGCTCGCTCACGACATTGCCGTCCTGATCCTGAAACATGGTTTCGGTGGCTGCAGCCGGTGCGGTTTCGCGATAATCAATGGCTTCCGGGGCATCGCCGTTACCGGGCGAGTAGACCAGAAAGCCGCCACCGCCAATATTGCCGGAACGGGGTTGGGTGACGGCCAGGGCGAAGCCGGCGGTAACAGCGGCATCAATGGCGTTGCCCCCGTCTTTCAATACCTTCAGGGCAACCTCTGTGGCCAGGGTGTGGCTGGTGGCAACCATACCCTGGGAGCCCTGTACCGGATGGAAGCGCTCCCCTTCCAGAATGGCCTGTTCGTTGGCGTTTGTGCTACTGGCAAGCAGGAAAAGCATCAGCGCGGCTGTCGCTCTCCAGAGCCGCCTGTGGCTGATTTTCGAAGCGGGGCTGTAGATCACTCTGTCCATGGTCGGATTCCTCGTTTCTGGCTGTCAGATAGGCTATCATAGCCGGTCATTTTTACCGGTGCGTACCGACCATCGCCGTGAATGTCCGGTTTGTGGTTTCCTGTCGCGCCCGCTTTCCCCGGATTCAAGTTAAGGAAAGGCTTCATGGAGCATACCTATCGTCTTGTTATTTCCTGCCCGGACAGGGTCGGGATTGTTGCCAAGGTGAGTAATTTTCTGTCCACCTATAACGGCTGGATTACCGAGGCGAGCCACCACTCCGATACCCAGGCCGGCTGGTTTTTCATGCGGCATGAAATCAAGGCCGAATCGATACCGTTCGGGCTGGACCAGTTCCGTGCCGCCTTTGAGCCGATTGCCCGCGAGTTCAACATGAACTGGCACATTGCTGATTCCGCGCGCCCCAAACGGGTTATCCTGATGTGCAGCAAGGAATCACACTGCCTGGCCGATCTGTTGCACCGTTGGCACAGCAAAGAGCTCAACTGCGAGATCGTTGCGGTGATTTCCAACCACGATGATCTGCGCCGTATGGTGGAGTGGCACGAGATTCCTTACCACCATGTGCCGGTGAGTAAAGAGAACAAGGCTGAGGCCTTCGCTCATATCGACGAGCTGTTCCAGCAATACGAAACCGACGTGGTGGTGCTGGCCCGTTACATGCAGATTCTGCCTGCCGAGCTTTGCGGAAAGTACTCCGGCAAGGTGATCAATATTCACCACAGCTTCCTGCCGTCGTTTGCGGGTGCCCGCCCATACCATCAGGCCTACAGCCGGGGTGTGAAGCTGATTGGTGCCACCTGCCACTATGTCACCGAGGATCTGGACGAGGGCCCGATCATCGAGCAGGACGTCATTCGGATCAGTCACAGCGACTCCATCGAAGACATGGTTCGTCTGGGTAAGGATGTGGAGAAAAATGTTCTGGCCCGGGGCCTGCGGTCCCACATTGAAGACCGCGTGATTACCTACGAAAACAAGACCGTGGTGTTTGATTAAGGCTTTACCACAGTTGCCCCCGGTGGGGGCGGTCTGTGGTATGCTTGGCGGCTTGTTGAAGAATAAAGACGGGGCCCGGAAACGGCCCCGGAACGACTTCCAGATAACGCAAAGGAACCTTTCTCGATGGGTGAGTTAGCCAAAGAGATCCTGCCGGTCAATATTGAAGACGAGTTGAAACAGTCCTACCTCGACTACGCCATGAGCGTTATCGTTGGCCGGGCATTACCCGATGTCCGGGACGGCCTGAAGCCGGTACACCGCCGGGTACTGTTCGCCATGTCCGAGTTGGGTAACGACTGGAACAAGGCCTACAAGAAGTCTGCCCGTGTGGTGGGTGACGTTATCGGTAAATATCACCCCCACGGTGACTCTGCGGTATACGACACCATCGTTCGAATGGCTCAGCCATTCTCCCTGCGCTACCCGCTGGTAGACGGCCAGGGTAACTTCGGTTCCATTGACGGCGACAATGCCGCCGCCATGCGTTACACCGAAATCCGCATGGAGAAGATCGCCCATTCGCTGCTGGCGGATCTCGACAAGGAAACCGTCGATTACGTAGACAACTACGACGGCACCGAACGTATTCCGGAAGTCCTGCCGACCCGTGTGCCCAATTTGCTGGTGAACGGCTCCTCCGGTATTGCCGTGGGTATGGCCACCAACATTCCGCCCCACAACCTGACGGAAGTGGTGAACGGCTGCCTGGCACTGATCGATAACCCGGATCTCACGGTCGATGAGCTGATGGAATTCATCCCGGGCCCGGACTTCCCCACCCAGGGCATCATCAATGGCCGTGCCGGTATCGTGGAAGCCTACCGCACAGGACGTGGCCGCATTTATATCCGTGCCCGCCACGAGATTGAGCAGGACAAGAAAACCGGCCGCGAATCCATCATCATCACCGAGCTGCCTTACCAGCTGAACAAGGCCCGTCTGATCGAGAAGATCGCGGAACTGGTGAAAGAAAAGCGTCTGGAAGGTATCTCTGAGCTGCGTGATGAATCGAACAAGGAAGGTATCCGGGTTGTGATCGAATTGCGCCGGGGCGAGAACCCGGATGTGATCATCAACAATCTGTTCGCCCAGACCCAGCTGGAAACCGTGTTCGGTATCAACATGGTGGCGCTGATCAACGGCGAGCCCAAGACCCTGAACCTGAAAGAAATGCTCGATGCGTTTGTGCGCCATCGTCGGGAAGTGGTCACCCGCCGCACTATCTATGAGCTGCGCAAGGCTCGTGAGCGGGGCCATATTCTGGAAGGTCTCACCGTTGCCCTGGCCAACATTGATGAAATCATCGAGTTGATCAAACAGTCGCCCTCTGCTGCAGAAGCGAAAGAAAAGCTGATGGACAAGGGCTGGGCGCCTGGCGACGTACTCGCGATGTTGGAGCGTGCAGGTGAAGATGCTTGCCGCCCGGATGATTTGCCGGAGATTTATGGCCTCCGAGAAGGCCTGTACCACCTGTCGCCGGAGCAGGCCCAGGCGATTCTGGATCTGCGACTGCACCGCCTGACCGGTCTGGAAACCGAAAAGCTCCAGAACGAGTACAAGGAAATCCTGGAGAAGATTGCCGATCTGCTGGATATCCTGGGCGACCCCGAGCGTCTGATGCAGGTGATTCGTGACGAACTGGCAGAAATTGTCAGCCAGTATGGCGATGAGCGCCGTACCGAGATCACCAGCTCCCGTCGCGACCTGACCATCGCAGACCTGATCGACGAAGAAGATCTGGTGGTGACTATTTCCCACAGTGGCTATGCCAAGACCCAGGCCGTTGAGGATTACCAGGCCCAGCGCCGTGGTGGCCGGGGTAAAGCGGCAACGTCGATGAAGGACGAAGACTTTATCGAGAAGTTGCTGGTTGCGAATTCCCACGACACCATTCTGTGCTTCTCCAACAAGGGTAAGGTGTACTGGCTGCGGGTGTTCGAGATTCCCCGCGGCAGCCGTGGCTCCCGTGGTCGCCCCATGGTCAACATTCTGCCGCTGGACGAAGGAGAGCGTATTACCACCTTCCTGCCGGTACGGGATTACCCGGAAGATCAGTTTGTGCTGATGGCCACCTCGGCCGGTGTGGTCAAGAAGACACCGCTGCCGAACTTCTCGCGCCCACGCAGCAGTGGCCTGATTGCCCTGAATCTCGATGAGGGTGACACCCTGATTGGTGCCGCCATTACAGATGGTTCTGCCGAAGTGATGCTGTTCTCCAGTGCCGGTAAAGCGGTGCGCTTCCAGGAAGAGCAGGTTCGCCCGATGAGCAGGACGGCTCGTGGTGTCCGCGGTATCAAGATGCCGGAAGGGCACCATGTCGTGTCCCTGATCATTCCGCAGGAAGGCGGTGTGATTCTGACGGCCAGTGAGCATGGTTATGGCAAGCGCACGGCCATTGATGAATTCCCGGCCTACAGCCGTGGCAGTCAGGGCGTTATCGCCATGCAGTGCTCCGAGCGAAACGGTAATCTGGTGACTGCGCTGCAACTGTTTGATGGCGACCAGATGATGCTGATCTCCGACAAGGGCACACTGGTGCGTACCCGCACTGATGAGGTGTCGGTACTGAGCCGGAATACCCAGGGCGTGCGTCTGATCCGTCTGGCCCAGGAAGATGAGCGCCTGGTGGGTGTGGAGCGGATTGCAGAATCCGATGATGAAGAAGAAGTGGAAGGCGAGGAAACCGAAGAATGAGCAGGGCGTTCAATTTCTGTGCTGGTCCGGCCACCTTGCCGGAAGCTGTGCTGAAGCAGGCCCAGAGCGAAATGCTCGATTGGCGCGGCACCGGCATGTCAGTGATGGAGATGAGCCATCGCAGCGACGAGTTTGTTGCCATTGCAGAAGCGGCTGAGAAGGATCTCCGTGAATTGGCCGGTATTTCAGATGATTACGCTGTACTCTTCATGCAGGGTGGAGCTTCCAGCCAGTTCTCGACCATTCCGCTGAATCTGCTTGGCGACAAAACCTCGGCCGATTATGTGAACACCGGTATCTGGTCGAAAAAGGCCATTGCCGAAGCCAAGCGCTACGGCAATGTGAATGTCGTCGCCAGCTCTGAAGACAGCGGGTTTACCACCATTCCGGATCAGTCCGGCTGGAATACCAGCGCCGATGCCGCTTACCTGCATTACACGCCGAATGAAACCATTGGTGGTCTGGAATACGACTTTATTCCAGACAGCGGCGATGTACCGCTGGTGGCGGATATGTCTTCCACTATGCTGTCCCGGCCGCTGGATATTAGCAAATTCGGCCTGATCTATGCCGGTGCCCAGAAGAACATCGGCCCCTCGGGCCTGGTGGTGGTGATTATCCGTAAGGATCTCCTGGGTAAGGCCCGGAAAGAGACACCGACCATGATGAATTATCAGGTCATTGCCGATAACGGCTCCATGTACAACACCCCGGCGACCTATTCCTGGTACCTGTCCGGGCTGGTGTTCAAGTGGCTGAAAGAGCAGGGCGGTGTCCAGGCCATGGGTGAGATGAACGCCCGGAAAGCGAAGAAACTGTATGGTTTTATCGATGCCAATGATTTCTACGCCAACCCCATTGAGCCACGCTTCCGCTCCTGGATGAACGTGCCGTTTACACTGGCCGACGATGCGCTTAATGGCGAGTTTCTAAAAGGCGCAGAAGCCCGGCATCTGCTCAACCTGCAGGGGCATCGCTCCGTCGGTGGTATGCGTGCCAGCATCTACAACGCTATGCCCGAAGAAGGCGTCGACGCCCTGATCGACTACATGGCGGAATTTGCGAAGGAGCGTGGCTGATCATGACGGATGAGAAGACCCGCCTGGGGGAGCTAAGGGAAGAGATCGACGCCCTCGATCAGCAGATCATGGAGCTGATCAGTGCGCGGGCGAAATGTGCGCAGGAAGTGGCCCATGTCAAAATGGCGGCCAATCCCGGTGAAGATGTGTTCTTTTACCGGCCTGAGCGGGAAGCTCAGGTGCTGCGCCGGATCAAGGAAAAGAACCCGGGGCCTTTGCCCGCTGAAGAAATGGCGCGGCTGTTCCGTGAGATCATGTCGGCTTGCCTGGCGCTGGAAAAGCCCATGCATATTGCCTTCCTGGGCCCGGTTGGCACCTTCACCCAGGCGGCGGCGCTCAAACACTTCGGCCACTCTGTCGTCAGCGTGCCGCTGCCTGCGATTGATGCGGTATTCCGCGAGGTGGAGTCCGGTGCGGCGCATTACGGTGTGGTGCCGGTGGAGAATTCCACTGAGGGTATGATCAATCACACCCTGGATATGTTCATGTCTTCGCCGTTGAAAATCTGCGGTGAGGTGCAGCTTCGCATTCATCATCATCTGCTGGTATCGCCGAAGCACAAGGATGAGGAAATTACCCGCATCTATTCCCATCAACAGTCGTTCGCCCAGTGCCGGCAGTGGCTGGATACACATCGCTACGGTATTGAGCGTATTACCGTTTCCAGCAATGCCGAGGCGGCGCGCCGTGCGGCTGAAGAGCCGGGTGCGGCGGCGATTGCCGGAGATATGGCGGCGGAGCTGTACGGTCTGGAAAAGCTGGCTAACAGCATTGAGGATCGCCCGGACAATACCACCCGCTTCCTGATCATTGGGCGGGAAGAGGTGCCGGCCAGTGGCCAGGACAAGTCCTCGATTCTGGTCTCCATGCGCAACAAGCCGGGCGCTTTGTACCAGCTGCTTGAGCCGTTCCATCGTCACGGCATCAGCCTGACACGGATTGAAACGCGGCCTTCGCCCAGTGGTACCTGGGCTTATGTTTTCTACATTGATTTCGAAGGTCACATGCAGGATGACAGGATCAGCAAGGTACTGGCTGAAATTGATGAAGAAGCCGTGGAGCTGAAGCGCCTGGGGTCCTATCCCATCGGCGTACTTTGATTTCGAATGTCGATCCTGAGGAGAGTTCAATGTCAGTGGATTACCAGAGTCTTGCGGTAAAAGGTGTTCAGGCTCTGTCTCCGTACCAGCCCGGCAAGCCGATTGAAGAACTGGCCCGGGAGCTGGGATTGAATCCGTCGGAGATCATCAAGCTGGCCAGCAATGAGAACCCGCTTGGGCCGAGTGACAAAGCGTTATCGGCCGCCCGAAATGCCCTCGATGAAATGTGCCTGTACCCGGACGGCAATGGCTTTGATCTGAAGCAGGCTCTGGCCCGTCGCTTTGGCGTGGAAATGAGCCAGATCACCCTCGGTAATGGTTCCAACGATGTGCTGGAAGTCATTGCCCGGTGTTTCGTCGACTCTGATAGCGAAGTGGTGTTTTCCCAGTATGCCTTCGCAGTATACCCGCTGGTAACCCAGGCGATTGGCGCCCGAGGTGTGGCGGTGCCTGCAAAAGACTGGGGGCATGATCTGGATGCCATGGCCGACGCGGTGACCGAGCGCACCAAGCTGGTGTTTGTTGCTAATCCGAATAATCCCACCGGTACCGTGCACACCGCCGATGCGATTGAAGCGTTTCTGGATCGTATCCCTGAACAGGTTTTGGTTGTTCTGGATGAGGCCTACTGCGAATACCTTGTTGGTGACGAGTACCCGGATGGTATTCGACTGCTGGACAAATACCCGAACCTGATTGTCTGCCGCACCTTTTCCAAGGCGTGGGGGCTTGCAGCGTTGCGAGTGGGCTACAGCATCAGTTCTCCGGCCATTGCTGACATCCTGAACCGGGTTCGCCAGCCATTCAATGTCGATACCGTTGCCCTGGCGGCGGCCACAGCAGTTCTCGAGGATGAGGCCTATCTGCAGAAATCCCGGGAGGTGAACGAGGCCGGCCTGCAACAACTGGCGGAAGGCTTCGATCGCATGGGGCTTTCCTACATCCCTTCGGCAGGCAACTTCATTGCCGTGGAAGTGGGGGAGCCAGCCGCCGGTATCTATCAGGCCTTGTTGGCCCATGGCGTGATTGTTCGGCCCGTCGCTGGTTATGGCATGCCCCGGCACCTGCGTGTATCGGTCGGCCTTCCGCAAGAAAATGAACGTTTTCTTGATGCGCTGGCTGAGGCATTGGCGTCAGCAGGGCTGGGGGCATGAAGTGACAGTTCCCAGTGCGCCTTTTCGTCGGGTTGCGGTTATCGGCCTGGGGCTGATTGGCGGTTCTCTGGCCAGCGCCATACGCACGCAACAGCTTGCGGGAATGGTGACCGGTTTTGATACCCGTCAGGATGAACTGGCTCTCGGCGTTGAACTGGGTGTAATAGACGAGGCTGCGGATTCCATCGAGCAGGCCGTAAAGGGCAGTGATCTGGTGGTGTTGGCCGTTCCGGTGCGGGCCACCCGTGCGGTGCTGGAACAAATTCGGCCCGTCATCGAAGAGGGCGCCATTCTCTCTGATGTGGGCAGTACCAAGTCCAGTTTTGTTGCCGATGTGGAGGCGGTATTCGGAGAACTGCCACCCTGGGTGATACCGGGCCATCCCATCGCCGGTTCCGAAAAGAGCGGTATCCGTGCGGCCCGGCCCGATCTCTTTACCAATCACAAGGTAATCCTTACGCCGGCTCAGAATGCCGACCAGGCCGGCCTGAATCGTTTGCGGGCCGTCTGGGAAGGTGCCGGTGCGACTGTGCTTACCATGTCGGTGGGGTACCACGATGAGGTGCTGGCGGCCACCAGCCATTTGCCCCACCTGATCGCTTTTTCGCTGGTAGACACGCTCGCGGGCGAAGATGAGAATATGGATATCTTCCGCTATGCCGCGGGTGGGTTCCGTGATTTTACCCGGATTGCCGCGAGCGATCCGGTAATGTGGCACGACATTTTTCTCTCCAATCGGGATGCCGTGCTCCGGGTAATTGATCATTTTACCGAAGATCTGGATCAACTCCGTACTGCCATTGCCAGTGGCGATGGTGCCACGTTGCTCCGGGTTTTCAGTCGTGCCAAGGCGGCGCGAGAACATTTTTCCAAAATGCTTTCAGGACAGGCGTACGTGACTAACAACAGTGATAAACAGGTGACTTTCCAAATGCAGCCGGGTGGCACCGTCAAAGGTGATATCCGGGTTCCGGGCGACAAATCCATGTCTCACCGTTCCATCATGCTTGGTGCTCTGGCTGAGGGGACAACGGAAGTGAAGGGCTTTCTGGAGGGGGAAGACAGTCTTGCCACCCTGCAGGCGTTCCGGGATATGGGTGTAACCATTGAAGGTCCGGATGACGGCTTCGTGCGCATTCACGGCGTCGGTATGAAAGGCCTGCAGGCGCCCCGTGGCCCGTTGTATCTGGGTAACTCGGGTACGGCCATGCGCCTGTTTGCCGGATTGCTGGCCGCTCAGCCCTTCGATTCTGAGCTCACGGGCGATGCCAGTTTGTCGAAGCGGCCTATGGGGCGCGTGGCAGATCCACTGCGTGCCATGGGAGCGGTCATCGACACCGGTGAGGGTGGTCGGCCGCCGTTGAAGATTCGGGGTGGACATGCACTCACGGGCATTCATTACGAAATGCCGGTGGCCAGTGCCCAGGTGAAATCCTGCCTGCTGCTGGCGGGGCTGTACGCTGAGGGCGTGACTTCGGTCACCGAGCCGGCGCCCACCCGGGATCATACCGAGCGGATGCTGGAAGGCTTCGGCTACCACGTTCATCGGGACGGAGCGACCGCCAGTGTTACCGGTGGTGGCAAGTTGTCCGCCTGCGCCATTGATGTGCCGGCTGATATTTCCTCCGCGGCGTTTTTCCTGGTGGCGGCCAGTATTGCCGAAGATTCCGATCTGACCCTTCGTCATGTCGGCATGAATCCCACCCGTGTCGGCGTGATCAATATCCTGAAACAGATGGGTGCCAACATTGAAGTGCTCAATGAGAAGGTCATCGGCGGAGAGCCGGTCGCCGATCTCAGGGTGCGGTCAGCCGTTCTGAAGGGCATCGACATTCCGGAAGAGCAGGTGCCGCTGGCCATTGACGAGTTCCCGGTACTGTTTATCGCCGCTGCCTGTGCGGAAGGGCGCACGGTATTGCGCGGCGCCGAGGAACTTCGGGTGAAAGAGAGCGACCGTATCCAGGTGATGGCGGACGGTCTCGCGGCTCTGGGTGTGGAGACCACCGTGACACCCGACGGCATCATTATAGATGGCGGCCAGGAAATAGGCGGCGGTACCGTGGAAAGCCATGGTGATCATCGCATTTCCATGTCGTTTGCGGTGGCATCATTACGCGCAACCGGACCTATCCGGATCAACGATTGCGCCAACGTCGCCACATCGTTCCCGGGTTTTGTTGATCTGGCATTGCAGACAGGTATTCGAATTAACGCAGAAGGTAGTGATTGATGAGTGATAGCAAGGCACCGGTAATTACGGTTGACGGCCCTGGCGGTTCTGGCAAGGGTACCGTTACCCAGATGTTGGCCCGCAAACTGGGCTGGCATCTGCTCGACAGTGGTGCCTTGTATCGGCTGACGGCCCTGGCGGCTGCCCGCCAGGGGGTTGCGCTGGACGACGAGCCGGCACTGGTTCGGGTTGCCGCAGGGCTCGATGTTGCGTTCATGCCGACGCCTCCGGGTGAGCCTGCGAAGGTTCTGTTGGCCGGGGAAGATGTTACCTCCGAAATCCGCACCGAGACCTGCGGTGATAACGCGTCAAAAGTCGCCGTCATGCAACCGGTGCGCGATGCCTTATTGCAGCGCCAGCGGGATTTCCGGGTGGCGCCCGGGCTGGTGGCCGATGGCCGCGATATGGGTACGGTGGTCTTTCCGGATGCACCGGTCAAAATCTTCCTGACCGCCAGTGCCGAGGAGCGGGCCCGCAGGCGCTACAATCAGTTGAAGGAAGCAGGTGTCGATGTTAACATTGACGCCCTTTTAGAAGAGATACGGGTACGTGACGAGCGGGATATGAACCGTTCTGCGGCCCCCCTCAAGCCTGCAGATGATGCGCAAGTCATTGATTCTACGGGTTTGAGTATCGAAGAGGTGTTAGTCAGGTGTATGGCCGCAGCAGGTCAGGCCTGACTACACCTTTTTGTCGTTGAAATGCCGGAACAGCGTACTCTGCCAGCCGCTGGCTGATTCCGGACATCGTTAACAGACCGTGTTGCTGGTGACACGGAGCACACTTGCGTTGATCATATAGGGCACATAATGAGCGAGAGCTTTGCGGATCTTTTTGAAGAAAGTCTAAAAGAAATTGACATGCAACCGGGTTCCATCGTCCAGGGAACCGTAGTTGACGTCGACAACGACTGGGTCACCGTTAACGCCGGACTGAAGTCCGAAGGCGTTATCCCCGCCTCCCAGTTCCTGAACGAAAAAGGCGAGTTGGAAGTAGCTGTCGGCGATGTTGTCGATGTGGCTCTCGATGCAGTTGAAGACGGTTTCGGTGAAACCCGTCTGTCCCGTGAAAAGGCCAAGCGCGCTGAAGCGTGGAAGGTTCTCGAGAAGTCCTTCGAAGCTGAAGAAGTGGTCAAGGGTATTATCAATGGCAAGGTCAAAGGTGGTTTCACTGTTGATCTGGCCGGCATCCGTGCCTTCCTGCCGGGTTCCCTGGTAGACGTTCGTCCGGTTCGCGACACTGCGCACCTGGAGAACAAAGAGCTTGAATTCAAGGTTATCAAGCTGGACCAGAAGCGTAACAACGTGGTTGTTTCCCGCCGCGCCGTTCTGGAAGCTGAAAACAGCGAGCAGCGTGAAGCTCTGCTGGAAACCCTGACCGAAGGTCTGGAAATCAAGGGTATCGTCAAGAACCTGACCGACTACGGTGCATTCGTAGACCTGGGCGGTGTTGACGGCCTGCTGCACATCACTGATATGGCCTGGAAGCGCATCAAGCATCCGAGCGAAATCGTGAATGTGGGCGACGAAATCAATGTTAAAGTCCTGAAGTTTGACCGTGAGCGCAACCGTGTGTCTCTGGGTCTGAAGCAGCTGGGCGAAGATCCCTGGGTCGACATCAAAGGTCGTTACCCGGAAGGTTCCAAGGTTACTGCTCGCGTAACCAACCTGACCGACTACGGCTGCTTTGCCGAGCTGGAAGAGGGTGTTGAAGGTCTGGTCCACGTATCCGAAATGGATTGGACCAACAAGAACATCCATCCGTCCAAGGTTGTTCAGGTAGGTGACGAAGTAGAAGTGATGATCCTGGATATCGACGAAGAGCGTCGTCGTATCTCTCTGGGCATCAAGCAGTGCGTTGCCAACCCGTGGGAAGATTTCTCCAGCAACTTCAACAAGGGCGACCGTATCTCCGGCAAGATCAAGTCCATCACGGACTTCGGTATCTTCATCGGCCTGGACGGTGGCATCGATGGTCTGGTTCACCTGTCTGACATCAGCTGGAACGAGACTGGCGAAGAAGCCGTTCGCGAATACAAGAAGGGCGACGAAGTTGAAACCGTTATCCTGTCTGTTGATCCAGAGCGTGAGCGCATCTCCCTGGGCATCAAACAGCTGGAAAGCGATCCGTTTGCCGAGTTCGTTCAGCTGAACGACAAGGGCTCCATCGTTAAGGGCACCGTATCTGCGGTTGACGCCAAAGGCGCCACCATTGCCCTGAACGAAGAAGTTGAAGCGGTACTGAAAGCCTCTGAAATCAGCCGTGACCGCGTAGAAGACGCGCGTAACGTTCTGAAGGAAGGCGAAGAAGTTGAAGCGAAGATCATCAGCATCGATCGCAAAAACCGCGTGATCAACCTGTCTGTCAAGTCCAAAGACGTTGAGGACGACAAGCAGGCCCTGGAAAACGTACGCAGTAAGGCTGCAGAATCCTCAGGTGCCACCACCATTGGTGACCTGATCAAGGAGCAGATGCAGCAACAGAACGCTAACAAGGACTAAGTTTCCGGTTGGTGTCAAAAAAACGGGCTCTAAGAGCCCGTTTTTTTTGTGTTTTTTTCTGGTTTGGCTAAACTAGAGGCATTGGAACCCGGTAATTTGCTGCGGAATAATAACGACAGAGGGAAAAGCCTCATGACGAAGTCCGAACTGGTTGAACTGATCGCTTCGAAGCAGACTCAGCTCTCCGTAAAGGATGTTGAGCTCGCGGTGAAAAGCATCATCGAGCATATGTCTCAGTCCCTTGCCGACGGCCAGCGAATTGAGATCCGTGGATTTGGCAGTTTTTCCCTGCATCATCGGGCTGCCCGCACCGGACGTAACCCGAAAACCGGAGACGCCGTGCAACTGCCAGCCAAGTTTGTGCCGCACTTCAAGCCCGGCAAAGAGCTGCGAGAGCAGGTCAACGACAGCATGAAAAAAGGTTTCTGAGGCCCCGAGAAGGCAATTAACACACGAAACCTCACATACCGGGCATCTGACCCGTTGGGAGCGCTTAAGACATGGCAGGACTGCGGAAGATCCTAATTACCTTGCTGGTTCTGGTTCTGATTCTTCTGGCGCTGGTGTTTTCCCTGAATAATCAGATGGCGGTCTCGCTCAACTTCCTGTTGTTCGAAACCCAGCCCCATGGCGTTGCTGTCTGGATCATCATGGCGTTTGTGATTGGTGCGCTGGTTGGGGTGCTTGTGACTACCATGGCTACCGTCCGGACGTCTGTATCGCGCCGTCATCTGCAGAAGCGTCTTGAGCGGACAGAGCACGCACTCGAAAAATCCAGGGCACAAAACGACCGGGCACTTTGATGGACATGCTGTTTCAGTGGCTGCTTCTGACGGCGGCCGTTGCCGCTGGCTGGGCTGTAGGTCGATACGGAAACCGCTCTGGCCGCGCCTCCCGAGCCATTATGGACGAGGATTCCGTTCGGGACCGTCTGCAGTTTCTCTTTACCAACTACTCTGATCAGGCCGTCGATAACTTCGTTCAATCCCTTGCCGTCAACAAAGACACCGTCAGCTTGCATCTCTCCATTGGCAGCCATTTCCGGAACAAGGGAGAGACAGACCGCGCCATTCTGATTCACCAGAATCTTCTTGCCAGGCCTGAGCTGCCGGCCCGTTATTCGCCCCAGGTTACCCAGGAACTGGCAATGGACTATCTGAATGCCGGATTGCTCGACCGGGCCGAAGCACTGTTTCACCAGCTGATGGGCGATCGTGAGTACGGGCGCCGCTCAGCCATTGCGTTGATCGAGCTCTATCAGCAGGAGAGAGAGTGGGAGAAAGCGGCCCAGGTCGCAAAAACCCTCACTCGTAGTGATGCGGATCCTGCTACCTTCAAGGCGCTGGCCTACATTACCTGCGAATTGTCTGATGGCGCCCTGAGCCGTAACGACGACCGCTGGACAGCGCAGAAGCTGGCGAAAGAAGCGCTGGATTACGACCGCTCCTGTGTGCGGGCAACCCTGCTGCTGATGAAGCTCCAGATTCGGCAGGGCAATTTTCGGGAGGCGGCAAACCAGTCCCTGAAAATTTTCGATCAGAATCCGGAGTTCGGTCCGGAAGCGATAGACCGATTGATGAAGCTGGAGCGTGAGCATGGTGATGTTTCACGCCTTTATAAAAAGCTTCGCAAGCTCTATGAGCAGTATCCCAGTACCAGCCTGCTGCTGGCCCTGGTGGAGTCAGTTGAGCGTTCCTCCGGCCGGCCGGCGGCCATTGATCTACTGCGCATGGAGCTGGAGACCAGGCCCTCCGTGCGAGGGCTTTTGCGGTTGGTGGAGATGGCGGGCTATGAAAAAGGCATGACCACTGATGAAGGGCGCCTTGTCAGCAGAATAGGGCACCTGATTCTCGCCAACCGCCCGGTCTATCGTTGCGTAAGCTGCGGATTCTCCGGCCAACAGTTACACTGGCTGTGCCCAAGCTGCAAACAGTGGGAAACCGTGCGTCCCATTCAGGGCGTAGAGGCGGAATAACCTCGCTTTGACCCATCCCGATTACCTTTCTACCCAGGAACCTGAACGTGCAAAACCTGAACGACCCGAAAATCATCGTCGCGCTCGACTTTCCTTCCCAGAATCCCGCCTTGGCCCTGGCAGATCAGCTTGATCCGGCAAAATGCCGCCTGAAAGTGGGCAAGGAACTGTTTACGCGCTCAGGCCCGGATCTGGTAAAAGCGCTCCAGAGTCGCGGGTTTGATATCTTCCTGGATCTGAAGTTTCACGATATTCCCAATACCACCTCGGCTGCTGTGGCTGCCGCTGCAGAGCTGGGCGTGTGGATGGTGAATGTGCATGCCTCAGGGGGCGAGAAGATGATGGTAGCCTGCCGAGAGCGCCTGGAATCGTTCGGCAATGATCGCCCGCTCCTGATCGCGGTTACCGTGTTGACCAGCATGTCTGACGAGGACCTTGCTGGTATCGGTATAGCAAGTTCGGCAGAAGCCCATGTTTCCCGTCTGGCAACCCTGACCAAAAACAGCGGCCTGGACGGCGTGGTTTGCTCGGCTCAGGAAGCCCCGCGTCTGAAAGCGGAGCAGGGCAGTGACTTCCAACTGATCACGCCGGGAATCCGGCCACTAACCGCCGACAAAGGCGACCAGCAACGCATTATGACCCCGACCGATGCCCTTAAGGCTGGATCTGACTACCTGGTGATTGGTCGCCCGATTACCCAGGCGCCGGATCCCTTGGCTGCATTGGAATCCATTCACGCTGAGGTCGTAGCGGTCTAAGTTTCTCCCCCGTTTCGGGTCCTGTCCCTAGCTTTCCGGTTTGGCGGGTAGGGCACGGACGGGTGTCGCTCCCGAAAACCGCTACAAGCACATCCATGTGCGCTTCTCTCCGGCCATCCATGGCCTCCGACATTTTCGGGAGCGACACCCGTCCGTGCCCGGCAGGCGATTATACGAATACGAGGTCTAACGAAAAAAGCCCGCTAATTCAGAGAACTAGCGGGCTTTCGAAATAGTGGCTCCCCGAGCTGGGCTCGAACCAGCGACAAACGGATTAACAGTCCGTTGCTCTACCAACTGAGCTATCGGGGAACGTCGTCGTGTGACGAGGCGCGTATATTATGTTGGCCATACCGCCCCGTCAACCCCTCAGCTTAAAATTTTAGCCAAGAGCCTTCTGCAAACGCTCGACCGCCTTCTGCAGGTTATCCATGCTGGTGGCAAAGCTCAGCCGCATGTGCCCCGGGCAGCCAAACGCAGAGCCCGGAACCAGAGCAACGCCGGCTTCGGTCAGCAGCTTCTCGGCGAATTCCACATCGGTGCTCACGCCGTCAGTGGCATCGATGGCACCCTGGAAGCTCGGGAAGACATAAAACGTGCCGTCACCGTTCAGGCAGTCCACACCAGGCAGTTTGTTCAGGGCCGCTACCAGCCAGTCGTGGCGTTCCCTGAAAGCCTTGACCATCTCGCCCACGCACGTCTGATCGCCGTCCAGAGCGGCTGTTGCGGCGGCCTGGGAGATAGAGCAGGGGTTGGAGGTGCTCTGAGACTGGATCTTCTTCATGGCACCGATGATTTTTGCCGGGCCAGCGGCATAGCCGATACGCCAGCCAGTCATGGAGTAGGCCTTGGAGACACCGTTCAGTACGAAGGTGCGGTCATACAGCTCCGGGCAAGCGTTCAGGATGTTGCAGAACGGCTTGCCAGTCCACAGGATCGGCTCGTACATATCGTCGGTGGCAATCATGATGTTCGGGTGCTTTTTAAGCACCTCACCGATGGCCTGCAGCTCTTCCATGGTGTAAGCCATGCCACTGGGGTTGGACGGGCTGTTGATCACGAACAGGCGGGTGCGCTCAGTAATGGCGTTTTCCAGCTGTTCCGGCGTGATCTTGAAGCGAGTCTCTGCGGTGGTTTCGATGATCACCGGTTTGCCTTCGGCCACCAGCACCATATCCGGGTAGGAAACCCAGTAGGGTGCGGGAATGATGGCCTCGTCGCCTTCATTCAGTGTCGCCAGGGCGAGGTTGAAAAAGCTCTGTTTGCCACCACTGCTTACCAGTATCTGGTTGGCTTCGTATTCCAGGCCGTTGTCCCGTTTGAACTTCGCAATAATCGCTTTCTTCAGCGCGGGCGTACCATCCACGGCGGTGTACTTGGTCTGGCCGTTGTTGATGGCGTCGATAGCCGCCTGTTTGATGTGATCGGGGGTGTCGAAGTCAGGCTCGCCAGCACCGAGGCCGATAATATCCTGGCCGGCCGCACGGAGTTCAGCGGCTTTATTGGTAACTGCGAGGGTGGGGGAAGGCTTGATCGCCTGTACTCGGCTGGAAAGTTGAAGGTCCAAACTTGAGCTCCTTAAAGCTGCGTCTTATTGGGCTGCGATCGGCCGGGCAACTGGAGCCAAAGTTACTGGCTGATTTTTCACCCAGCCGTCGATCGCACAGATGGTATCATGAAGCTGCCAGAACGCTAAATTTCTTGAGGATGCGACGCAAATATTCCGTCGTTTCCGGTGTCCGGAGGTTAAAACGCCAGATATGGCCAACAAAGCATCCAGTGCGAGGGAAGGGGCTTTTCGCGTCGATTCGCCCTACCAACCTGCAGGTGACCAGCCCAAAGCGATTGCGGGACTGGTTGACGGCATTGAATCCGGGCTTGCCCATCAAACCCTGCTCGGGGTAACCGGTTCTGGCAAGACTTTCACCATTGCCAATGTGGTTCAGCAGGTCCAGCGGCCAACCATCATCATGGCCCATAACAAGACCCTGGCGGCGCAGCTCTATGGCGAGTTCAAGGAGTTCTTCCCCGATAACGCGGTGGAGTACTTCGTCTCCTACTACGATTACTACCAGCCGGAGGCCTACGTACCGTCTTCCGATACCTTTATCGAAAAAGACGCCTCCATCAATGAGCACATTGAGCAGATGCGGCTGTCGGCCACCAAGGCTTTGCTGGAGCGGCCGGATGCCATCATTGTCGCGACGGTTTCTTCCATCTACGGTCTGGGTGATCCGCAATCCTATCTGAAAATGATGCTGCACCTGGACCGGGGTGACCAGATGGATCAACGGTATATCCTGCGGCGGCTGGCCGAACTGCAGTACACCCGCAATGACATCGAGTTCCATCGCGCCAATTATCGGGTGCGGGGCGATGTCATTGATGTCTTCCCGGCAGAATCCCAGAAGGAAGCCATTCGCATCGAACTGTTCGATGATGAAGTGGAGAACCTGAGCTATTTTGACCCGCTTACCGGAGAGGTGCTCAGGCGGGTGCCGCGCGTGACCATTTACCCGAAGTCCCACTATGTCACCCCCCGGCAGACCGTGCTGGATGCGGTCGAGGACATCAAGCAGGAGCTTGATGTTCGGCTGCAGCAGTTGAGGGATAACAACCGGCTGGTGGAAGCTCAGCGGCTGGAGGAGCGTACCCGCTACGACATCGAGATGATGCTGGAGCTCGGTTACTGCAATGGTATCGAGAACTACTCCCGCTATCTCTCCGGGCGTAACCCCGGTGAAGCGCCACCCACGCTGTATGACTACCTGCCACCCAACGCTTTGCTGGTAGTGGACGAGTCCCACGTGACCATTCCGCAGATTGGCGCCATGTACAAAGGGGACCGGTCCCGTAAGGAAACCCTGGTGGAGTACGGTTTCCGTCTGCCATCAGCACTGGATAACCGCCCCATGCGGTTTGAGGAGTGGGAGCGAATTGCGCCCCAGATGATCTTTGTCTCGGCCACCCCGGGGAATTATGAGGCCGAGCATGCTGGCCAGGTGGTGGAGCAGGTGGTACGACCGACCGGACTGCTGGACCCGGAGATTGAGGTTCGGCCCGCGTCTACCCAGGTGGATGATCTGCTGTCTGAGATTCACCAGCGCGTGGGGGTGAGTGAGCGGGTGCTGGTCACAACACTTACCAAGCGCATGGCCGAGGATCTGACCGACTTCCTGATGGAGCACGACATTCGCGTGCGTTATCTGCATTCAGATATCGATACCGTGGAGCGCGTTGAGATTATTCGGGATCTGCGGCGGGGCGAGTTTGACGTGCTGGTGGGCATCAACCTGCTCCGGGAGGGGCTGGATATGCCGGAAGTGTCACTGGTGGCAATACTGGATGCGGATAAAGAAGGCTTCCTGCGCTCAGAGCGTTCGCTCATACAGACCATTGGTCGGGCCGCCCGTAACGTGAACGGCAAGGCCATTCTGTATGGCGACAGGACCACCGGTTCCATGCAGCGGGCCATTGATGAGACCGAGCGTCGTCGTGCCAAGCAGATGGCACACAACGAGGAGCATGGTATTACCCCCACCGGTCTGAACAAGAAGATCGCGGATATTATGGAGGGTGCCGCGGGCGGCGGTGGTCGTGGCCGGCGCAAAGCGGAGCGTCCCGGGCAGAAGGCTGCTGAAGAAGCCGAGGATTATCGCGTAAAGGTAGGCAATCGCTCGCCGGAAGATGTCCTCAAGGAAGTGGCGAAACTGGAAGACGAGATGTACAAAGCCGCCGCGGGTCTGGACTTCGAGACCGCGGCACGACTGCGGGATCAGATTTCGGAACTGAAGGAAGCGGCCCTGCGGACCGGCTGATCACTGTCGTTTGGGGCCGACAATCACTGCCGCCTGCAGGGGCTGGTTGCGGCCATAGCGCGACATCTTGTCGAATACCCGTCGGTCGATGGGCAGGTATTGCTTGTCGGCCACGGTTTCCCCTTCCTCGGTATCGATTTCCGGGTCATGCAGGTACACGAAATCCTCGTCGATGGCACACACGGTTACCCAGTGCGGCACCCGGCTCCGGTTCAGTTGCCAGGTGCTGATCAGGATGACAGGGATGCGCCCGTCATGCAGGGCCTTCTCCATTGCCTCCAGGGTTAGCGGGTCGTGATGCAGCTGGATTTCTGTCTGCCCGATATCGTGCAGGAACCCCTCGTGCACCAGTTCCAGTACCCGCTTTTTATCTTCGTTGCGGACCGTATCTTTGAACAGCGCGCCTTCCTGGCTGATCCAGGCACTGGCCTCGAAGCCCCGGTGCCAGGCAGATAGCGCAAGCCCATGGGGGCCACAACCGCCATGCCCGGCCAGCATGAAGATGGTGGTGGCTTCACGCCAGATTTTCAGCTCCTCCAACGTGCTTACTGGTTGCTGTTCGTCAAGGGCCGCCATCGCCATGATTAATGCAGACGGACCGCAGGTGAACTCGGTGGTCTGGGGGTAATAGGGCACCGGAAGAAATTCGCGAGAGGGCTCGTAGTAGAGGATCCGCCGCTCGAACCGTAAGGCATCGCCGTGATCTTCGTAGTAGTCCCGGTAGGTGCCAAACTGCCGATATCCCAGCCGACGATACAGGGCAATGGCCCCGGTGTTGTCTTCACGCACTTCCAGCCGCATGATGATGCGATCAGCCTCAACCGCTTCCTTCTCCGCCTCACGGACCAGTCTTTCACCCACACCGCGGCCGCGGGCAACTGGTGAGACTGCAATCGAGTAAATCCGAGCCAGCCGGGTGGCTGCATTCATCAGCACCAGGCAGTAGCCCACCAGTTCGCCGTTCAATTCGGCGATAACCAGTCGGTCCCTGGGCATCTCCAGAAAGCGGCGGAAGCTGCGCCGGGATATTCTGTCCTCGGTAAAACAGCGGTTCTCCAGCTGAACGAGGGCATCCAGATCACTGGCATGGGCTTGGCGGAGCATTACATCGGTCATGGTCTGGTAAACCCGGTCAACGAGAAAAAGGTAGCGCCTGGCGGGCACGCTCATTGCCGCTATTATGGTAGACAGATGCCATCCCGTCATAGCAGCGGATGATGCGTAAAAGCACGCATCTTCAGGCGATTGTCTGGCAAGGTGATGGGGCGTATTGTTGCCGGAATTATCAGGCTTTACCTTCAGGGAGGAATGCCGCTTTATGTCCCGATTGCTCATCGTTGTAGACCGCGCCAAAGACTGGGCACCGTACTACCCCAGCGAAGACGTGCTTACCTTCGATCAATACCTTCAGTTTACCGCCCCGGTTAACAGCCGCGTGCGGGTGATAAACCTGTGTCAGAGTGCCAGGTATCTGAGCCGGGGCTACTACTGTTCGTTGCTTGCGGAAGCGCGCGGGCACCACGTGGTGCCATCGGTTATGACGCTCAACGACCTGAGCCGGAAGGGACTGTTTTCGCTTGAACTCGAAGAGCTGGACAGCAGTGTCATCCAGTGGCTGGAAAAATCAGCCTCCGAAATCGATCCCGCCACCGATGACCGGGACGCCACCCATGAAGTACGAATCCGAACCTATTTTGGCCAGGCCGAACATCCAGACCTGAAGCCCGTGGCCCGTGCCCTGTTCGAGCGGTTTCCGTGCCCGATTCTGGAAGTGGTGTTCCGTCACCGCAAACAATGGCAGATCGAAACCATGAAGCCGGCGGCGCCGGCGGATCTTGACGAGCGTGAGCAGGATTTGTTTGCGGCCGCCCTGGATCGCTTCAGCAGCATGATCTGGCGCAAACCGCGCACCCGTCGCCGCTACCGTTTTGATCTGGCTATGCTGGTGAACCCCGAGGAAGAGTTGCCTCCGAGCGATGAGATGGCCCTGAAGCGTTTTGAGCGTGCCGGCAGAAAGCTGGGAATTAACGTGGAGCGCATTACCCGCCGGGATTACATGCGCCTGCCGGAATATGATGGTCTGTTTATTCGTGAAACCACCGCTATTGATCACCACACCTATCGGTTTGCTCGCAAGGCAGAGGCCGAGGGGATGGTGGTAATTGACGACCCGGTGTCGATTCTGCGTTGCACCAACAAGGTGTTTCTGGCGGACCTGCTGAAAAACAACAAGGTGCCAACACCGAAAACGCTGATCCTTTCAAAGGATCAGAAGGATGCGGTACAGCAGGTGAGTAATGAACTGGGCTTTCCTGTGGTCATCAAAATTCCGGATGGCGCCTTTTCCCGTGGTGTGATCAAAGCCAAGGACGAAAAGGAACTTCGGGCAGGGCTGAAAGACCTGTTCAAACAGTCTGCGTTGGTATTGGCTCAGGAGTACTTCTACACGGATTACGATTGGCGCATTGGTGTGCTTGGCGGCCGGGCCATCTATGCCTGTAAATATCTGATGGTGAAAGGTCACTGGCAGATTTACCAGCACGGTGGTGCCACGGTGGAAAGTGGCGGTTTTGAAACCATGCCCACCTACGAGGTGCCTCGCAATGTCATCCAGGCGGCATTGAATTCGACCCGGTTGATCGGTAATGGGCTTTACGGTGTCGACATCAAACAAGCCGGGAATCGGGTGGCGGTGATTGAAGTGAATGACAACCCGAGTATCGACTCGGGTGTGGAAGACAAGTTCCTGGGCGGAGAGCTGTATACCCTGGTGATGCAGGAATTCCTCTCGCGCATGGAGGAGAACCGGCGCCGTTAAACCGGCGCGTCAGGTGGCAGCGACCCAGACCCGGACGCTGCCAAACCAGGGGTAGTCTGCCAGAACCGCTCGAACCTGTTCCGTGGTCAGGTGCGGCCCGGAATGGTTTTCATCCAGGAAGATTTCCAGGTGGATGCGATTCTTGAGGTAATGAAGCCGGAGCCGGCTTTGTGGTGGAAGCTCTCCCAGCTTCTCTGTCAGCAGGCGACGAAGTGCTTCGCGATCGGGTAGCCCCGGGTCGGTGGCGTGGGGCACTTTTTCATCGTTCTCGGCGTCGATATGGAAGTTGATGTCCCGAATGTTCTCCAGGGCATCCCGCATGCCCGTGACCACCTTCATACCAATCTGATGCCCCTCGGAAACGCTGATTTCCGGGCGAACCACCAGGTGAACGTCCAGCAGGATATCGTGCCCCATCCGCCGGCTGCGCAGTTCATGAACATTTCGCACGCCATCCGTTTCCAGGGCAATGGTTTTCAACATCCGGGTATCATCTTCGGACAGACCTGTATCGACCAGTTCTTTCACGCTGTCCCAGGTGAATTTCCAGCCGATGTGCACAATGATGGCTGCAATGAGGACGGCGGCTACCACGTCGAGCCAGACGAAACCCAGCATGGCACCGATGGTAGATACCAGAACGACCACTGACGAAAATGCATCGGTACGGCTGTGCCAGGCGTTGGCAATGATCAGGTCTGAGCGGATTTTCATGCCAACATGGCGAGTATAACGGTAGATCCATTCCTTGCCTGCTACCGAGGCCGCGGCCGCTACCAGCACTGGCCAGCCCGGAACCAGCTGCGCTTCACCGGACAGGAGCCTGAGAATATTCTCCCAGGCCAGGGCCGCGCCCACGGCAATAAGAATGCTGCCCAGTACCAGAGTGCCGAGGGTTTCGATTCGCTGGTGTCCGTAAGGATGGTCCGCATCTGGCTCCTTACGGGACAGGCGCATGACCGCCAGAACCACCCAATCCGATGCCACATCGGTAAAGGAATGGATACCATCCACCAGTAGCGCCTGGGAATTAAAAAGAGTGCCGCCAATGACTTTTATGATGCCCAGAACGGCATCGAGAATCATGCCAATGATCGTAACCCGGGTCGCCGCATGCTTCTCGGATTCGAGATTATTCTGGCGCTGCTGGCTGGGTTGATCAGGCTGTTCCATTGGATTCACTCCGGGCTTTTCGCGATGAGGGCAGTATAACGGGAATAAACGCAGAAATGGGTGGAATTAATGGCCTGGCTGTGGTCGATTTATGCACATCATGACGAATTGGTTACCTGTTAGCATTTTGTTACCAAAGCCGTCAAATGTTAATTTTATCTATTTAAGGTATTGATAAATAAAGGGAAAATAACTGATCAAAAAATGATCAATTTGTAGGCTGGCGCAGTTATCAAGGGGTCGGGGCGCTTGCTCGGCAATTTTCAACAGGGTTATCCACAGATTCCGTGGAAAAGCGTCGGGAGGCTATACAGGGCGGGGTTTTCGGGACTAATTGGGGTTTACACAAGATGGTGTGGAAAACTTTCGGTATACTCCTGCCACCCGGAGAAAGGAGTTTGACGATGTACGGCCTTCTGAGAAATCTGCTGTTCCGATTGCCCCCGGAGCAGGCCCATAATGTTGCCCTTGGCAGCCTGGATGTTGCTCAAAAACTGGGCATCCTGAATACATTTACCCGACAGCCGGAGCCTTGCCCGGTAAACGTGATGGGCCTGGAATTCCCGAATCCGGTTGGATTGGCTGCTGGGCTGGACAAAAACGCCGACCACATTGATGCTCTTGGTGCTCTCGGTTTCGGGTTTATCGAAGTAGGCACTGTTACGCCTCTGGCACAGCCAGGTAATCCAAAACCCCGAATGTTCCGGTTGCCGGAGCACCAGGCCATCATTAACCGCATGGGGTTCAATAATGAAGGCCTGGAACACCTCATTACCAATGTCCGCCACCGTCGTTACCGGGGCGTACTGGGCATTAATGTCGGCAAGAATAAAGACACCCCGAATGAGCAGTCGGAACAGGACTACCGTAGAGGAATAGCGGCTGTTTACCCCTATGCCGACTACATCACTGTCAATGTTTCTTCTCCCAATACGCCGGGCCTCCGGGATCTGCAGTTTGGCGATTCGCTCAAGCAGCTTTTGCACGCCATAAAGGAAGAGCAGGCAGCGTGTGAGCAAAAGCATGGCCGCTATGTGCCGGTGGCTGTAAAGATCGCCCCGGATATGGACGAGCAGGGCATTCGCTTTGTGGCTGCAGCATTGCTCGAAGCTGGCCTGGATGGTGTGATTGCCACCAACACCACGATCAGCCGGGAGGCGGTGAAGGGGCACGCTCACGAGCAGGAGGCGGGCGGTCTCAGCGGTGCACCGGTACGGGAAGCGTCTGTGAAAGTGATTCAGGGGCTGTATGCTGAGCTGGGCGATCGGCTGCCGATTATTGGCGTGGGCGGCATCACGGATGGCGACAGTGCGGCAGAGAAGATTCGGGCAGGCGCAAAGCTGGTGCAGATCTATACCGGGTTTATTTATCGAGGCCCGTCGTTGATCAACGAAGCTGTGGAAGCAATCCGGAAAGAAATCAGCTGAGGCCAGAAAGAAGGTGGGCCCGCTGAGCGGGCCCTTGCGGGGAATAAACCCCGTAGCGCTTCTTCGCATGGTACGGGGCGGGAGGCCCCGTTTGGGTTGCTCTGGTTACTGCTCTGATTGTGATTTGTGCGTAAAAATTGAAAAAAACAGATCAGGGTTAAACGGGGTTGGCCATTATGTTGCGGTTACGTTGGCCAGTTTATGGATGCCGGAGACGCCGGTCATGCCCTCCCAGTTATCTGTGCGGCCTTCTCGCCACCCGTTCAGCCATTCCTGGCGGACTTCCGGTTGTTCTAACGGGCAGCTGTCTTTGGATTTGCCGGACACGCCAGCGAGATAACCCCGCTTGAATGCACGAGCGTACATGTCTCTCTTCTGTCTTTTCATGCCGTTCCTCACTGATGGATTAACAGAACAAGCGTGTACACATCTGCAGTGACCTTGGCAGTCGGGAGCCTCTCCGGGACAACCCACTATTGCCAGCTCCGGTCAGAGCAGTCAGGATCCTGTTAACGGAGACTTTTATTCGGCCTCCGGAACGACGCGTCAACTACAAGGTAAGACGAACCTCGCGCCGGTGTACACTATTTATTTCATCTATATGGCGCTTCTTTTATATTTTTGTGAAATAACGATGACAGTCGCTAAAAGGCTTTTACTGCCATTCCGGAAACTTACCGGCCCTATTCAGAAAACCAGGAGTTGATCTTGTCCAAGCATGTCTTTTTCGTAACCTGCCCCAAAGGCGTCGAGTACCTCCTGGCCGATGAATTGAAAGAATTCGGCCTGAACCTTGTGCGGAATGCACCCGCTGGTGTCTGGGTTGAGGGCGAGCTGGAGAGTGGCTATCGGGCCTGCCTGTGGTCCCGTCTGGCGAACAGGGTGATTCTGAATGTGGCGGATGTGGATGCCCGGAGCGCCGACGAACTTTATGCCGGTGTCGTGGATCTTGACTGGCAGGCCCATATACCCGCGGGGGGGAGCTTCCGGGTAACGTTTCTTGGCCAGAACGAAGCCATCCGGAACACTCAGTTTGGCGCCCAGAAAGTGAAAGATGGCATTGTTGACAGCATTCGGGGTGCCGGTGCACCCAGGCCCTCGGTTGCGCCGAAAGACCCGGATGTCACGGTATCGGCGCGGTTGAACCGGGGCCGCTTGTCGTTGGGGATTGATCTGAGTGGCCACAGCCTTCATATGCGGGGCTACCGAACCGAAAAGGGTATCGCGCCCTTGAAAGAAAACCTTGCAGCGGCTTTGCTGCTGCGGGCAGGGTGGCCAGAGATTGCCGCTAACGGTGGTGACTTTGTGGACCTGATGTGCGGTTCCGGTACGCTGGTGGTTGAAGCTGCGTTGATGGCGCTGGACATTGCGCCGGGGCGGAAGCAGGAGCGGTTCGGGTTCGAAAAGTGGCCAGGACACCAGCCCGAGCTTTGGCTGTCGCTGCGCCAGGAAGCGGAGCGTCGGGCCCATGAGGGCAAGCAGGGGCGCATTCCCACTTTTTATGGTTTTGATCGGGATGGTCGCGTGATTGCGACTGCGGAGAAGAACATCCTGCGAGCTGGCCTGGAAGGTATCGTTCGTGTAGAAGCCAGGCCGATCTCCGAATTCACTCGCAAGAATGACTGGAGCGATACTGGCCTGGTGCTGACCAACCCGCCCTACGGTGAGCGGTTGAGTGAGCGCAAGGAACTGGCGGCCCTGTACCAGGCCCTTGGAGAGGTTGTGGCCCGGGAGCTCACCGGATGGCGCCTGGGGGTGTTCACCGGTGCGCCGGAGTTCGGAAAATCCCTCGGTTTGCGAAGCTTCAAGCAGTACAAGTTGTTCAATGGCAAGCTGCCGGCGCAGCTGTTGCTGTTCGATGTACAGCCGGAGAATGCCCGCACGCCCCGTGATCCGGCCGCGCCGGGGCAGATTATGCCTCGCATCGCCAACGCCGAACGGGCAGACATGCTGCGTAACCGTCTCAAGAAGAATCTGAAAACGATTGGCCAGTGGGCCAGGAAGCAGAACATTGGCTGTTACCGCCTATACGATGCCGATATGCCGGAATATGCCTTGGCGATCGATATCTACGAGGGGCGGGTGCATGTTCAGGAATACCTGGCCCCGAAATCCGTCGACGAAAAGGCAGCCAGAGAGCGCCTTGCCGAAGCCATGGCGGTGATCCCGGAAGTGCTTGAGGTCGCGCCGGAGGATCTGGTGTGCAAGCAACGTCAGCGCCAGACCGGTACCCGGCAATATGAAAAACAGGCGGCGACCGGCGAGTACTTTAACGTGCACGAGCACGGCTGCGCCCTGAAGGTGAACCTGAAAGACTATCTGGATACCGGCCTGTTCCTGGATCATCGCCCGGTACGTTACTGGATCCAGCAACATGCCAGGGGCAAGCGTTTTCTGAACCTGTTCTGTTATACCGGCGCAGCGACCGTGCACGCAGCGGTTGGCGGAGCCAGCCGCACCCTGAGCCTGGACATGTCCAAAACCTACGTCAGCTGGGCTCAGGATAACCTGGCTCTCAACTCGGCAGATCCGCGCAAGCATGTCGTCGAACAGGCAGACTGTCTGGCCTGGCTGGCAGACCGAAAAACCGCGAATCAGACCTTTGATCTGATTTTCATGGACCCGCCCACCTTCTCAAACTCAGCCCGGATGGCTGGCGTTCTCGATATTCAGCGCGATCATGCCGATCTGGTGCGGCAGTGCATGGCACGACTGTCCAGTGATGGCCTGCTGATTTTCTCCAATAACTTCCGTAAGTTCAGGCTGGATGAGGCGCTGGAGTCAGAGTTTGAAGTGAAAGAGGTGAGTGCCAGCACTCTGGACAAGGATTTTCAGCGCAACCCGAAAATCCATCGGTGCTGGCATATCCGGCATCAGAACTCGTAACGGATACCTGAGGAGAACTGGAAGGCATTGGCGCTGGTGTCCGTGTCTTCAAACAGCTTGCCGCCCTCGAAAACCAGGTAGGTGTTATCCATCAGTTCCAGGTCCAGGCCGGCCAGCCAGCTGAAGCTGAAGCTGCTGCTCGGGTAATCGCCCTCGATATCCCGAAACTGGGCATTGGCGTCGGCATCCCGGTTGTCGAGGGTTGCCTCCCCGCTGACATGGGTAAAGCCAGCCTGGGCATAGACATTGCCAAGCTCACCGATGGGGTAGTGCAGGCCCATGTACCAGCTGCCGAAGTAGTCGACGGCCAGGCTCAGGTCGCCACGGGAAATCTCGGCGTCTGCCAAGCCGCCCCCCAGCCTCACCTCTG
Source organism: Marinobacter sp. tcs-11 (assembly GCF_002049515.1). Taxonomy (NCBI): domain Bacteria; kingdom Pseudomonadati; phylum Pseudomonadota; class Gammaproteobacteria; order Pseudomonadales; family Marinobacteraceae; genus Marinobacter; species Marinobacter sp. tcs-11. The sequence continues at coordinate 97,343 of NZ_LLYU01000010.1, read as the reverse complement.
CATGAATCAGGTCGCTCAGGTGGCCGCCAATCACCAGTGTCGCTGCCTGGCCCCAGCCATCCTCGTCGGATTGCCCGATGGAGCGGTGTTCAATGGCTGTCGCCAACAGTCCGACATAGTGTTTATCGGAGCGAGGGGTCTCCTGGCCAAAGGCGGCGCAAGAAAACAGGCCAAGCGCTATCAGGCTGGATGTGAGGAAACGGGGTGTGACCTTGTTCATTATTATCAGGCTTCCTGTCAGTAACGGTACTGACGCCCGATTCTGCCTTGTGTAACGCAATGTTACGCGGACTCATGTCACAGTTCCCCGTGATCAGGGGCCGGACCTCAATCCTCCAGGTAGCCTTCCTCACGGGCCAGCAACAGCAGGGAATATACGCCGTTTTCCGGCAGCTGCGGTTCAAGCCCTTCATCAAAGAGCAACTGCCGGCGGCGGTCTTCCAGTGCTTCGCTGTCCAGGCCGGTAATCAGCTCGGAAATGGGGGCGATTTCAAACGGGGCCTCCTGGCGAACGGCACTGAAGATCAGGTCTATCAGGATTTCGTCCGGATCCAGTCCATCCACGTATACGGTCTGGTCCGGCAGATCCTCGTGCAGCTCCCTGGCCAGTTCCAGCAGGGGTACCCCCTGTTCTTCCAGATACAGCAGGTCTACATCGCCCAGGTCGCCATCTTCGGGCAACCAGGCATCCTCCGGTGCAATTACCACGGTTTTCATCTGGCCGTCTGCAAGGGACCAGGCGATGGCCGTGGGAAACAGGGCGTCGTCGGTCTGGCAGTATTCGATATCCAGAAAGCGGGGTAGTGACACAGTGAACTCCGGAATCTTCGGTGAGTGCTTATGGCGGTGCGCAGCGTACCCGGTAGGAGCCGGCGCGGCTTCATGCCATACTGTAGCCGCCATTATCATGCAATCAGGAAGATCATGGAACACACTGAATTCAATAAAGACTTGATTGAGTTTTTGAATGCCTCGCCGACTCCGTGGCATGCGGTCAATACCATGAAAACGCGTCTTGAAGCAGCGGGATTTCAACCGCTGGACGAGCGCGAAGAATGGTCGTTGCAGCCAGGGCAGGGCTACTACGTAACCCGTAATGGCTCGTCTATTGTTGCCTTTCGTACCGGCACCAAGGATGTGGTCAGTTCCGGCATCCGGATGGTGGGAGCCCATACCGACAGCCCCTGCCTGAAGGCCAAACCGAACCCTGAGATTCGCCGCAAGGGCTTTTTCCAGTTGGGTGTGGAAGTGTATGGGGGCGTATTGCTGAACCCCTGGTTTGACCGGGATCTTTCTTTGGCCGGCCGTGTGACGGTATTGGACGACAACGGCAAAGTACGGGACACCCTGGTGAATTTCCGCAAGCCGGTGGCGATCATTCCGAGCCTGGCCATCCATCTGGACCGGGAGGCGAACAGCAGTCGCACCGTTAATGCCCAGACTGATCTTCCGCCGGTGGTTATGCAGGTGCCGGAAACCGATACCACCACCTTTGCCGAGTTGCTGAAACAGCAGATTGCCAAAGAATCCGGACTACAGACCAGCAAGATTCTGGGCTATGAACTGAGTTTCTACGATGCCCAGGGTGCGGCTCTGGTGGGGTTGCGTGAAGAGTTCCTGGCCTCCGCACGGCTCGATAACCTGCTCAGCTGTTACATCGGCTTGCAGGCCTTGCTGGAAACCTCCGGTGATGAGCCGGCACTGCTGGTGTGTAACGACCACGAGGAAGTGGGCAGCATGTCCGCCGAGGGCGCCCAGGGGCCGTTCCTGACAGCGGTGCTGGATCGCTGGTGTGGTGCCGGGAAAACCCGTGCCATTGCCCGTTCCATGATGATTTCTGCGGATAACGCCCACGGTATCCATCCAAACTACATGGACCGTCATGATGAGAATCATGGGCCATTGTTGAATCAGGGGCCGGTCATCAAGGTAAACCACAATCAGCGTTACGCCACCAACAGCCGTTCCGCCGCCCTTTATCGTCACATCAGCGATGAATTGGGTTTGCCGCACCAGACGTTTGTGGTGCGCAGTGACATGGGGTGTGGCAGCACGATCGGGCCGTTGACTGCGGGAAATCTGGGCGTGACCACGCTGGATATCGGCGTGCCTCAGTTTGCCATGCACTCGATTCGTGAAATGATCGGTACACGGGATGGCTATACACTGTTCCAGGTGTTGCGGGAGTTCATGCAGCGGGCCGAGGTTTTCTGAGGCCCAAAAGAAAAGACCGCTGATGTTTGATCAGCGGCCTTTCGGAATAAGTGGCTCCCCGAGCTGGGCTCGAACCAGCGACAAACGGATTAACAGTCCGTTGCTCTACCAACTGAGCTATCGGGGAACAGCATCAATGTGGCGCGCATATTAAGTACTTTGATCAGGTTCGTCAACCCCCTGAAATGAAAGGTCAAAATTTGCACAAAGCTAAGCTCGAACCCTATCGTCCGCCGGTGTGGTTGCGTAATGGCCACATCCAGTCGGTGTGGCCGACCCTGTTCCGGAAAGTGACTCTGCCGGAACCGGAAACCGACATACTCGCCACCGACGATGACGACGAACTGCATCTGGACTGGTATCGCCAGGGCAGTGACCGTCTGGCGGTGATATCCCACGGGCTGGAAGGCCACAGCCGTAGGCCCTACGTGCTGGGTCTGGCCAGGGCATTGATGGCCGACGGCTGGGATGTGCTGGCATGGAACTTTCGGTCCTGCGGCGGGGTGATGAACCAACAGCCGCGCTTCTATCACAGTGGCGCCACTTCGGATCTGCATGCCGTCGTCAGTCACGCGCTGGGGCGGCGGTATCAGAACCTCTTCCTGTCAGGTTTCAGTATGGGAGGGAATCTCACGCTGCTGTACCTGGGCGAGCAGGGCGAGCGTGTGGACAGCCGTATCAGTGGTGCGGTGACCTACTCAGTGCCTCTGGATCTGGCGGGCAGCGCGGACGTGCTCGCACTGCCCAGCCGGCGTATCTACATGCAGCGATTTTTAACCGATCTACAGGTCAAAATGCGGGAAAAAGCTGAAAAATTCCCTGACCTGATAGACGTTAGCGGTTTTGAAAATATCCGGAGTTTTCACGAATTCGATAATCGTTACACGGCACCACTGCATGGATTCCAGGACGCGGCCGACTATTGGGCCCGGTGTTCTGCTCTGTTTCGGTTGAGTGATATCCGGGTGCCAGCTCTGGTAGTGAATGCAGCAGATGACCCGTTCCTTTCGGCCCGCTGTTTTCCGGACAGTCGCCGGGTATTGGGACATTACGTCCAGATGGAAATCCCGAAGTGGGGCGGGCATGTGGGGTTTGTCCAGCATGCCCGGGATGGTTACTACTGGTCTGAGCGCCGGGCCCTGGGATTCGTACGCCAGGTGATCTGAATGGCTAGCTGCTGGCCTGGTTGTTCAGCAGCGGTTCCAGCTTCGGCCAGATGTTTTCCAGCAGCCGAGGTTGCGCCTCTTCCGTCGGATGAATGCCATCGCCCTGCATCAACCCGTCCTGATCGTAGATACCGTCCAGGAAGAAGGGAACCAGAACCGTATTGTAGCGGTCTGACAGGGTCGGAAAGATATCGGCGAACATGGTGGTGTAGCGCTGGCCGTAGTTAGGCGGGATCTGCATGCCCACCAGCAAAGGCGTGGCGCCGGTATCGCGTACCTGCTCGATCATATTGGCCAGATTGGATTCAATCACATTGGGTGGGAACCCCCGCAGGCCGTCATTGCCGCCGAGCTCAATGATTACAATCGTGGGATCGTGGGTTTCCAGCAGACCTGGCAGGCGCCGCAGGCCACCGTCGGTGGTTTCGCCGCCGATACTGGCATTCACCACGGTCCAGTCCAGATCCTGGCTCTCGATGCGATCCCGCAGCAGCTCTACCCACGCGGTTTCCGAGGGTACGCCATAGGCGGAACTCAGGCTGTCGCCCAGTACCAGCACCGTGTTCTGGTTGGCCAGAACAGGCAGGGCGATAAGAAGCAGGGCCGAGAGTGCGATTGATCTGACGTACAGCGATATCGTATGCATAGTAAATTCATATACCCTTTACAGATTCAACAATACAGACAACGGAGCAACCGTGAACCAGATGACGGATCTCAGTAAAACCGATAGCAGCCCGATGTTGCGGGTGTCTGATCTGACCCATCGGGTCAGCCTGGAAACCGATACGCTCACGATCTTGCAGGGGGTCAGTCTGGAAATCAATCGGGGAGAGTCCGTAGCCATTGTCGGTCGGTCTGGTTCCGGTAAAACCACGCTGCTTGGGTTGCTTGCTGGCCTGGACACGCCCACCGAAGGTACCGTAGAGCTGGATGGCTCGGTAATCAGCAAGCTGAGTGAAGACGAGCGTGCCAAGCTCCGGGCCCGTCGGGTCGGGTTTGTGTTCCAGTCGTTCCAGTTGCTGCCGGCGTTAACCGCGCTGGAAAATGTGATGTTGCCGCTGGAATTGGCCGGCATGGAAGCGCCGGAGCAGCGTGCCAGAGAGCTGCTTGAACGGGTCGGCTTGGGTGAACGGCTGAGCCATACCCCTCGTCAGTTGTCCGGTGGCGAGCAGCAGCGGGTCGCGATTGCGCGTGCCTTTGCATCCGACCCCGCCATTCTGTTTGCCGATGAGCCCACGGGCAATCTGGATAACCGGACCGGGCAGGCGGTGTCTGACCTGCTGATGGATCTGAACCGGGAGCAGGGCACTACACTGGTGATGGTTACCCATGATGAACACCTTGCCGAACGTTGTGGCCGGCAGCTGCACATCGAGGCGGGCATGCTGACTGAGCCGGATCTGGCCGGGGAGCCGGCACACTGATGGGAGCCTCAAAAAAACTCATGTCCGTGAGCCGTGACTGGCGCGAACGCGACGTTCGTGTGGTGCTGGTTGCGCTGATTATTGCTGTTGCCACCGTGGCCACGATTGCGCTGTTCGCCAGTCAGCTGCAGCGAACCCTGGTATCGTCTGCCAGTTCTTTTCTGGCGGCAGATCGGCAACTGGAAGCCGAGAACGGCCGTCCGATCCCACAGGAATGGTTAGAGAATGCCCAGTCCCGAGGCCTGGAAACCGGGCGCATGGTGGAGTTCTCCACCATGGTCTTCGGAGAAAGCAGGTTTCAGCTGGTCTCGGTCAAAGCCGTGAGCGACGAATATCCGTTGCGCGGCGAAATCGAGATCCAGCCCGGTGCTGAAGAGCCGAGACAGATTGTCAGTCAGGGCCCCGGCCCCGGCCAGGTGTGGGTGAATCCACGGTTGCTGCGTCTGCTCGAACTGGACATCGGCGATACTCTGGAAGTCGGCAATCTGAAGCTGGAAATTACTCGCTTGCTGATCCGCGAGCCGGATGGCGGCTTCCGGCTGTCATCATTGGCGCCACGGGTGATGATGCATGTGGACGATGTTGCCGGCACCGGTGTGGTCCAGGAAGGTAGCCGGGTGGAATACGTCTACCTGTTTGCCGGCGACGAAGGTGTGCTTGACGACTACTACCAGTGGCTGGAACCACAGCTGGGGCCCAGTCACGAGTGGGAAGGGGTCAGAGACGGTGAAACCTTCTCGCGCTCCCTGGAGCGGGCTGAACGCTTCCTGCTGCTGGGTGGCAGTCTTGCGGTGTTGCTGGCGGCGGTAGCCGTGGCGGTGGCCAGCCGGCAATACGCTCTATCCCAGAGGGACACGGTGGCATTGCTGAAAACCCTTGGATTATCCAGTCGTGGCATTGGTGAACTGTACCTGCGCCGCCTCACTCTGTGGGGTGTTGTTGGCGTGTTGGGTGGTCTGGCAGTGGCGTTACCATTGTTCTGGCTGTTGGTGCGTTTGCTGAGCGACCTGCTGGAACGGCCCGTTGATTTCTACCTGGATCCTTCCGCGTTAACGCCCTCCCTGTTAACGGCACTGGTTTCTCTATTCGCATTTGCCTATCCGCCCATTCGCCGCCTGCGTAATGTTCCCGCCATGCGGGTATTACGCTCCCAGCCCGGCGAAACCGGCCGGGAAGCCATTCCGGATATCCTGCTGGCGGTGGTCGCCGTGTTTGGGTTGGTATGGATGTACGCCGGCGAGCTGATGCTGGTGGCCGCACTTTTGGGCGGGCTGGTACTGCTGCTGGGTGTGCTCGGTCTGCTGGGGTGGGGCATGGTCGCCCTCTTGCGCAGAGTGAAGGGTGGCGGCAACTCCTGGCGCCTGGCCCTGGTGGGCTTATATCGGCACCGACGTGCCAGCATGGCGCAGATGGCGGTTTTTGCCATGACGCTTATGCTGGCTGCTACGCTGGTGTTGGTGCGTTCCTCCCTGCTGGACGACTGGCAGGCCCAGCTGCCGGACGACGCGCCAAACCATTTCCTGATCAACATTGCCCCGGATGCGGTGGATGATGTTGAGGAATTCTGGGCCACTCGCGGCGCGCCCCTGGAGACGCTTTATCCGATGGTTCGCGGTCGCCTGACCGAACTGAACGGCGAGCCGGTGAAAGAAGCGGTCAGCAAGGATGAGCGGGTTGGTGCGCTGAACCGGGAGCTGAATCTGACCTGGATGCCGGAGCTGCCGGAAGACAACCGGATTGTGGATGGCCAGTGGTTCGGGCCGGGCGAAACCGAGGGGGTTTCGGTAGAAGCTGAGCTGGCGGAGAAACTCGGTTTGCAGCTGGGTGATCGGCTGACCTTCACCATCGGCTCCAGCAAGGTGACCGAGCCGGTAACGAGTATTCGTACCGTGCAGTGGGACAGCATGAAACCCAATTTCTACATGGCCTTCCCGCCCGATGGCGGTCTGACTGACATGCCCGCCACCTGGATTACCGCGTTCTATCTGAACCCGGACAATAAACTGGCTCTTAACGACTTCTCGCGCCAGTTCCCGACGGTCTCGGTGCTGGAGATAGACCATATCATTGATCGCATCCAGCAGATTGTGCAGCAGGTAACTCAGGCCATTGAGGCAATCCTGGCGCTGATTCTCGCGGCCGCCCTGGTGGTGATGGCAGCGGTTGTCAGTGCCACCCTGCGGGATCGTCAGAGGGAGGGGGCGTTGCTGCGAACCCTGGGCGGCCAGCAGTCGTTGTTGGCACGCAGTACCATGCTGGAATTCGCACTGTTGGGGTTCTTTGCCGGCACGCTCGGTGTGATTGCGGCGGAAGGGGCGGTATATGCGCTTCAGGCCGGAATGTTCGAGGGCACTTTCCGCTGGCACTGGCAGGTGATGCTGCCAGTACCGCTGATTGCAGCCATTCTGTTGGCGTTGTTCGGCCGCTGGCAATTACGACCAGTGCTTAGCGTATCGCCGATGCTACTGCTTCGTCGCCTCGAGTGATCGGGTTTTAGCGATAGTTTGAGAGAATGGCGTCGAGTTCGCCATTCTCCTGGATATTTGCCAGCTCCTGGTTGAAGGCCTCGGCAAACGCTTTCCAGTCTTTACGCAGCATGATCCGGAAGCCGAACTGGCTGATTCCTTCCACAGAAGAGCGAAAGTGCTCGGTCAGTCCTTCGTTCCTGAGAATCCATTGCCCGACCAACCGATCCGCAAGCGCTGCGTGAAACTGCTCGCCATGCAGCACAAAGGTGAAAATCTCCCGATCTCTGGAGACGTCAAATCGCTTAATGCGATGATCTTTGAAATAGGGCTCGAGAAAGGGATAGTAGTATCCCAGTGGCGTGACAATCGTCTTGCCGTAGAGGTCTGCGGGGTGTTTGTATTCAAGCTCAGAGCTCTTCGGGAAGAAGAATACTTCCTCCACGTGAACGACCGGGTCGGTAAACAGGAACTTCTCCGGCTCTTCCGTCCACTCTATGGCCCTTGGCGTGCCGTCAATGTAGCCGTCGGCAAGCATAGGGTCTACCCGTTTTCTGGGGATTTTTACCGGTTCCACGTCGTAGCCCAGGCGGGGGACAATCAGGTTTACCACGTCCCACATAATACCGGAGGGCTTGCTGCCATCAACGATCAGATAAGGTGGGTACCCGTTAGGAGAGATGTTGAAGCGGAACACCCGCTCCTGATTGTCCACTTCGGCAGCGGCATTGCCACTGAAAGTGGTTAGCAGGCTCAACAGGATCGCGGTAAAGGAGAGCTTGAAAAGGAGTTTCTTCATGGCGGAACTCTGGATAGGACAGGCCCATACGCTGGTTAGATCGATACCCGGCCAACTCCCTGCCAGAATGCCCGCTAAATATTACCTTCTTACTATTTTATTTCAATCATTGTGAATCTGACTTTAGGCTAACCCCGGCCAGAGAGGGCCGGGGCGAGATATGCCTCCGAGGTATCAGGCCCAGGCGCGACGAAGCACCGCCATGGCATCTTCGTGGCTCACTTCCCGGGGGTTGAACATGATCGAGCCGTCGTCCAGGGCCAGCTTGGCAATGCTTTCCAGCTGATTTTCCAGTACTTTGCCGGTTTCTTTCAACGTCCGGGGCAGTTCGCAGCGCTTGTAGAGGGCATCCCGCAGTTTTCGAATGGCTGAAATACTGGCCTCGGCACGTCGGCTCGCAGGGGTGGCGGAGTAGACGTCCGGACCTTCCAGGTACAGCAGCAACTCGCCCAAAGGCTCCCGAATGCTCTCAAGGTTGAACTCAAGCACATAGGGCAGGTACAGGCTCATGCACAGTCCGTGGGGCAGGTGGCAGATGGCTCCGGTAGCATGTCCCAGAGAGTGGACCAGGCCCACCATGGAGTTGGAAAAGGCAATGCCCGCCATGGTTGACCCCTGAGCCAGTTCCAGTCGGCCATCACTGTCTTTCGGATTATCCATGACTGAAAGCAGGGATTGGCTCACCTTCTTGACTGCTGCCGTGGCGTACGCGTCGCTCAGGGGGTTTTTGGCCATGCAGGTGAACGCTTCCGTAGCATGGGTGAGCGCGTCCATAGCGGTGGCCGCCGTAATGTGGGGCGGCAGGGTCAGGGTCATACGCGGGTCGATGATGGCGGCGTTAGGCAGCAGGAATGATGAGGTAAACGGAAGTTTTACGCCTTTTTTCTCATCGGTGATGACCGCCACCGAGGTTACCTCGGAACCGGTACCCGCCGTGGTGGGCACAACAAAGAACGGCTTGAGCGGGTGCTTGAGAACACCGGCGCCACTGTATTTGGCGATATTATCGCCGCCTTCGGATACCAGAATATTGACCGCCTTGCCGGTATCAATGGCGGAGCCGCCGCCCACCGCAATGATCGAGTCGCATTTTTCCTTGCGGTAAACGCTGGCAATGTCTTTCACCACCGACGTGGAGGAATCCGGTGGCACATCATCGTAAATGGATACAATCTCCAGCCCGCTTTCTTCGCAGGCGGCAATCACCGGCTCGAGCAAGCCGGCCGCGCGCACCCCTTTATCCGTGACAATCATAGGCCGTTTGGCTGCCAGGCCAGTCAGTTCATAGGGAATGTGTTCCAGCGCGGCTTTACCGGCAATCACTTTTACCGGGCAGAAGAACTCGTAGTATTTGTTGGTCATTATGCTCTCACTGTCTCGACGAATTGGGTGGCGACTTTCAGATAAATGCGGGCGGCACTGATGAGTTTTTCAGGCAGTTTGATGCTTGCCGGATATTCTTTGACCGCCCTTTCGGCAATTAGTCGGGGCAGGATGAATGATTCCAGTCGGTTGAGAACCCGGGTCATCCGCACCGCGTAACTCACATCCCCATCCACCAGCATGCGGTCGTTGGCAAAGGCAACGGAGGTCTTCTCCTGAAACGACAGTACCAGGAAGGCATGGGCGATATGCTTGAACTGGATCGAGAGGTCAACGGGGCGTGGAGCTTCATCCCCGTGGAAGAGCAATTTACCGTTGCCGGTGTGCTCAACGATGAGTTTTGGCCCGTTGGGCATAACCTGCATCTCGAACAGGAAGCCCTCCGGCAGTTCGCAGGTTTCGTTTCGGGTGGCTTCATCCACCTCGCTGATTGCCTGCAGTGCGCGCCCCATCACCTGGAACATCAGCTCAACATAGCTGCGTCGTGCGTGGGACATCATTGGCTGAAGTCGTTTTACGATCATGGTCGCCATCCGATTGTTGTTGGTTAATCTGATTTTTAGAGTTATTGCTCTAGAAGTCAATGCAATCGTTGACGCGGTTTTTGTGTCAAGTCAGCAAATGCGACAACCATAAAAAAACCGGGCGTATTGGCGCCCGGCTTTTTTTGAAACTGCAAAGAGCTATTCGTTGAGTTCGGCCAGCTTGCGCTGAGCTTCAGCCCCCACATCACCACCGGCCTCAGCGGCCGTGGAGTAATAGGCTACTGCCTCCCTGCGTTGGCCCTGTTGCCGCGCGATATCACCTAGTCGGAGATAGGCAATGGAAGTGGGTACCACCTGATTGGCTTTCTCCAGATGGCTTTTTGCCTTGCCAAGGTTGTTCAGCTCCAGTTCGTTCAAACCGCTGTACAGCTGATACTGGAACATCTCCGGATAGAGTGACACGGCCTTGTCGAAATCGGCTTTGGCCTTCTCCGGTTGTTCCATGCCCCGATAGATTCGGCCGCGCAGCGCAAAGAACATGGCTTCTCGCGGTTCCAGCTTGATGGCCTTGTTTACCTGATCGAGAGCCGCTTCATACTTGCCTTCTGAGGCCAGCTTCATGGCTTCATCGTGAGCATCGTAGGCTGGCTGAAGTTCCTTGAGCTTGGCGATACGGCGCTGGTAAACGTCCCGGCCGCGATAACCGCCGGCACCGATCTTCTGAACCAGCTCCTGGTTTTCCTGAACCCGCTTGGCAGAGGGAGGGTGAGTGGCGAACAGGCCATCCAGCCATCCGCTCTGGCGGCCTTCCGATAGCTTCAGAAACAGCTGTTGGAGCTCTACGGCGGCTTGTGGATCATAGCCGGCTTCTTTCATGTATCGGATACCGTAGGCATCGGATTCCAGTTCGTCTCCCTGGCTGTACTGGGCCAGCGCCAGCTGTGCACCCAGAGCTGCACCACCCATGATCAACCCGGCCCATTCATTATCGGAAAGGGCGAAGCCCAGTCCGGCCACCCCGGCGCTGATCAACATGCCCTGCTGCATCCGCTGCACGCTGTGGCGGGCTGCTGCATGAACAATCTCGTGGCCCAGCACCGATGCCAACTGGGCTTCATCCTCCAGCTCCACCAGCAGGCCGCGGTTGATGGCGATCTTGCCGCCGGGCAGGGCCCAGGCATTGGGCACGCTGTTATTGAGCACGACAAATTCATAAGGAAGGTCTGGCCGGTCACTCACGCGCGCCAGCCTCTGGCCCACATCACGCACATAAATGGAAAGCTCCGGGTCGATGTAGAAGCGGCCGCCCTGGGTCTGTTGTGTGGGTGTGTACTGTTCCGCCCCCAGCGCCAGCTCCTGGTTCTCTGAAATCAGAGACAGCTGCTTCTCTCCGGTTACCGGGTTCACAGAGCATCCACCCAGCCCAGTCAGTGTGAGGGCGATTGCCGCTATTGCTATATATCTGGTCAACATTCCGGGTCTCACTTATGTCTCCTTAACGTTGGGGTAAGTTTATAGCACAGACCGGTTTCCGACGTCGGCACCGCCCGACAGACAGTGGTCGGCGCGCTCCCCTTGGCGTATCATAACGAAAGTTTTCGCCCTATTTACCTCCCCAATCCAGGCTTTTTTAACCACCCAATGAGCTACTATCTGGAATTTCTGGCACTGATCTGGTTTTTTGTCTGCTGGGGAGGGTACACCTGGTATTCGCGCAATCGCGCCAATTCTCGCTCGTGTCTGTCGAACACCCTGGATTTATACCGCGAAGACTGGATGCGGGTCATGCTCAAGCGTGAAAACCGTATTTCAGACGCCTCGGTTGTCGGTAACCTGGAACGCAACGGAGCGTTTTTTGCGTCCAGCTGTCTGCTGATTCTCGCCGGTATTATCACCGCCCTTGGCTACACCAGCGAGGCTATGGAAATTTTTGCCACCATGCCATTTTCCGCCGTGCCCAGTCGTGAAATCTGGGAATTGCGATTGGTGGTGTTGCTGGTGGTCTTTATTTACGCGTTTTTCAAGTTCACCTGGTCCATGAGAATGTACAATTTCGTGGCCGTCATGATTGGCAGTGCGCCGCTGCCAGACGACAGCAAGACCAGTCCAGCAGCGCGAGAGGCCTTTGCCCGCAGCGCCGGCAACATCTGTAACCTGGCCGGCGACGCCTTTAACCTTGGCTTGCGTTCTTACTACTATGCCCTGGCTGTGGTGGCCTGGTTCATTCATCCGGTGGCCTTTATGGCTGCCTCAACCCTGGTGGTGTACGTACTCTACCGCCGGGAATTCCACTCAGATGCATTATCCGCCCTGCGCGACGGCAAGGTCTTCGAAGAAGCCATACCCGCCCGTGCCGATGCGGACGTAAAATCCAAGAACTGATCTGCAGGACAGTCCTGAATGAATGATGAAACCCGAATAAACCGGGTTAACCGGTTTATCAGTACGCTCAACCAGGCAAGGGAACTGGGGCTGAACGCAACGGAGGCGGGTGAAGGCTATCTGGTTATGGAGCTGCCTTACAGCGACAGGATTATTGGCAACCCGGACACCGGCGTTATCCATGGTGGCGCTATCACCACCCTGATGGACACAGCCTCCGGCTCGGTGATGATCTGTGGTCTGGATGAATTCGAGCTTTGTCCGACCCTGGATCTCAGAGTGGATTACATGCGCCCGGCGGAGCCCCGGAAGCCGGTGTACGCCAGGGCAGAGACCTACAAGATCACCCGTAACATCATCTTTACGCGCTGCGAGGCCTATCAGGAGGGGGGTGAAACCATCGCCAATTGCGTGGGCACCTTCATGCGCATTGGCAAAGAAGCCACGCCGAAATCCTATCGCGACCTGATCACCGGAGGTGAAGAATGACCGACCCGGAAATTCTGCGCTACACCCAGGAAACCGGCGACTTCTCACGCATGATGGAGAGTATCCCTTACGCCAGCTGGATTGGCCTGCAGTGTGACCGTTTCGGGGATGACCTGATCTTCCGCCTGCCCGCAAAGCAAGAGAACATGGGCAATCCGATCCTGCCGGCTATTCATGGCGGTGTGATTGGTGGTTTTATGGAAATGTCTGCGGCTATTTACCTGATTATGTCCCAGGACGCCTTCCGCATGCCCCGAATTGTCGATTTCTCCCTCGACTATCTTCGGGCTGGCCTGAACCGGGAAACCTACGCCGAGTGCCGGCTTACCCGCCAGGGTAACCGGGTGGCGAACGTGATGATTTCCGCATGGCAGAAGTCTCGTTCCCAGCCCATCGCCACCGCCCGTGCCCACTTCCTGCTTGAAGACTGATTTTGCGTGCTCGCCGGGGTTGAAATACCCCGGCCAACCCCCACTCTCTTGCTCATAAAACTGTTTCTTTATTTGTGACACAGCAGGAGACCAAACCAGCCATGACGGTAGAAGCCAACAAAGAGACCCTGGGATTCCAGACTGAAGTGAAGCAACTGCTTCACCTGATGATCCACTCTCTGTACTCGAACAAAGAGATCTTCCTTCGTGAGCTTATCTCTAACGCCTCGGACGCCGAAGACAAACTGCGCTTCGCTGCCCTGAAAGACGACAAGCTGTTTGAAGGCGATTCGGATCTCAAGATTCGCCTGGATTACGATAAAGATGCCGGCACCATCACCATCGCCGACAACGGCATCGGTATGACCCGTGACGATGTGATCGCCAACCTGGGCACCATCGCCAAGTCCGGCACCGCCGAGTTCCTCAAGCAACTGTCTGGCGACGAGAAAAAAGACAGCAAGCTGATCGGTCAGTTCGGTGTTGGTTTCTACTCCGCGTTCATCGTGGCGGACAAAGTGGAAGTATTCACCCGCAAGGCGGGCGAGCCTGCCGACAACGGCGTGCACTGGGAATCCAAGGGTGATGGCGAGTTCACCATCGAGCCGGCGACACGTGAGCAGCGTGGTACCGAAATCGTGCTGCATCTGAAAGCCGAGGATAAAGAGTTTGCCGATGGCTGGAAACTGCGCAGCCTGGTGAAAAAGTATTCTGATCACATTTCGTTCCCGGTGGTGATGAAGTCCGAATCCGAGGAAGAGGACAAAAAGGGCGAAGAAGAGACGGTGAACGATGCCACCGCCCTGTGGACGCTGCCTCGTACCGAGATCAAAGACGAAGAGTACAAGGAATTCTACAAACACATCGCCCACGATTTTGAAGACCCGCTGACCTGGTCTCACAACAAGGTCGAAGGCAAGCTGGACTACACCAGCCTGCTGTACATCCCCAAGCGCGCGCCGTTCGACCTGTACAACCGGGAAGCGCCCCGTGGCTTGAAACTGTACGTGCAGCGCGTGTTCATCATGGACGACGCAGAACAGTTCCTGCCGCTGTACCTGCGGTTCGCCAAGGGCGTGATCGATTCCAACGATCTGTCCCTGAACGTTTCGCGGGAAATCCTGCAGAACGACAGCACGGTGGAGAGCATCCGCACCGCTATGACCAAGCGGGTGCTGGACATGCTGTCCAAGCTGGCCAAGAAGGATGGCGAAGAATATCAGGGCTTCTGGGATGAGTTCGGCACTGTGCTGAAAGAAGGCCCGGCAGAAGACTTCAGTAACCGTGAAAAAATTGCCGGCCTGCTGCGTTTTGCCACGACTCATACCGGTGAAGCCACCCAGAACGTGGCTCTGGATGATTACATCAGCCGGATGAAGGAAGGCCAGAACAAGATCTACTACATCACCGGTGACAACTTTGCCGCCGCCAAGAGTAGCCCGCACCTGGAAGTATTCCGCAAGAAGGGGATCGAGGTACTCATCCTCTCTGACCGCATCGACGAGTGGATGATGGGCTATCTGAACGAATACGATGGCAAGCAGTTCCAGGACGTGGCCCGTGGAGATCTGGATCTCGGTGAAGTGGAAACCGAGGAAGACAAGAAGCACCAGGAAGAAGCCGCCAAGGAACACAAGGATCTCGTGGAGCGCATCAAGACCGCTCTGGAGGATCAGGTGCAGGAAGTACGGGTAACCAATCGCCTGACCGATTCACCGGCATGCCTGGTGGTGGGCCAGTTCGATATGGGAGCCCAGATGAAGAAGATCATGGAAGCCGCCGGCCAGAAAGTGCCGGAGAGCAAGCCGATCTTTGAAATCAACGTGGATCATCCGCTGGTGCAGCGACTGGAAACAGAGCAGGGCGAAGAGCGCTTCAAGGAGCTGTCTGCGGTTCTGTTCGACCAGGCCACCCTGGCCAGTGGTGAACAGCTGAAAGACCCTGGCACCTATGTAAGCCGCCTGAACCGACTGTTGCTTGAACTGGCCAACTGAGAAAGACGCGCCAATGCAGCAGATCATTGTGGACATCAGTATCAGCCCTGATGAGTGGATCAAGCTCTATCAGGGCGTGGCCACCGATGTTCACACCACGGCCCGGGACGGACGTTCTGTCCGCTTCCCGGCCCGTATCCTCTCCCGTTTTTTCCTCAACGACGGCGTACGTGGCAGCTTCCGCATCCTGTTTGACGATGCCGGAAAGTTCACCTCTATCGAGCGCCTTTAGTCGATAAATAAAAACTCTCGTAAATTTATTTTTAATTAATTGTTCCTCTTGATGGCGTCGACGGTAAGGTAACGGTGTTCTCGTTAACACAGGAGTTGCCCTATGTCAGCGTTGTCCTATCTCACATCGGTAGCATGGAGTGACTCTCTGGGAATTCTGGCGGATTACTGCGGGAATTATGCGATTGCCCAGTGAGTTACAGATTCGCCAGTGAAGCGGGAGAGTCGATAGTCCTTCACTATTCTGGCGGTAGGAAACATTCAAGCAGCCAACTGTGAATGATCTATATTGATAGTTGCTCTTGAATAATAAACGCCTTTTTGCCAATGACGCAGAAGCAGGAGAGTACGATGAGTGAGACGAATTCTGGTGGTAAGTGCCCGGTTATGCACGGTGCTAATTCAACTGAAAATCGCGATGTCATGAACTGGTGGCCGGAGGCGCTGAACCTCGACATCCTGCACCAGCACGATCGCAAGACCAATCCCCTGGGCGAAGACTTTGACTATCGCGAAGAAGTCAAAAAGCTCGACTTCGAAGCCGTCAAAAAAGACCTGCACGCCCTGATGACAGACAGCCAGGACTGGTGGCCGGCAGACTGGGGCCACTACGGCGGCTTGATGATCCGTATGTCCTGGCACGCAGCGGGCACCTACCGTATCCAGGATGGCCGTGGCGGCGGTGGCACCGGTAACCAGCGCTTTGCGCCGCTGAACTCCTGGCCCGATAACGTCAGCCTTGATAAGGCCCGCCGCCTGCTGTGGCCGATCAAGAAAAAGTACGGCAACAAGCTGAGCTGGGCCGACCTGATCATCCTGGCCGGTACCGTGGCCTATGAGTCCATGGGACTGCCGTCATACGGTTTCTCCTTTGGCCGCGAGGACATCTGGCACCCGGAAAAAGATATTTACTGGGGTAACGAGAAAGAGTGGCTGGCTCCCTCTGACGAGCGCTACGGCGACGTAGAAAAGCCTGACACCATGGAAAATCCGCTGGCAGCGGTTCAGATGGGCCTGATCTATGTGAACCCGGAAGGCGTGAACGGCCAGCCGGACCCGATCAAGACCGGTGAGCAGGTGCGCGTCACCTTCGCCCGTATGGCGATGGATGATGAAGAAACCGCAGCCCTGACGGCTGGTGGCCACACTGTTGGTAAGTGTCACGGTAACGGTGACGCAGGTGCCCTCGGGCCCGAGCCGGAAGCGGCTGATGTGGAAGAGCAGGGCTTTGGCTGGAGTAACCCGAACATGAAGGGTAAAGCTGCCAATGCCGTGACTTCTGGTATTGAGGGGGCCTGGACGACTCATCCGACCAAGTTTGATATGGGATACTTTGACCTTCTGTTCGGCTACGAGTGGGAGCTCAAGAAGAGCCCGGCCGGTGCCTGGCAATGGGAACCCATCAACATGAAGGAAGAGGACAAGCCGCTGGATGCCAGCGATCCGTCCAAGCGCCACAACCCGATCATGACTGATGCCGACATGGCCATGAAGATGGATCCGAAGTACCGTGCAATCTGTGAGAAGTTCATGGCAGATCCGGAATACTTCAAGGACTGCTTCGCCCGTGCCTGGTTCAAGCTGACTCACCGGGATCTCGGCCCCAAGGCCCGTTACATTGGCCCGGAAGCCCCGGCAGAAGACCTGATCTGGCAGGATCCGGTACCGGCTGGCAGCACCGACTACTGCGAAGAAGTGGTCAAAGAGAAGATTGCGGACAGTGGCCTGAGCATCAGTGAGATGGTCAGCACCGCCTGGGACAGCGCCCGTACCTTCCGCGGCTCTGATATGCGTGGTGGCGCCAACGGTGCGCGGATCCGCCTGGCACCTCAGAAAGACTGGGAAGGCAACGAGCCTGCTCGTCTGAGCAAAGTGCTGAAGGTTTACGAGCAGATCTCTGCTGAAACCGGTGCCAGCGTGGCCGATGTGATCGTCCTGGCCGGTAGCGTGGGTATCGAGAAAGCAGCGAAATCGGCCGGTTACGAGGTTCGCGTGCCCTTCCTGAAGGGGCGTGGCGATGCAACCGATGAGATGACCGATGCCCCGTCTTTCGAGTACCTGGAGCCGGTAGCCGATGGCTTCCGGAACTGGCAGAAGAAAGACTACATCGTGAAGCCGGAAGAGCTGCTGCTCGACCGCGCCCAGCTGATGGGTCTGACTGCACCGGAAATGACGGTACTGATCGGCGGTATGCGGGTGCTGGGCACCAACCATGGCGGTACCAAGCATGGTGTGTTCACAGACCGCGAAGGCCAGCTTACGAACGACTTCTTCGTGAACCTGACCGACATGGCTTACAGCTGGAAGCCAGTGGGTAACGGTACGTACGAGATCCGCGATCGCAAGACTGACCAGACCAAGTGGACCGCTAGCCGGGTAGACCTGGTGTTCGGCTCCAACTCCATCCTGCGTTCCTACGCAGAGGTGTACGCCCAGGACGACAACGGCGAGAAGTTCGTGAAGGACTTTATCGCTGCCTGGACCAAGGTCATGAACAACGACCGTTTTGACGTACAGGCATAATCTGCCGGTAACGTTGTGAGAAGCCCCCAGCCGGGCATCCTGTTTCGGGATGCCCGGCTACCTATTTTCTCCCGAATTCCTTACAATCGGCTCCGCCTGATTTTTGATCAGCCGCACTCTGATTCACTCCTCTCAGTTTCTGGAGCCTTCATGCGAATCATCCTTGCCCCGATGGAAGGGCTGGTCGACGCACCTATCCGTGAAACCTTGACCAAGGTCGGCGGGATTGACCGGTGCGTGACGGAATTTATTCGCGTGACCCACGGCATGTTGCCGCCCCGGATTTTCTACAAGTACGCTCCGGAGCTTTACAACGGTGCGCTCACAGAAGTAGGTACACCCGTAGCCGTTCAACTGCTGGGTTCCAATGCCGACATGATGGGCCGCCATGGTGCCAAGGCTGCCGAACTGGGCGCAGGGCAGGTGGACATCAACTTTGGCTGCCCGGCCAAGACCGTCAACAAGCACAAAGGCGGTTGTGTGCTGATGCGCGAGCCCGAGCTGATGTATGAAATTACCGCGGCGGTGCGTAAAGCGGTGCCTGCCCACATTCCGGTGACCGCCAAGATGCGCCTGGGCTATGACGACCGCTCCATGGGCGTGGCCTGTGGCCAGGCTCTGGATGCGGCCGGTGCTTCTGAGATTGTCATTCACGCCCGCAGCAAGGTAGATGGCTACAAGCCGCCCGCTTACTGGGAAGAAATCGCCAAGGTACGCGAAGCGGTCAAAAGCCACGTAATCGCCAACGGCGAAATCTGGACCGTGGAAGACTACTGGCGCTGCCGGAAGGTCTCTGGCTGCGACGATGTGATGATCGGTCGGGGCCTGATTGCCCGGCCGGACCTGGCGGCGCAGATTAAAGCCTCCCAGAACGGCGAGGTGCTGGAACCCATGAGCTGGGCAGAGGCCGTGGTTCTGGTGCGGGAATACGCTGCCGCCCTGCAAACCCGCCTGGAAGACAAATATGTGACCGGCCGCATCAAGCAATGGCTCAACTACCTGCGCCAGGGTTTCGCTGAAGCCGAGGCGCTTTGGCCTCAGGCCCGAAAAATCCGTGAGGTTGCGCCCATGCTCGCCTGCCTGGATCAACCAGTCGACCTGCCGCAACGCAGCACCAACGCCGCCTGACTCCTCACTTTTCGTTCCTCTGGGCTAGACTGGTACAAACCGGGACTGTTGTCGTAAATCCTTCCGGTTCATGTAAACGAGAGGGACAACACCATGAGAACAAGAATAGTGGGCATGGCGGCCCACATGTTTTTCGGCGCCGCCCTGGCGGTGACGGCGGTTACCGCCGCGCAGGCAGACGATCACGCGGTCAAAGTCACGCCATTGGGCAGTCACGACGGCGAGTTCTGTAGTCGTGACCGTGCCCTGATCTTTGAAGACCCCAACGGCACCCGCATTCTCTACGATGCCGGCCGAACCGTGGCCGGCTCCGATGACCCACGGCTTGGCAACATTGATGTCGTTCTGGTTTCGCACATGCATGGTGACCACGTGGGAGACCAGCGCATCGCCAAAACCAACCAGGGCAGTTGCGCCAGCCCGGATACCTCCGTTTCCAGCCTGCCTCAGTCCAACACCGTGGACATTGCCCTGAAGAAAAACGCCACCATCGTGACCGGCAGCGAAATGCCCGCGTTCTTTGCGGCGAAACTGAAAGAAGGTAGCGGTGATCCATCGAAATCCGTACTGGTGCGCTTTGGCGGAAGCAGGGACATCGGTGGTGTATCCATCACCACCGTGCCGGCTGTGCACAGTAACGGGGTGTCACCGTCGTTTCTTTCCGGGCCGCTGGCGGACTATCTGGCGGCAGCCGGCGTGGGGGCCAGTGTGGGACCGCCTACCGGTTACGTGTTGACCTTCAGCAATGGCCTGGTGGTGTATCTGTCCGGGGATACCGGGATTACTGCCGAGCAGAAGCTGGTGGTTAATGACCACTACGAGGCCCAACTAGTGGTGATGAATATCGGCGATACCTTTACCACCGGCCCGAAAGAAGCAGCCTACGTGGTGAATGATCTGATTGAACCGGCTGCGGTGATCGCGTCGCACGCCAACGAGCCGGCCACTGAGGGTGGAAAGGTGAAAGAGGGCACCCGCACGGCGCAGTTCCAGGCTCTGGCGTCCATGCCAGTTCATGTGCCGCTGAGCGGCCAGACCATGGCCTTCAACGGTTCCGCCGGGTGCGTGAGCGGTTGTAACTGAGGGCCGGTCAGCCCTCGTTCTCCATTGCTGGGGTATAGTCACCGGAACGGGCCAGGCCATTGAGTCTGGCCCGTTTTTTCATGGCCGCCTGCGCTGCATCGGCGTTTTCAAGTTTGCCTACCCAGGCTTTCTGGGCAGGTTCCTGCAGGGCCCGGCCGTAGGAGAAACTCAGCTCCCAGGGATGGTAGCCCATGCTGTTCAGAGCATTGAGGTTCTCGGTGGATTCTTCAGGTGTCTGGCCTCCGGAGAGAAAAAATATCCCGGGGACGGCCGCTGGCACCACTCGCCGGAAGACGCTCAGTGTCGCTTCGGCAACCTGTTCAGGCGTGGCTTTGCCGGATTCCTTGCCCGGTGTCACCATGCTGGGCTTCAGCACCATGCATTCCAGGTTCACCCGGTGCCGATGCAGGGCCTTGAAGACTTCCAGCAATACGTCTTCGCTCACCTCTGCAGCCCGCTCGATGGTGTGATTTCCGTCAATCAGTACCTCCGGCTCCACGATCGGCACAATACCCATCGACTGGCACACGGCGGCATAGCGGGCCAGCACCTCGGCATTGGATTTGGTGGCCTGGAACGAGGGCAGGGTATCCGAGATATGGAACACATCTCGCCACTTGGCGAAGCGGGCACCCATGGCTTTGTAGTGCTCAAGCCGGGCTGCCAGGCCATCCAGCCCGTAGGTAATCTCGTCCCCCGGGGCATTCACCAGCGGGCCTTTGCCCTGATCGACCTTGATGCCCGGCACCATGCCCTGGCTGGTAAGGAGCTTGGGAATAGCAACGTCGTCCAGACTCAGTTGCTCCAGGGTCTCTTCGTAAAGAATCACGCCACTGATGTGGTCGCCAAGACCGGGCGTGGAGAAAATAATGCTTCGGTATTCGCGCCGCGTGGCTTCCGTGGATTCAACGCCTACGGCTTTGAAGCGTTTTGCAATGGTCGGGGAGCTTTCGTCTGCGGCCAGAATGCCTTTGCCCGGTTGGACCAGATCGGCAATGGTGGCGTTAAGTTCTTCCTGAATGGTCATGGAGCCTCCCTGAATCGGACTGGGGTTTGAGGGTTAGATACAGCATGAGTTTAGCCGGTTATTTTGTGCCTGCTATTTGATCTGAGCTAAAGCGGCGGAGCGTTCCATCTTCTAAACTGATTGCAGAACAAAACAACAAGGATGCCCGCCATGAAAACGGTCGTTAGTGTCAGCCAGGGATCTTCGGAATACGATTACGAACTGGAAACCACGTTTCTGGAACAGCCATTCCGGATTATTCGGGTGGGCACGGATGGCAACCTGGAACGTGCCGAAGCCGTGCTGGATTCGGTTCGCGGGGAGGCTGATGCCATTGGCCTGAGCATGATTCACGATCACTACCAGGTGGGCCGTGAACAGCTGGAACATCCGGACACTGCCCGGCTGGAAGCCTGCGTTCCCGACAAGCCGGTGACGACCGGTGCCGGCCTCCGAGGTATCTTGCAGGAGTGGGCGGTGCGCCATACCCAAACAGAGCTGGGGCACTTTTTTGACAACGCCCGGGTGCTGTTTCTGAATGGCCAGGCCGGTTACCGAATTGCCAAGGCGTTGTCTGAACACACCGATAACCTGTTTTTTGCCGATCCCTATCTGGATTTCGGCGTACCGAGATTGCTTACCTCCCTTCGCCAACTGGAAACCTATACCTCGCTGACGGCTCCGGTGACCTTCCGCCCCGCGGCAGTCAAGCTTATTGAAGCACTGCACAAAACACCGATTTACCGCATGGGCGAGAAGCTCATTCGTGGCTCGTTGCATGAGTCGGTAAAGGACTCCCATGTGATTGTGGGAGCCATGGGCGATCTGGAGGCCTTCTCGGAGAAAGAGCTGGACGGTAAAACCGTGATCACCTCCCGGGTCACCGAATCCGCCCTGGACTGGTTTCGCTCCCGCAAGGTGGCCATGGTGGTGGACTACAGCCCCTGGTTGGAAGGTCGACCCGTGGGCGTGAATGTGATGGAGGCGATGATCAGCGCGGCGATGTCCCGCACGCCGGAGCAGCTGGGCGCAGACGACTTCCTGGATGTTATTCAGACCCTGGGAATTGAGCCGCGGATTCTTTACCCCAACGGTTATCGGCGGGTAAACCGCTTCGCCTTCGTGATTCATCCGTTGTCTCAGCAGTACCTGACCAAAACCCCACCACTGGACTGGATTGCCAATGTCTCTCCACCCACCGTGATGAACCTGGTGGAGAAGGCTGTGGCTTACACACCGCCTTTCATTTATTCCAAGGTGAGCGGCATCAAATCCCCCACCGGAGATGAAGCCGAGGGATGGCTCATCACCGTAGGCGGCACACCCAAGGAAATCATGGCCCACGGCCCGGAGTTTACCTACAGCCGGTTGTTGGCGGCGGCAAAACTGGCCAAGAAACTTGGGGCCCAGATTATGGGGCTGGGTGCCTTCACCAAAGTGGTGGGGGACGCCGGCATTACTGTGGCCAAACGCGCACCTTTACCGATCACCACGGGTAACAGCTACAGTGCCTCCGGCGCGCTCTGGGCCGCCCACGATGCCGCCAAAAAAGTCGGCCGCGTGAGTATTGGTAAGAGCGGCAAAATGGCGGGTAAGGCGATGGTAGTCGGGGCCACAGGCGCCATCGGTTCCGTGTGCGCGCGCCTGCTGGCCAAAGCCGTGGATGAAATCCACATGGTGGCCCCAGAGGCAGCCAAGTTGCTGGCGCTGAAGGAAAGTATCGAACTGGAAACTCCTGGGGCCATCGTTCACGTCTCTGCCACCACGGACCGCGATCTTTCCGAAATGGACATGGTGGTTACCGCTACGTCCGGGGCCGGTAAACGCATCCTGGACATCATGCAGGTGAAACCAGGCTGTGTGATTACCGACGTGGCCCGGCCGCTGGATATCCCGGCGGAGGATGTGGCCAAGCGGCCGGATGTGCTGGTGATCGAATCCGGGGAAATCCAGCTACCGGGAGACGTGCGCATGAAGGACATTGGCTTGCCCCGGGGCATCGCCTACGCCTGTCTGGCGGAGACGATTGTGCTGGCACTGGAGGCCCGGTTCGAGAATTTCACGCTCGGCCGTAACATTGAATGGGAGAAGGTGCGGGAGATCTACAAGCTCGGGCTCAAGCACGGCATGGAGCTGGCCGCCATATCCGGGGTGAATGGTGTGTTTACTGAGGAAGACTTTGAGCGGGTGCGGACTCTGGCCGAAGAGGCCGAAGAGCCCGCTTGAGTCCAGGTCAGGCGTCGAGCTTCTTGCGCATCAGATAACGCAGGAACTGGGCGCCACGCACCGTGACTCGCTGCTCATCCACCACCTCAAAACCGTGGCGCTCGAAGAAGGGCCGGGCGACCACGCTGGCCTCGGTCTTGAGTTCTGTTACGCCCAGCTCTTTGAGCTGCTGTTCTGCCTCGTGATAAAGGGCAGAAGCAATGCCGCGACGGGCGTAGTTGGGAGCGGTGAATACCAGATCGATATGGCCATCTTTTTCATAGGAAATGAAACCGGCGAGATCTGAGCCTTCTTCTGCCACCAGGGTCTCCAGAGACTCCAGGCGCTCGCGCCAGGTATCCAGATGGGGTGTGCGTGAAGCCCATGCATAGCGCTGGGTTTCGTCGTAGGCGCCTGCCGTGAGCTCGTGCACGGAATCGGTGAACAGGCGAACCACCGGGCTCAGATCCTGAATCCGGTATTTACGAATGGTGATCGAAGTTACGGTACTCATGTCGGTTCAGTGTGCACCTGTGTTGGAAAGCAGGTTGATAACCAATACGCCAGCTACAATCAGCAGCATACCGACAACCGCAGGAAAATCCAGCTTTTGACCGAGCAGTAACCAACCAATGAGCGAAATTAATACAATGCCCAGCCCGGCCCAGACGGCATAGGCAATCCCCACTGGAATCACCTTGATGGCCAGCGCCAGAAAATAGAAGGCCACACTGTACCCGATCACCACCACAACACTTGGCAGCAGGCGGGTGAATCCGTCACTGGATTTCAGTGCCGAGGTCGCAATCACTTCAGCCACAATGGCCAGGCCGAGAAGTAGCCAGCTTTTCATAGAACGTGTTAATACCATCACCAAGTGAATGAGGAGCTAAACTGTGGCGGCTGAAACGGCTCGCTGGTCACGCTAAAGCGTGCGCCACGGCTTGTTCAGCGTGGATGCGGGTGGTGTCGTAAAGCGGAATGGCAGTATCAGCCTGCTGCACCAACAAGCCGATTTCGGTACAACCCAGTATTACGCCTTGCGCTCCCCGTGCGGCCAGTGAGTCCAGCACCTTCAGATAGCCCTGTTTCGAAGGCCTGCGGATAATACCACGGCAAAGCTCGTCATAAATGACCGTATGCACCAATGCCCTCTGGGCATCATCCGGCACCAGTACGCGAATGCCCCGGTTCTCCAGACGCTCCTTGTAGAACGCCTGTTCCATGGTGAATTTTGTGCCGAGAAGGCCGACACAATCGATCCCGTCGCGATGAAGCGCATCAGCTGTCGCATCGGCAATGTGAAGCA
Organism: Marinobacter sp. tcs-11; assembly: GCF_002049515.1. Lineage (NCBI taxonomy): Bacteria > Pseudomonadati > Pseudomonadota > Gammaproteobacteria > Pseudomonadales > Marinobacteraceae > Marinobacter > Marinobacter sp. tcs-11. The sequence goes on along the minus strand of NZ_LLYU01000010.1, from coordinate 72,623 downwards.
TGGTCAGGCCAGAAGCCTTCTCAATACTATCTGCCACTTTGTGCATGGTGTTCGTGCATAACACAATGAAATCCGCACCTGCCGCGGCCAACGCCTTGCCGGCCGCACCAAGAATTTCTCCGGTCGCCGCCCAGTCCCCCTGATGTTGCAGGGCTTCGATCTCGGCAAAATCCAAACTGTAGAGAACCAGTCGCGCTGAGTGCAGCCCGCCCAGCTCGTCCCGGACTTTCTGGTTGATCAACTGATAGTAGGTTTGGGTGGACTCCCAGCTCATTCCACCGATGAGGCCTATGGTTTTCATAGTAGCGGCTTCGTCCTTTGAACAAATTGAACCAGGTAAGACTGCCTGGAATCCGCGCGGCTTCCGTCGAGTTCCCTGAGCTTTGGGGAAACCCTGATGGTATTGTCTTCAGCATGACTCTGTATAGAGGCTCCGGCACGGGAATCAAATTTGAGGTTACCTGAGGTGTAAATTGCTTGACCGAACGGATGTCTCCCAATAACATTCATAAAAAATGAATGTTAAATCCAGTAGTAAACCGAGGAGTCCAAATGGCCCTGTCATTCGTGAATATTTTCAAGAAAGAAGACGCAGAAACTGAAAGCAATGGCGTTGAACACGTCGAGGCAAGTGGTACTGCGGAGACGCAGAACGACGAGCCAAAAAAGGGTGGGCACGGTGAGGGCGGTACCTGCTGCGGCTCTTGCTCGTAAGCCTGAGCTTTAAGTTAACCCCGGGCTAGAGCCCGGGGTTAGTTTCGACCCTTTAACACTGAATAAATCTGATACGCCGCGTGTTCTGAATCTTCAGAAGGCGCCTTTCGGTTTTTTTCCCAAGACGTCAGCAAATTCAGAACCCGTTTTTCGTCATTACTGCGGAACCCTGGCCAGTACACATAGGGCACCAGGTTCGGGCGGCTGATGAAAAACAGCGCGGTTTCCTCCGGTTTGTCTTCAATATCGCCCCGCAGCCCCAGGGTGAAACGTTGTCCATCGCTTCCGGTGAGCGACACCAGCAAGGAGTTGTTGTCATCGACGCGCCGGGCATCACTCACGGTGATGGGTGGCTCAAGGCTGGGCACAGAGGTTATGGCGTACTGAAAAACAATCAGAGCCAGAAGCAGGACAAGAAGCACCGCCAAAGCGATCGATTTAACCATGAGCGTCTCGTGGAACCAGTTCAAAGTGGGCTTTAATGGCGGGCTGCAAGTGTATCACTACTACCTGGCTTGCAAGTCTCCGGAAATAAGTCTTACCGCAACATCGCCGTATTGCGTGCTGTTTTCTCTTACATGCTCGGAGCCGAACAGATTCAGCCACTGATCGTCCTTTAGCAATACCTCTCCGGTGCTGGTGCTATTTTGCTGGCCGGCCACATAATTGCCGGCAAAGCTAAGCATGAAATCCCCGGGGGATTCCGGCAGGGCTCTTAGTTCAAAGTCCAGTGTCATTTCAGGTGACGACACAAAGCCCTTGCCGTCAGGGTCTACGTCAACTTCCAGTAGACGCGATTGTTCCAGAAACGCCGGGCGTAATTCGGTGGGAGCCTGGCCTGGCTCTGTGGCCTGGCATTCGCAATAGCGAATCTCCAATACCATCGGGCTGTTTTTGAGGTAGTGTTCGGGAGACGGGCCACCGGCCTGGGTAATGCCGGGAAGCAGGCACAGCGTTGAAAGGCCGAGCAAACCAAATTTGGGTGATGCGATCCTTTGCATGATTGAGCTCCGTTCAAGGTTTAACCAGAAGTGTTCAAGCTATTCTGTTTTAAGTTCCGCCGCAAGTTACGCCAGCCGATCGAGTAACCCTGAATGCCTGAAAAATGCTCCGTTCAGGATGGAGCAGGTGCCGCCGCACGGTTGCTGATTCGTAAGCCGAGAATCACCAGAAATACCCCAAGCCAGATGGCCGCAGAATACTGCTCCCTGAACCAGACGACGCCGATCAACAGCCCGAACACGGCGGCGACAGCGCCTAACTGACTGTAAAATACCGGGCCTGCGCGCCGTTGCAGTTCAAAGGCGACCAGATAGGTAAGGGCCGTGAGTAGCCCCTGCAGCATCAGAATGCCAATCAACTGAGGCGATGTGCCTGATGGAAGCAGTTCGGTGTTTGTCATAGCGGCGAACAGAGCCAGCGCCAGGGCAGACGCCAGCAGGGTACCGGCCGCAAGAATCATCGGTTTGGCTTTTGCTGGCCAGGCCACAGAGCGATATACGTTCCCCACAGACAACATCACAGGGATGGCCAGCCCAAGAACAAACAAGAGTGGACTGGCGTTGCTCATTTCAGCATGGCGTTGAACCACAATCCAGCCGCAGGCCATCACCGCGATGGACAACCCGGCGAGCTTGAGCCAGTTGCGGTTTTCCAGCCCCAGGCCCCACGCTAACAGGAAGGTAAAGATAGGCGGAAGGGCATACATAATTCCCGTGTAGCCGGCCCCCAGCTTTGTCACCAGAAAGAAACCGATGGCGTTGGGCACGGCAATGCCGGTCAGGCCGCTGACCAGAAAATAGCGGGCGAATCTTGCTTGATGAATCGCCCGGCGCTCCCCCGTGCATAACAGCAGCACGACGCCCGCAATGAGTGTTTGCCAGAAGGCGTAGGCAACGGCCGGCAGGCCGAGAGACGTTGCGGCCTTGGCCAGCGCCAGCATTAGTGCAATCAGAAAGCCATTGATTAGCAGTAAACCCCAGAGTACGGCCTGGAGGGGAAGGCTGAATCTTGATGTGGTGGCAAGCATGGCTGGCACTCCGATGTGTGAAAAATGTCTGGTGACCACCAGTGTGCGCTTTCGGATTGATTTGATAATCAGTCTAATTCGAATAATACTCCTTCCAAATTGGAAATAATGAGGGGCGAGCCATGGCTACGGACAAACTGGTCGCAATGAACATCTTCAGGCGCGTGGCAGAACTGGGCAGTTTCACCCGGGCCGCCGACGACCTGGATATCACCGCAGCCACCGTTAGCAAACACATCGCGTTTCTGGAGAGAGATCTTGATACTCGCCTGATCAACCGTACCACCCGCCGCATGAGCCTGACGGATGCTGGTCTGGCTTTTCTGAAGCGTACCCAGGCATTGCTGGATGAACTTGAAGATGCCGAGCTGGAGGCTCGCGGATTTCAGGCGGAACCCCGTGGCCTTATCCGCCTGAACGTTCCCATGTCTTTTGGGCTTACCCACATTACCGGGGCCATCGACAGCTTTCTGGCCCGGTATCCGGAGATCGAGATCGATCTTCAGCTCAGTGACCGCATGGTGGACCTGGTGGAGCAGGGTGTGGACATGGCCATTCGCATTCGCAGCACTCTGGCAGATTCAAGCCTGCTGGCCAAACCGCTAAGACAGTCCCGGAATATTGTCTGTGCTGCGCCGGGCTATCTGGAGCATTCGCCCGCCATTCACACACCCGCCGACCTGGCCGCACAGAATTGCCTGATGTTCAATCTTCATGACCGGCCCCGGGTATGGGCATTGGGCGATAAAGAAGTCGTCGTGAGCGGCAATTACCGTACCGACAGCAGTCTGGCCATTCGGCAGAGCTTGCTCAACGGTGCAGGGGTGGGCTTGGTGCCGCGCTTCCTGGTACAACAGGACCTGGCCAATGGGGCGCTGGTGGCCTTACTTTCGGAATACCCACCCCAGACCTATACCGTGTTCGCGTTGTTTCCCCCGGGGCGAAAACAGCCCACCAAAGTGCGGTTGTTGCTGGAGCACATTGACCAACACCTCGGTGACAAGCCGTATTGGGAATGAGCGGTAACGATTACCCGATGACTGTGTTGGTACAACTATTTCTATATTGGAAAAAGTATTCTTCAGGATTCTCTGTTTTTTGATAGATAACCGCGCCCTAGAGTGGTCAGCAACACGTCACTGCTAAGGGAGTCATCACCATGAATATCCACCAAGCCCTGGACTGGCGCTACGCCGTTCGCGAATTTTCACCGGAAAAGCTTGATACCCGTACTGTCGAAACTCTATTGGATGCGGCACGGAAAAGCGCCTCGTCATACGGTCTGCAGCCGTACAAGCTCCTAGTAGTGGAGAGCAGGCGGGTGAGGCAGGCATTGCTGGCGCACTCATTCGGCCAGCAAAAGGTGCTGGAGTGCTCCCACCTGATCGTTTTCGCGGCCCAGACAGAGATTGGCGACCACACCGTTGATCGCTACGTAGACCAGTTCGTGAAGACCCGCGGTGTCCCGGCCAGCGACATTGCCGGATATGTGGAACATATGAAACAGGCGCTTTCGGGCAAAACAGCGGCCGAGAAACAAGCCTGGGCTCATCAGCAAGCCTACATTGCCCTGGGCACCCTTCTGACCGCCGCCGCCACCATGCAGATCGACAGCTGCCCCATGACCGGCTTCGATCATAAAGCCTACGACGAAGTGCTGGGACTGCCGGAACTTGGCCTGGAGAGCACCGCCATCGTGGCGCTGGGGTACCGCAGTGTCTGGGACACCACGGCGCAGTTACCGAAGGTACGGTTTGATTATGAGGATATTGTTTTGAGTGTTTGAAGCGAATCAAAACGCCTGATTCAGCTTCCTGCGTGCCTCCGCTAACTGGCTCACCGCGAGCCCGTAGGGTTTCAACTCTACGGCTCGCTCCAGGTTATGCACGGCTTCCCGGTAACGTTTCTGGCCAAGTAAAAATGAACCGTAATTGCCCCAGGCGTAGGCATAGTCAGGGTCCAGCTCGATCATTTTGCGATGCAGCCGATCCCGCTCCTCGAGGTTCTTAGTGGCCTTGGCCAACCGCATGCGCTCATGAAGCAACAGGCGTTTCTGATACTTCTGGGATGCTCTGCTCTCGATTTCTTTGAAACCCTCTGCGGCGAATTTTTCGTCTTTGTGGTGTATCGCGATAACCGTCCGCAGGTACCAGGGGTAGAAGCTCTGTTCATCCAGTGAGTCTGCGGTATTCAAATGATCCCAGGCCGTACGCAGTTCGCCTTGAATAATGAGCACCATGGCCAACTGAACGTGTGCCATGGCCAGGTTCGGCCCATTACGAACTGCGCGTTCTGCCTGTTGCCTTGCGGTGCTGACGGCGCTTTCTTCGTAGGCCCGGCGATCGTGTCGTTGCCCAACCTTGTAGCCGCTCACCAGAGTCAGGCGGGATTGGGCAACCGCCACCCATGGCTCGTCGCCGTCCAACACATTGGCGCGCTGAATCAGGTAACTGGCTTCATCTCGTTGATCGAGATCGAGAGGGTCGCGCTCGATCAGGAAATACGCTTGCCTGGCCATTTCGACGGCGGTGGCGGCTTGAGTCAGTGCCGAGAGACACGTGAGGATAATAAGCGCGCAGGCGCTTCTGATTCCCTTCATGAGATACAACTCCTGATTTGCTGATCTGACCTGGTCGGGAGGCTGCCAATGAACCTGATAACAGGCTACGAAAAATAAGCGGGGAGATTCCAGTCCTCATGCCTCATTTTCAGTGATTACACCTGGCCCGGCGTGATGCGCGCAATCGTACGAAACTCCCGGGTCATATGGGCCTGGTCACTGAAGCCGAACTGGTGAGCGACTTCGGCCAGGTTAACCTGGCCATGCTCACGAATGTAATTGATGGCCCGTTTCACCCGAAGAATGCGCTGGTACTGTTTGGGCGTCATTTCCATCCAGTGTTTGAAAAGGCGTTCCACATGGCGCTGACTGATTTCCAGGTGTTGCGTGAGCGAGCCCGGTTCCGCATCGTCTCTTATACAGTCCAGAGCCTGCTGCAGAGCGCCGGGAATGAGCCGGGTTAGCCGGAAGTTGTTCTCAGCCCAGCTCTGCATCGTGCTCACGCGGCTTACGTTGTTGCAACAGGTTTTAAGGCGGGAAAAGAGCGGAATGAGACCGGGCAATTGCCTCGGGTCACGGTTCAGTACCGTGGGCCGGCCAAAGTGCTGGCAGATCAGGCCATAGCCGATGGCAGGCTGAAAGCGAATCCCCGCGAGCTCTGATCCCGGCGCCAGTGATACCTGGGCGGCCACCTTCTCTACCGGCAAAACAACCACCCCTTCAGGAATTGCTATATCCCCGATTCGTACGTCCCCCGCAAGACTGAACCAGATGCTGCTGCACGCCTCAGAATGCAACAGCTTTACCACAGGTTCCGCTACCGATTCTGAGACAGCCGCAGACCAAAGCCCCTGAACAAAGGCCGAAAGCGGGCCCGATGGACAGGACAACTGAAAGTCGAATGCAGGTTTGCGAAGGCTACTGGGGTTTATAGCTGCCTACCTCTGGCTTGAAGGCTTTGACGATCCGGTTCCAGCTGTTGATCGCGTTCACCGCGATGGTTACATCAACCAGCCCTTTTTCGCCAAGGGCCGTTGCCAGTTTGTCATAGTAGTGGTCGTCCACCGGCTTGCTTTGGGTAAGATGCTCCGCCCACTCAAGAGCCGCGCGCTCTGTGGCTGAGTACATCGGCATATCCCGCCAAGCGCTCAAGCCAATCAAACGCTCCACTGTCTCGCCCTGGGCCAGGGCATCTTTACTGTGCATGTCCACGCAAAAGGCGCACTGGTTAATCTGTGAAACCCGTAGCTTCAGCAGCTCCCACAACGCCGTGCTCAGGATGCTGGAGTCGCTGAACTGCTCTTTCAGATAGGCTTCCTGATTCAATAGGATCTGCATGGCTTTGGGTGCCAGGCCGATATAGTTCGCGCGTGCAGTCATCGTTCATGTTCTCCAATAGTGTTGGAGTTTCACAATAATGACTACGGGCGAGCGGGTATTGAAGATTTTCGACACAACGCCACTCACTGGCGTTTGATACACAGCTTGACGTACAGGCAGTAGCTTGCAAACAACAGAATCGGCGCTGCGTACCAGAGATAGGACATTTCACTCGCGCCAGAGCGGTAGAGACCAATAACAACCACCGCACTGATCAGACAGCTTGCAGGCGCTGCATACAGGGCCGAGTTGAGTACCGAGAAATCGAACGGAGTGGGGCGGTGGGTGTTACCCACGGCGCTGAAACCGAATACACCCAGAATAAACAGCATGTAGGCCAGAAGCACCTGGCCGATTGTGCCGGCAATTACCCATCCGAGAGTCATGGAAAGTCCTTTTTCTTTGTGGAGTAGTCCGCTGATAGATGAGTGGATTTGAGATCCGTAATTATAGCGAATCGCCGATCTATAGCGAGGGCGCCCGCTTGGCCCTGAGTAGCTGCAGTGATAGCGGCCTAATCGCACCTTATGGTGATAAAGCTGCCGGCCACGCTGTGGCCGGCCAATGAGTATAGGCCGTTACTGCAGGCTTTTGACCTCTGGCGCCTTGGGCGGCGAGGTTTCTGCCAGGTTGTAGCTTTCCATTTCCTTGATGATTGCACTCAGCGCGCTGATCGTCTTGATGATCAACCAACGGTCTCCGGCCAGGTATTTGACGGTAATTCCCCGACCAAAACACGAGCCTTCCGGGCCGCTCATATCGACCACATCGATAATCCCTGAGCCCGGTGCAGGGTTAGTATAATCTTCCCAACTCGAATCGATCAGTGGGTATTTTCGGATCAGGTCGGCGCGAAGCTTTTTGAAGTCCGACTCACATTCGTGGAGCGTCGTAACGTATCCTTGTGCCAGGCTGATGATTTTCGCAATGTCGTGTTCATCAAGAGGAGATTGCTCTTTCTTGACGTGGAGATGGAGCCGCTCCATGTGCAGTCGCAAGGTCAACCCCATGATGTATTCCGGGATCGCGTATTTTCTTATCTCGCGGTTGTGTTCCAACACTGCCAGTGCGCCGATAAATTCGGTTCTGCCATCCAGATGCGCGTTCAACTCGTCCCGGAATTCCTGTTTGTCGTATTCCGACAGATCCTGGCCAGCGGCATTGCCCTGAGTACTCAAAGCGATGGATTTGGATATGTAGTGATCCAGCCACCGGGATACCAACATGATTTTGGCTGACTGGACCTTAGCCTCGTTCTGGCTCAGTGCTTCGATCAGGCTGCTGGTGATATCTTCGAGTTTCAGAGGCTCTGGTTTTGTGTTTGAACCGAACAAGCTGAGTATCTGTCCTGCGAGACCAACACCCGTTTTGGACGTGCCAAGTACTACGCTGGTTTTGGCATAACCACCGATTAAACCATCCACTACAGCCATCGCTATGTCGGCCGCTTTTTTGGCATCAAGCATGAAAGTCTGCTCGGATTCTTCCCTGCCACGGTTCCTCAGGATGGTTTGGTCGCTTTTGCCGCTGAGCTTTATCAGATCCATGGGTTCGGTGGTGATTTCCACCGGTGTCATCACCGGCGTGATGACCACGTTACTGTGCTCGGAGTATTGTTTTTTGGCACTGACAATGGCGCTACCGGTAATGCCTCCCCATTTCAGCTCCATCGTTACTTTTGAGTGCCCGGGAGAGAGGTCTTTGTAGGCGTCCCGGGAATTACGGCCGTACCTTGAAAGGTCGATTTTGCCATCAGCGAGGCCTATCCAGTGTAGCGTGTCATCGGCATCAAAGATTCGGTAATAGACGGTGGATACCGGGCCTCCGCTTGATCGGAAGATCAGTCTCATTGTAATCCCCTCATTTTTGTCCTGCGGTAGTTACCGGAGCAGGAAGGCATCCTGACCCCGTTAGGTAGGAGCACTGCGGACCATCAAAGCATCAGGACATTAAGGCAGCGAGGACACAGATAGTTAACCTGTGTGGAGGCAGAAAGTCTGAAGATGGAGAACCTTGGATTAGTTTAGGCAAAGCGCGCGATAACACCAGTATTGGCAAGTAGGAGGGCTGAATGGCCGATACCGCCGCTGGTTTCGCTTTCCATTGACGATATGGTGGAACCGATACCTTATGACGCGACACGGGTAGTTACCAGTGCCGCGAGAGCGGGGAAGTTCAGCGTTTCCAGCTAAACACCGATTACTCCGAGGCAATAAACTGAACGATAGCAGCCTTTCGGTTGTGATTCTTCAACCAATCCCGGATTTCAACGGCCCTCGTGGTATCGGTTTCTCCCACCAGTTTTTTCAGGCGCTCGACTTTCTTGCTCTCCATTTTTTCATCCCGCACCTTCCGCTGCCATTGGTCGGTGAACACCGAGGGAAGTTTGTGGGCGAGCTCCAGGGACTTGAGTAACGTCCATTCGCTGCCATCGAGCCAGGCCTCATCACAGAATGCGCAGAGATCGATACGGTTCTTGTGCTCGCTGGATACCGAGTACTTGGTCATCAGTTTGCTGCACTTGGGGCAGGAGAGGGCGGTTTTGGCATCGTTTTCGACGGTTACATCCGCGTCTACGGCTTCGCTCTGCTCGACCGGTGCATTTCGTTCCGCCCAGTCGCGATAGTAGAGCAATGACAGCGAGGCACCCTCACAGTCCGGGCAACCCATAACCGGGAGGCCATCCTCAATTTTGGTGGGTTTGAGGTCCGTATTTCTGCATTTAGGGCATTTCATGGTCATTCCTTTTTTGATGAAAGCCAGTTTGGCAGGCTACCAATGTCAATCTTGTCTCGCACCACGGCGGGGAAAGATCACCCGATAAACGGCGCGCCATACCACCGAATCCAGGGGAGCATACCGCAACCCCTGGGCAACCGCGCCCCAGGCCGTCGCCGAGTCTCCTGCTGATGCAAAATGACGGGCTTTCCGGCAGTAGAAGCGGGCCAGACCCCAGCGGATGTCACCGGGTTGGAGTGTACTTCCGTATTCCCCGATAAAATCACGAATGATCGCTTCGTTGGCGGCAAATCGGCGTTTCTTGTCGCTGGAAATCTGGTCTGCCATCACCCGGTAATAACCCCAGTACTCGGGCACATACAGGAAGGTGAAACGGGCTGAAAAACGCAGCCAGATGTCGTAATCGTCGGCAACGCCGTAGCGGCCCGAAAACCCGCCCAGGGCATCGAAGCATTTCCGCCGCGCCATTACCGTGTTGATGCTTACGCTGTTGTCCACCAGCATCTGGCGGGCAATCCGGCCCGAGTACCGGCGCATATTCTTGCGGGACAACTCCCGGCCCTGCTCGTCGATCATGATTTCATCACTGTGAAGGACATCCACCTCCGGGTGAGCCTCCATAAGCGCCACTTGCTTCTCCAGCTTTTCAGGCACCCACAGGTCATCGGAATCCAGAAAACACAGTAATTCGCCCCGGGCATATTGAAGCGCCAGGTTCCGGGCAATGCTCTGGCCCTGGTTTTCCTGAAAATGGTAGTGGATGCGGTCATCATTCAGGTAACTGGCCAGCTTCTCGCGGGTGCTGTCCCGGGAGCCATCATCGACGATGATCAGCTCCCAGTGGGGATAGGATTGGGCCAGCACAGACTCGACCGCTTGCGTGATGGTGCGCTCACGGTTGAAGGTGGGGGTGATGATGCTGACCAGAGGGGCTGACGCAGGCACGGTTATCCTTTCCAAAGATTGTTCCCTTTCCGGTGAAAAATGGTCGATTCAGATCACTGGACCCTTTCAAAAACCTGATTGAAATCGACCACCAGTTCCGAGGGTTCACTGCTCATCGCGTCCGTATAGTAAGCCCTGTAGAGCACATCACCCACCGGATAAACGTTCATGCCCGGCTCAGATGCCAAATCACAACTTTCGGGAACCTGGGGATTGTACCGGTCATCTATGTAGGGAAAGCTCAGCACCTCGTATACGCCTTGTACCAGCACTCTTTCACGAGTTTCCCCGAAACACTGAAGTACAATTCCGGGTCCGTCCTCGAAGGACAGAGGCGTCTCACACATCTCATCAATATAAACGGATCGAGAGACCACTATAGTGTTTTCTGTGATGTCGAGTCGCTCTACCCACCGAGCGGATAACTCGCCGTCATAAAATATTTCTGCTGTGATCACATCATCAATTGGGGAGCAGGCCCTGATCCAGCTTCCTACCTCAGGAGCGATTGTTTTGGCGGCAACATCTGGCTGGTCATTATCGGAATTGCTTGATTTACAAGCCGCCAAAAACAAGACACAACCAACAACAAGAATTTCCTTCATAACGTCCCTATTAAAACAGATCAAAGCGTGCGCTGACTGCATCAAACATGTAACCCCGCCAAATGGACCCGAGAATGGATGGAAACAATTGCGGGAGCAGTATGGCCAACACAGCGAAGACAATAATACAGGCGACAAGGTAACCACTACTGAGAAAGGAATCTCAGTAAATGGCTAACTCCAAATTGACCCAGAGCCAAATGAGGGCTGCTGTTGGGATAGAGAAAAACAACGATGCCAATAAGCTGATTAGCCGTGATTCAATCGGCCCACCTTGGCCTTGATTCCTTGCCATGATCTATGAACATTCCTTGTGTGTGCTGCCTTTAAACAGCAAGGCCCGGAAGCTTCCGCAACCGGGCCTTTTCATCACTCAGCAGTCAATCACCTTAACCGCACTTGCTGTCGCCGCAAGACAGGCAGGTAGCGCATCCGTCCATCACAATCACCGCTTTAGTGCTGCATTTGCCGCACATGGTGGCGTTGGCGGGGTAGTCGCTGCCGCTGTCGTCGTTGGTGGCCTTGTTCTGGCTGGCCTCAAACTCTGCGCGCTTTTCAGCGAGGATGCGCTTGGTGGTCTCGCTCAGCTCGTCGCTTTCCAGCAGGCCGATGGCCTTCAGGTGCTTCTCGATCACGGCGCCGATCTCGGCTACCAGTGAGGGCATGAACACGCCGCCCTTCTTGAAATACCCGCCGTTGGGGTCGTAAACGCTGCGCAGCTCTTCCACCAGGAAGGTGACGTCACCACCTTTGCGGAACACCGCTGAGATAACGCGGGTGAGGGCGATAACCCATTGGAAGTGTTCCATCGATTTGGAGTTGATGAACACTTCATACGGCTGCCGGCTCTCGTGATCGGTGTCTTCGTTCAGCAGGATGTCATTGATGGTAATGTACATCGCGTGCTCGGCCACCGGCGGCTTGATCTTGTAGGTGGTGCCCAGCAGGAAATCCGGGCGTTCGATGTTCTCGTTCATCTCCACCGGCTTGGTGTCGGCTTTCACCGGCGCCTGGTGCTCACCCGTGGTCTCGGCGTCGGCTTTCTTTACCCGGTAGCCGACGATCTTGTTGCTGATTTTCACTGTCATGTTCGTAATTCCTGTCTGTCGGTTCCCGGATTAATACTTGCCGTAAGTGCCTTCTTTCAGCGCGTCGAAGAGGTTGGCGGCGGTGTGAATTTCGCCGTCGTACTCAACCTGTTCGTTGCCGCGCAGGGTCACTTTGCTGCCGTCGTCCAGGGTGAACTCATACATTGTGTTCTCAAGGTCTTTCTCTTTAACCAGTACGCCCTGGAACGCTTCCGGGTTGAAGCGGAAGGTGGTGCAGCCTTTCAGACCCTTGTCGTAGGCGTACAGGTAGATGTCCTTGAAATCCTGGTACGGGAATTCTGTCGGAACGTTAGCGGTTTTGGAAATGGAGGAATCTACCCATTTCTGTGCCGCAGCCTGGATGTCGACGTGTTGCGTGGGCGTTACGTCGTCGGAGGTAGTGAAGTAGCTGGGCAGCTTCTTGTCGTCTTCATCGGAGAACGGCATGGCGCCCGGGTTCACCAGGTGGCGGTAGGCCAGCAGTTCGAAGCTGAATACGTCTACCTTCTCTTTGGTTTTACGGCCTTCACGAATGATGTTCCGGGCGTAGTGGTGAGAGAAGCTCGGTTCAATGCCGTTACTGGCGTTGTTGGCCAGGGACAGGCTGATGGTGCCGGTCGGGGCAATGGAGGTGTGGTGGGTGAAGCGGCCACCTTTCTCGGCCAGTTTGGCTACCAGCTCCGGCTCTACTTCGGCAATACGGCCCATGTAGGCACTGTACTTGGCGTGCAGTACCTTGCCTTTGACCTTGTCGCCCACCTTGATGCCGTCTTCGGCCAGTTTCGGGCACTTGGTCATCATCTTCGGCGTTACTTCAAACTCGTCGTCCATGATTGGCGCCGGGCCTTTCTCTTCGGCCAGGGCAAGGGACTGGCGCCAGCCTTCTACCGCCATTTCACGAACCACTTCTTCGGTAAACTTCACGGACTCGTCAGAGCCGTAAGGCATGCGCAGCATGGCGAGGGTGGAGCCCAGGCCCAGAATGCCCATACCGTGGCGACGCTTGTAGGTGATCTCGTGGCGCTGTTCGCCCAGGGGCAGGCCGTTGATTTCGACTACGTTGTCCAGCATGCGGGTGAAGGTGCCAACCACTTTGCGGTACTTCTCGTAGTTGAAGCTGGCTTTCTCGGTGAACGGGTACTCAACGAACTTGGTGAGGTTCACGGAACCCAGCAGGCAGCTGCCGTACGGGGGCAGGGGCTGCTCGCCACAGGGGTTGGTGGCTCGGATGTCTTCGCAGAACCAGTTGTTGTTCATCTGGTTGACCTTGTCGATCAGGATGAAGCCTGGCTCGGCGTAGTCGTAGGTGCTGGTCATGATGGTGTCCCAGATGAACTGGGCTTTCACCGTTTTGTAGATGCGGCAGGCGACCTTGCCTTCGTTGTTCACCACGTAGCCTTCCTGTACCGGGAAGTCACGGTAGACGAACTGGCTGGCGTCGGTCAGGTCCAGGCCTTCGTCGTCGGCTTCTTTCTGGGTAACCGGGAAGGACAGGTGCCAGTCGTCTCCGTTGCGCACGGCTTCGATGAAGTCTTCGGTGATCAGCAGGGACAGGTTGAACTGGCGCAGGCGGCCGTCTTCCCGCTTGGCCTGGATGAATTCGATCACGTCCGGGTGGTGTACGTCGAAGGTGGCCATCTGGGCACCGCGGCGGCCACCAGCGGAAGACACGGTGAAGCACATGCGGTCGAAGATATCCATGAACGACAGCGGGCCGGAGGTGGTGGCACCCGCGCCGGCGACATAGGCACCGCGTGGGCGCAGGGTCGAGAATTCGTAACCGATACCACAGCCGGCCTTGAGGGTGAGGCCCGCTTCGTGGTTTTTCTCCAGGATATCGTTCATGGAATCCTGGATGGTGCCGGATACGGTACAGTTAATGGTGGAGGTGGCCGGCTTGTGGGCTTCGGCACCGGCGTTGGAAGTAATGCGGCCGGCGGGGATGGCGCCGTTCTGCAGGGCCCACAGGAATTCCTTCATATATTTGTCGCGTAGATTCTTTTTCTCAACCTCGGCCAGGGCCTTGGCCACGCGCTCGTAGGTTGCGTTGATGTCTTTGTCGACAGGCTCGCCGGTCTTGGTCTTGAGCTGGTACTTGCTGCTCCAGATATCTAGCGAAGCTTCCTGCATGGGAATCGTTGTGATCACTGCCTGTGCCTTAGCGTTCATTGCCACCCTCGGTTTTCAGTATGTCTCTTTTTTGAAGACGCCGTCCTCAGCGCCTTACCCCTGTGTGTTTCTGGTACTTCATGGGTTATCGGGCCAGCAGAATCACTATATATGGTGTCCGTGCCTGGCCGGGAAGACTGCCTTCCATAACCGGAATTCTGTGTTGATCACTGCAGCCAGCCTTGTGTCTGCTGGCATTTCTACTGCTTGACAATCAGTAGGTGTTGGCGTAGCTGACCCTATATATGGGCTTATTTTTTGGGAAGTATAACAGGATATAGTGTTCTGTGAATAAGAGAGCAACTATTGATTGGCGCCTGTGGGCAAAGAAAATCAATGGAAAAGTTCTTGAATCTGCGGGAAGCCGCGCCATTAACGGATTCTCTGCATGTCACTACATCTTGTGGTTAAAAAGTGTGCGCCTGAAAAGTTCTGGAATGCAGGTTTTTGTGACTTCTGCACGTATCCAAAAACGACGTGTCGGTAGAGTATGACAGTGGCGTCGTAATACTGCAGTGGCCCACAGGAAGTGATAACGACTATAAAAGGAAAAGAATAATGAAAGGCCTGAAACCTACCGTTCTTGCGCTGTGTATTGCCGGGGCACCCCCTGCGGCCCTGGCGTTTCAACCGTTGGACGAAACCACAATGGGAAACATCACCGGCCAGGCGGGTGTGACCATTGAGCTGGAGACCAAGCTGAACATTGATCGGTTTATCTACACCGATGAGGGGTCGCTTGAGATCAACAACATCTTCGTGGGCGGTACCAACCGGACCGACCTGTTTCCGGAACTGGGCGTTAACCTGATGGGCGGCGCTGCCCAGCAAACCGACCTGCTGGACAACATCCGCATTGAAATCGATGTGCTCAGTGACGGCGATGCCATCATCAACGTGCTGCCGCAGATGTTCGGTGCGGTGGATGTGCGGGTCTCCACCGACCAGTGGAATCTGGTTGGCACCACAGACTCCACCACCATCCTTGATAATTTCACCGCTGACATTCTGATGGGCGGCGCCAATATCGAGATTGATGCGGATACCGACGTGATGAACCTGCGCGCCGATATAGCGATTGATAACCTGGAGTTCGATGCACCGTTCCTGGCGGTGGGCATCCGGGATCTGCGCCTGACCGGTGATACCTATGATCCGGTTCGCAACAAGAACATTCCGGACCTGTTCGCCAAGGTGGACCTCGATATCTACAAGGGCTCTAACAGCCTGGGTGTCGACAGCCTTGCGGTCGATATGGATTCGTTCCGCGCTGACATGACCATTGGCGGTGTGCTGGTGGGTGGTACGTCCATTGGCAGCATCTTTATGGACGACCTGGCCATTACCAATACCCAGATGGTGATCTACGGCCACTAAAATGGCTAAGTAGAAACAAAAACGGGGCCGCGTGGGCCCCGTTTTTGTCTGTCGGGTGTTTCAACCCAACAACAGACTGTCGTCGTCCACCTCCAGGCCGCGCTGTTTCTCGAACAGGCCCAGCAGGTCTTTCACTTCCAGTCCGTCCCGGTCCTTACCGGCAATATCGAATACCACCTGGCCCTGGTGCAGCATCACCGTACGGCTGCCGACTTCCAGTGCCTGTTTCATGCTGTGAGTGACCATCAGGGCGGTGAGCTTCTGCTCCTCGATGATCTGCTGGGTGAGTTCCAGCACGAAGTTGGCGGTTTTCGGGTCCAGTGCGGCAGTGTGCTCATCCAGCAGCAGTATGCTGGAGGGCGTCAGGCTGGCCATCAGCAGGCTGACGGCCTGGCGCTGGCCGCCCGAAAGCAGGCCCATTTTGTCACCCAGGCGGTTTTCCAGGCCCAGTTTCAGCGTGGCAAGGCTTTCCCGGAACTGCCCGAGATACTGCTTTTTCACCGCACTGGTCAGACCTCGGCTTTGGCCACGTTTGATGGCCAGTGCCAGGTTTTCTTCAATGGACAGGTTTTCGCAGGTGCCGGCCAGGGGGTCCTGGAACACCCGGGCAACCCGCGCCGCCCGTTTATGGGTGGGCAGCCGGGTAACGTCCAGGTTGTCGACGATAATCTGGCCGCTGTCCACCATGACTTCGCCGGCGAGGGCGTTCAGGAAGGTGGATTTTCCGGCGCCGTTGCTGCCGATGACCGTCACGAATTCGCCCTGGTTTACCGTCAGGCTCATGCCCCGAAGGGCCGGGTTTTCCAGCGGGGTGCCTTTGCCAAAGGTAAGCCGCAGATCGGTTGCGCTGATCATAGTGCCTCCTCAGGCCTTTTTGCTGGTGAAACGACTGGCGATCTTGGTGCGAACGCCAGGCAGTACGATGGCCAGGGTAACCAGAACCGCGGTAATCAGATTCAGATCCTGTGCCTGCAGGCCGAGGACATCGGCATTCAGGGCAAAGGCAATGGCCAGTCGGTAGATGATGGCGCCCACCACACACGCCAACAGGGCGCGTACCACGGTGGAGGGGGTGATAACGGCTTCACCGCCAATCAGTGAGGCGAGGCCGATCACGATTACGCCTACACCCATGGTGACGTCTGCTGCGCCCTGGCTCTGGGCAAACAGAGCACCGGCCAGACCCACCAGACCGTTGGACAGAGCAACCCCCAGTATGATCATGCCGCCGGTCGCAATGCCCTGGGCGCGAGCCATGCGGGCGTTGGCGCCAGTGGCGCGCATGGCCAGGCCAGTCTCGGATTTCATGAAACGCCACAACAGAATCAGGGACACAATAGCGACCAGGGTAAACAGCAACACCGGCACCTGATGGAAAGCCAGGCCCAGGTCGTACCAGGGAGTCAGTACCGTTTCTTCTGTGAGCAAGGCCACGTTCGGCCGGCCCATGATGCGCAGGTTCACGGAGTAGAGCGCGATCATGGTAAGGATGGAGGCCAGCAGGTTCAGAATGTTGAGTTTGACATTCAGGATGGCGGTTACGGCACCGGCGGCCATGCCGGCCAGTACCGCACAGCCAGTTGCCAGCCAGGGATTCCAGCCTTCAATAATCAACATGGCGGCAACGGCGGCGCCCAGGGGGAAGCTGCCATCCACCGTCAGGTCGGGGAAGTCGAGAACACGGAAAGAGAGATAGATACCAAAGGCAACCAGGCCGTAGATCAGGCCGGTTTCGAGAGCACCGTAGAATGCGATTTCACTGAGCATGGGTAGTTTTTCACCGTGAAAGAAAACGGGCGGGCCCTTTTGGGGTCCGCCCGTGTTGGTCAGGCGTTACTTGTCGTTTTTGACGACTTTGACGGCTTCCTGGATGAGGTCTTCGGGCAGAGTGACGCCCATGCGTTCGGCGGCCTCGGGGTTCACGTACAGATCCAGTTCTTCCATGGTTTCAACCGGCATGTCGGCTGTGCCGGCACCTTCCAGTACGCGTGCGACCATGGCGCCGGTCTGGCGGCCGTGGTTGTAATAGTTGAAGCCCAAAGCGGCTACCGCGCCACGCTCAACGGTGGCGGTGTCGGCAGCAAAAACCGGGATCTTGGCCCGTTCGCCAACGGAAATAACCGCTTCGGCGGCACTGATCACGGTGTTATCGGTGGTCAGGTAGATGGCGTCGGCCTTGCCTACCAGGGAGCGGGCTGCGCCCAGCACTTCCGAAGTCTTGGTGGCCGCACCTTTAACCAGCTCCAGACCGCGGGCCTGCAGGCGTTCTTCCAGCAGTTCAATCAGCGCGGCGGCGTTGGCTTCGCCAGGGTTGTAAACGGTGCCGATGCGCTTGGCGTCGGGCATTGCACGCTGCAGCATGTCCAGGTGCTTCTCGATGGGCAGCATATCGCTTACCCCGGTGATGTTGGCACCAGGGGCTTCCCAGCTTTGTACCAGTTTGGCGGCAACCGGATCAGTCACGGCAGAGAAGACCACGGGCACGTTACGGGCTGCAGCGGCAACGGTTTGTGCGGACGGTGTGGCAATGGCCACGATTACATCCGGGTTTTCACCCACAAACTTGCGGGCAATCTGAGAGGCAATGGCTGAGTTGCCCTGGGCACTTTCGTGCATCAGGCGCAGGTTTTCGCCTTCGCGATAGCCGCGCTCGGCCAGTTCGTCCTTAACGCCCTCATGTACGGCATCCAGTGCCGGGTGTTCAACAATCTGTGTGATGGCAACAACACGGGGGTCGTCCGCTTGAACCAGGCTTGCTGCGGCAAGCAGCGAGGCGCCGATCAGCGTGCGCAGGGATTTCTTGGCCATATGCCCATCTCCGAGTCAGTTACTGTTTTTTCCCGTGAAACCGGGGGCAAAAATTCAAGGTGCGCAAGTTTAACACAGCCATGCGGCAATCGGTGTAGGGGAAGGCGCAGTTTGTTGCGACGAGCGTTTGAGTGGTTGCAGATGCAAATTATTTTGCACGGATCACGTTTTGACGGGCTCTGGTGTGTTGAAATAGGCTACTAAAGTCTAATAATACGAGAACGCGAAAAAGCGAATCCGAAACTATAACGACAAATCAGGAAGGTCCATGGACACAACGAAAAAGCTCCCCCTGGATATGGTCTACCACTGGGAGGCCACCAGCCCTAATTCCCTTTATATGACGCAGCCCATTGGCGACGGTAAGGTGGTTGAGTACACCTGGGGCCGTGCCGTGGATGAGGCACGCCGGATGGCGGCGTACCTGAAATCCCTGAACCTGCCGGAGAAAAGCCGGATTGGTCTGATTTCCAAGAACTGCGCCCAGTGGGTGATGACAGACTGGGCCATCTGGATGGCCGGGCACATTTCCGTGCCGCTGTATCCCACCCTGAACGCCGATACCGTGAACTACATCCTCAACCACGCCGAGTGCGACGTGTTGTTCGTGGGTAAACTGGATGACTGGGACAGTATGAAATCCGGTGTGCCGGAATCGGTTCGCTGCATTTCCTATCCGCTGAGCCCGCCCAACGATTTCGAGACCTGGGACGACATTGTTGCCAAGTACCCGCCACTGGAAGGCAAAACCAGGCGTGATCCGGAAGAGTTGGCCACCATCGTGTACACCTCTGGCAGTACCGGTCGCCCGAAAGGCGTTATGCTCAGCTTCAATAACATGGCGTTCGCCGCTGCTGGCGGTATCGAGACTCTGGGCGTAGGGCCAGGTGAGCGCATGTTGTCCTACCTGCCGCTGGCTCATGTATTTGAGCGCACCTTTGTGGAGCTGGGCTCTTTGTATTCCGGCTTCCAGCTTTATTTTGCAGAGTCTCTGGACACCTTCGTTCAGGATCTTCAGCGGGCACGGCCAACGCTCTTCCTCTCGGTTCCGCGCCTGTGGGTGAAGTTCCAGCATGGTGTTTTGCAGAAAGTGCCCAAGCCGAAGCTGGATCGCCTGCTGAAGATTCCGGTAGTGAGCAAGCTGATCAAGAAGAAGGTGCTGAAAGGCCTGGGCCTGGACAAGGTGAAGCTGGCCGGTTCCGGTTCCGCACCGTTGTCCAACGATGTATTGGACTGGTACCGCAATCTCGGCCTGGAACTGCTGGAAGGTTATGGCATGTCCGAGAACTTTGCATACTCTCACATGAACAAACCGGGCCGTACCCGCACCGGTTATGTCGGCGAAGCCCTGCCGGGCGTTGAAGTGAAGATCAGCGAGCAGGGCGAGGTGCTGGTGAAGAGCCCCGCCACCATGATGGGTTATTACAAGGACGAGGAGAAAACCGCTGAAGCCTTCACCGAGGACGGCTTCCTGCGTACCGGTGACAAGGGCGAGATTGACGAGATGGGCCGTCTCAAGCTGACCGGCCGCATCAAGGAGATCTTCAAGACCAGCAAGGGCAAGTACATTGCGCCGGCGCCGATCGAGAACCGTCTGATGTCTCACGATGCCATCGAAATGGTGTGTGTGTCGGGTGCCAACCAGACCCAGCCCCACGCGTTGGTGGTTCTGGGTGAGGAGATTCGCCCGAAAGCTGCTGACGAGAGCTTCCGCAAGGAGTTGGAAGAAAGCTTCAAGCAGCTGATTCAGGACGTAAACAAAACTGTAGATCCCCACGAACAGTTGGCTTTCATTACGGTGGTCAGCGATGAGTGGTCCATCGAGAACAGCTTCCTGACGCCGACGCTCAAGCTTAAGCGTAACGTGGTGGAAGACGCCTATCAGGCGAAAGTGGACAGCTGGTACGCCAAGAAGCAGCCGGTTATCTGGCAGTAAAGGCGACGGCTTACACGGTAAGGACAAGAAGGCCCGGCAAACTGCCGGGCCTTCTTGTTTCTGGCGTTCCGATATTTCTGGCCGTCAGGCCATGGTTCTGGAATTGGAGATGGACCGGTTCATCAGAATGATGGGGATGATACCGGCGACCACAATGATCAGGGCGGGAAGGGCGCTGTGATAGAGCTGTTCGTCTGAGGCAAACTGGTACACGTAGGTGGCCAGGGTCTCGTAATTAAAGGGCCGAAGAATCAGGGTGGCCGGCAGTTCCTTCATGCAGTCGACAAACACTACCAGGGCGGCGGTGACCAGGGTTCCACGCAGCATCGGCAGGTGTACGTTGATCAGGGTTTTGCCCGGAGTGTGGCCCAGGGAGCGGGAGGCCATGTCCATGCTGGGGGTGATTTTCTGGAGGGCGCTCTCCACACTGCCGGCAGACACCGCCAGAAAACGCACGGTGTAGGCAAAAATCAGGGCAAAGGCCGTTCCACTCAGCAGCAGGCCGGTGCTCACGCCAAGATAATCCCGCATCAGGGAATCCAGCCAGTTATCGAAGCCGGCCAGTGGCACGATGACGCCCACGGCCAGCACTGCGCCGGGCATGGCGTAACCGAGACTGGATAGGCGCATCAGGATCTGCATGCCACGGGTGTTGTGCAGACGGCGGCTATAGGCCAGCGTAACGCCGATGATCAGGGTGGTGAGCGCTGCCGCGCTGGACAGGAACAGGCTGTTAAAAGTGTTCTGAATAAAATCCGGGTTCCAGCTGACATCAAAGTATTCCCAGGCGTAATAGCCCAGGGTGGCTCCGGGGATTATGAAGCCAAATATCAGTGGCACGGCGCAGACGACGACACAGATCATCTGGCGCGGGAAAGACATGGTGAAGCGATGAATCGGGTCACGGTTGTCGCGGGCCGCGTATTGTTGCTGGCGGCGCCGTGAATAACGTTCCAGGGTTACCAGGATCACCACGAAAATGAGCATGGTGGTCGCGATCTGGGCCGCGCCGCCCAGATTACCCAGGTTCATCCAGGTATCGAACAGGCCGCGGGTGAGGGTTTGCACGGCAAAGAAATCGACGGTGCCGAAATCGTTCAGGGTTTCCATCAGCACCAGGGACAGGCCCACGGCAATGGCTGGCCGGGCAATGGGCAGAACCACCCGAAAGAAAGTGCTCAGTGCGGAATGACCCAGGCTGCGGCTGACGGCAAACAGTGAGGGTGATTGTTCAAGAAAGGCAGCTCGCCCCAGCAGGTACACATAGGGGTAGAGTACCAGGCCGATCATCAGGATGGCGCCTTCCAGGCTGCGGATTTCCGGAAACCAGTAATCGCTGGCGTTCTGCCAGCCAAACCACTCACGCAGGCCTCGCTGCACGGGACCGGCGTAATCCAGCAGGCTGGTGTAGACATAGGCAATCACGTAGGCCGGTACGGCAAAAGGCAGCAGCAGAGCCCATTCAAAGAATTTCCGGCCCGGGAACTCGCACATGGTCACGGCCCAGGCGGTGGCCAGTCCGATCAACAGGGTTAGTGCGCCCACACCGATCATCAACTTGATGGTGGTGGTCAGGTAGCGGGGCAGGGTGGTTTCAATCAGATGAGGCCAGATGTTCTCGTCCGGGAACAGGGCCAGGAAGATCACCGACAGTACTGGAAGCGCGACAATAGCGGTGGTAAGGACGGCGCTGATCAGCCACCGTTTTGAGGTGCGTTTTGCCAGTAGCGGTTGCGAGAGCCCCGGGTTTGCACTGGAAACGACCTCGGTCATGGTGATCCTGTTAGCGTAGTGGTGATGAGAAGTGTTGCGATTTTAGATAGTGCGTTGCTTCCCTGCAATGACTGCGGTCATGTTTGTGGCCAACAAAAAAGGGTGCCCTGGACAGGACACCCTTCGGTTTACCGGTTGGTGTGAGGCTGATCAGCCGTCATAGTCAACGCGGTCAACCAGCTTCACAGCCGCTTCGCGGTTGTTGGCGATTTCCTGCAGTGACAGATCGTCCGGGTTGATCTCACCCCACTCGGCTACCAGGCCAGAAGGCTTCACTTCCGGGTTCGCCGGGTACTCGGTGTTGGCTTCCGCGTAGATGCGCTGGGCTTCCGGTGAGGACAGGAATTCCATCAGCTTGATGGCATTGTCCTTGTTCGGCGCGCTCTTGGTGAGGGAAATGCCACTGATGTTTACGTGAGTGCCACGACCTTCGGCATTCGGGAATACCAGGTTAACCTGTTCGGCGATCGGGCGCTGGTTTTCGTCCATCAGCATGTTGCCGTAGTAGTAGCTGTTGCCAATGGAAATGTCGCAGACGCCTTCAGCGATGGCTTTGATCTGGTCGCGATCGCCACCCTGGGGTTTGCGTGCCAGGTTTTCTTTGACGCCTTGCAGCCACTCTTCGGTCTTCTCTTCACCGTGGTGGGCGATCATGGAGGAGATCAGGGCGATGTTGTACGGGTGCTTGCCGCTGCGGGTACAGATGCGGCCTTCCCACTTGTCATCAGCCAGTTGCTCGTATGTGGTGATCTCACCCTCTTCAACGCGATCTTTGGATGCGAAGATCAGGCGGCCACGAGTGGTCAGGGCGTACCACTTACCTTCCGGGTGGCGCAGGTTCTCCGGAATGTTCTCCTGCAGCGTGTCGGTCTCAACGCCGGCAACGAGGTCTTTCTCAACCAGTTCGTTGATGCGTGAAATGTCGACCGTCATCACCACGTCTGCCGGGCTGTTGCGGCCTTCACGCTCAAGGCGCTCGGCCAGACCCTGCTTGGCAAAGACAACGTTCGCTTCAATGCCGGTTTCTTCGGTGAAGGCGTTGAGCAGCGGTTCCAGCAGGTAAGCCTGACGGTAGGAGTAGATGTTGACCTCGCCGTCGGCAGAGGCAGACAGCGGCATGGCGGCCAGAGCGATGGCGGCAGTTGCGGCAAGTTTCATTCGCATAGTGGTGATCCTTTCTGTCGCGTTGCTAAAAGGTGAACGTTCGCCTGTAATCGAATGTGACAGGCAGTTAAAAACGACAACTATTCTCATTGCTAACCGCGAATGAGTCAATAACCCTTCGGGGATATTTTTCAGAAAATAGTGTTATGCTTCAGAACACTATAAGAAGGCAGCAAATGGCAGGGTTTCCGAGCATGGTCGGTAGTGATCGCAGAGAGCATAGCCGCACGGCAATGAGTGCAAAAGTGAAGTTGGTCCATGAACAGTTGGGAGAATTCGTCTTCTCTACCCGTGACATCTCAGACGGCGGCGTTTTCATCGTTGTGGGTGAACAGGTCTTCGAGCCCTCCTTGGGCGATTGCGTAAGCGTTCAGGTGCAGGGGCTTCCTGCGCCGGCCCCCATTCTGGATATGGTGGTGGTGCGTCGCACGGTTGACGGGTTCGGGTTGCAGTTTGCCGATACTGCCGAATAGTTGGCGGAAGAGAATTTCATGATGGAGATAATGGGCTCAGTTAAAAGGAAAGGTTTTGCCTGATGAGTTCACCTGCGTATTTCAGATTGATGGTCTCGGTGTTTGTTGTGCCGATGGCAATGCTATCAGGATGCGCCAGCTACTATACCCACTATGCCATGTTCCCCGCGGAGAATTCCGCGGGTGAAACCCGGCAGGTGCGGGTGAACTGGCAAAGCGCGGAGTATCCAGAGTGGTGGCCGGGCCGTAATCAGGCCACCACCATGAAACTGGAAACCCAGTGTAGTGAACGGGTCTGGCGTATTGCCGACAGCAGTCATGACAGTGCTGGTGATTGTGGTGATGGCATTCGTGCTTGTGGAGACCCCTCGCTGGATGTCTTGGCGGCAACAGGTTCGCCAGCCACAGGGCAGTCTTCCTGTCTCACGGTAAAAACGCCGCAGGGAGGAGGCCGGGTGGCCGATGTCGGCAGCCGCTTTGAGCTTCTGGTTTCCTGCCACCCTGCGAGGGCAACCCTGATGAAGGGTGGCGAAGAGGTGAATGTTGATTACATTCGTCCGTCTGCAGTCGCCTATACGGTTTATGCCAGGAAGGTGCCCCGGGGCTCTTTGAATGCGCGTCTGCCGGATTTTGACGAGACTCAGTGCCTGGAAGATTGAAGTCTGTCTGCTTTTTCCTGTGAGCTTGGTCACAGTGATACATTTCGTTGCCGAGTGAAAATCTGAGTTACGACTTGTTGCGCTTTGGTGACGGTTCGCTACCAAATAGTAATGGTGTCTTGCCGTTAACGTGGCAAACTGGGAACTGTCAAAGAATCCCTGTTCCTGAGGTGTCTAGTGGGCGTTCGTCAGAAAAAAATTGCGGCACATGATCTTGAGATCGGCATGTTCGTGTCTGATCTTGATCGCCCCTGGCATCAAACACCGTTTCCCATCCAGGGCTTTTACCTCCGTTCCGAAAACGATCTGAAAGCCGTTGTCTCCCACTGTAAGTGGGTGATGGTCGATGTGGCGGAAACCCGCGAGGAAATCACCCTCGGGCCAGACAAGGTTCGCCCTTTTGCCCGACGTTCCAACGCCCGGTCCGGTGGTCGTGAGCAATTGCAGCTGGCGCCACTTAGTATTCGCGAACCGGTTGCCTACAAGAACGAAGTGCCTCTCCGAAAAGAGCTCAAAGTATCCCGCAAACTTCTCAGTGATGCGGAACTGGCGCTAAGCCGGATGTTCGAGACCATCCAGGATGACCAGATGCCGGATTTGCGCCCGGCTGCGGAGGTCACCCGCCGCATGGTAGAGAGCGTCGTTCGCCAGCCGAACGCGCTTTTGTGGTTGAGCCGCACCCGCCAGTATGATGATTTTGTGTATCGGCATGCCCTGAATACCGCAGTATGGGCCCTGGTGTGTGGCCGGCAGCTAGGATTGAACGAAGGGCTCCTGAACCATCTGGGAGTGGGGTGTCTTTTGTCGCAGGTGGGTAAGACCGCATTGCCTAAAGAGATGCTGGCCCGAGAGCACCGTCTATCCACTGAAGAATACGCGGCTTATCGCACCTATGTCGAACGTGGTTGTCAGATGCTGGAAGGCGCGGGTCTCTCCAGAGCCGTTATGAGCGTGGTTCAGGGGCACCGCGAGCGGCACAATGGTTCCGGCTTTCCACAGGGAATTCGTGGCGACCGTATCCCGCTGCTGGCAAAAGTTGCAGGTATTGCAGAATTCTTCGAGTCTTTGATTGCGCCCAGGGATGATCAGGATCCCATGACACCGGCAAAAGCGGTATCGCTGTTGTACGATATGCGCAACATCGAATTTCAGGAAGATCTTGTTGAGGCTTTTATCCAGGGTGTGGGCGTGTATCCGACCGGTACTCTGGTGGAGCTTTCTGATGGCCAGCGTGGCATTGTGGTATCCCATTCACCGGGAAGGAGGCTGTGGCCCAGCGTGATGGTCATGCAGGACGCCGAGCATCGGCCGCTGAAATCCGCAAAGATTGTTGATCTGGCCCGGCACAATGAGTCCCGAGGCGCCTCGGAGTTACTGACCGTGCGCGAGTGTTTGCCCCATGGCACCGAGGGCCTGGACCCGGCTGGCTACGATGTAACAGGTGCCGAGTCCCGTTGGTCCCTGGGTAAACTGATTAATCGATAAGTATGCGTATCTGCTTGCGCACCCAGCGATAGGTGCCCTCCGGCCGGAAGTTCACCAGAATTTCTGATTCACCGCCTGTGGGGCCGTCGACCACGTACTCCACTTCTGCCTCTTGCCAGCTTTCGGCGTTAACATAAACGTCGGTTGGGCGTGTGCTTTGGGCTTGCAGCTGGGCCAGTTGAGCGTCCCCCCTGATCTTTTTGACTTTCACGGACTTGATGCTGGTGTCGCCGGCGGCGTGTGTGGCGTCTTCCGGTGACAGGTAGTACTGCCTTGATAACTTCCGGGTTATAGCGGCGAGCTCTCTGCGAAGGTAATTGCGGGCCTGTTCGTTGTCGAATTCATCCATGTTGCGCACGGACTGGAGAATTCGTTCCCGGAGCGCCTCCAGATCTTCCTTGTAGTCGATATCAGGATCCAGCTCACCATCTACAGGGCGGTCATCGGCGTTGTCGATTTCCTCCTGGGTTGGCGGCTCACCGCACAGTGGGTCGTCTTTCGGGTGGAAGCAGATCTCCGCCAGGATCTGGTTGGCCGGCGAATTCTCGGCGGTAAACTCGCCGATGCTGACATTGAAATCTATGGTGTTCGGCAGGTTAGGATCATCAAGCGCCTGGTTGAGCTGGTTGATGACTCGCTCGCGGATGTCGATGCCCTCGTCGTCGTCTACGTTCTCGGTCCAGTTCAGGGCCAGAAGGAAGCGGGACAGGTTCATCAGTGTGTTGTTCTCAAACAATAGCTGTTCACGGACCTGGTGGCTGTTCAGTCCTTCATCGTCAACGGCCGGGGTTTGCAGGGCCGCGCGGGTGTCTTCCTGAAATTCCAGGAAGGTCACGTATTCCCTTGCCGGAATCCCCTCTGCGATAGGGAGATTGCCTACTTTGACCGAGATTGTCTCGCCGGGGTAATAGCGGAACTCGCCACGGGTGTTGGTCTTTCCGGACTGACTGGCAGTCTGGTAGGTCAGCCCACCAACGCCCTGGAAATGAATTTGCCCGGTGCGGGTATCGTCGGATCCGGAGCTGCTGCCACTATCGAAGCAGCCGGTCAGGGCGATGGCTGCAGAGAGTGGCAGAATAAAGCGGGTGAGGTGAACGAGTTTCATGGCGTTTCGTACAATCCCTTCGCGTTGACCTGGAGCATCCGGTGGCCGGTGTCCGATTTGTAAGTTGTTGTAACTGCATTATAGGGATGGCACTTCGGCTATATCGGGAATCCTGTCGCAGTTTGAGGGTTTGGGACACCTGGCTTTAATTGGCTTCGTCCCTTGAATTTTCGGGCGTTGACTCAATCAAATAGCTCTCTATCTTTTTAGCTCCTCTGGAGCCAGGTTTCTGAACAACGGTGGGGTATATGACCTACGCACTGGACATTGAAGGGCTGACCAAGAACTACAGCGATGGTTTTCAGGCCCTCAAAGGCATTGATCTGCACGTTCGGGAAGGCGATTTTTTCGCCTTGCTGGGCCCAAACGGGGCCGGCAAGTCGACCACTCTTGGGATTGTTTCCTCTCTGGTAAACAAGTCGGGCGGCAAGGTCAGGGTGTTCGGCCATGATATCGATACAGACCTCTCAAGCGCCAAACTCTCCTTGGGTGTGGTTCCACAGGAATTCAATTTTAACCAGTTCGAGAAGGTGGAAGATATCGTCACCACGCAGGCTGGTTATTACGGCATACCCCTGAAAACCGCACGGGTGTCTGCGGAAAAGTATCTGAAGAAGCTCGGGCTCTGGGACAAGCGCAACACACCGGCCAGGATGTTGTCCGGTGGTATGAAACGCCGCCTGATGATCGCCCGGGCACTGGTACATGAGCCCAGATTGCTGATTCTTGATGAGCCGACGGCCGGTGTGGATATCGAATTGCGTCGCTCCATGTGGCAATTCCTGGAGGAGATGAATCGTCAGGGGACTACCATCATTCTGACCACCCACTATCTGGAGGAGGCGGAAGCCCTGTGCCGCAATATTGCCATTATTGATCATGGGGAAATCATCCGGCACACCAGCAAGCGGGAACTGCTGCAACAGCTCAGTGTAGAAACCTTTGTACTGGATACCGAGCAGCCGTTAGAGAAAGCCCCTGAACTGACTGCATTCAAAGCCAGCCTGGATGACGATGGTGCGCTTGAAGTGGAAGTTGCCAAGGGACAGGGTTTGAACGCTCTGTTTATCGAACTGGAGAACCTGGGTATTCGTGTGCTGAGCATGCGAACCAAGGCCAACCGGCTGGAAGAGCTGTTCGTTCGCATGGTTGAGGAGAACGCCCGGGAGGCAGAGAAAGCCAGCGAGGTGACAGCATGACACCGCAAGCACTGTGGACAGCCTTTACAACCATCGTTACCCGCGAGGTTCGGCGCTTTACCCGGATCTGGCCGCAGACGCTGTTGCCGCCGGCCGTCACGATGACGCTGTATTTTATTATTTTTGGCAACCTGATTGGTTCCCGCATCGGTGAAATGGGCGGCTACGACTATATGCAGTTCATTGTGCCGGGCCTGATCATGATGGCGGTGATCACCAATTCCTACTCCAATGTGGTGTCGTCGTTTTTCTCTATGAAGTTCCAGCGCAGTATTGAGGAATTGCTCGTGTCGCCGGTGCCGAACTGGACCATCCTGGCGGGCTATGTGGCTGGTGGTATGGCCCGGGGTCTGAGTATCGGCCTGATCGTCACCTTGCTGTCGCTGGCATTCACTCAGTTAAGTATCCATAACCTGCTGATGGTGGTTATCACGGTGATTCTCACATCGGCATTGTTCTCTCTGGGTGGCTTCATCAACGCCATGCTGGCGACCAAGTTTGATGACATTTCCATTGTCCCGACCTTTGTGCTTACTCCGCTAACGTACCTTGGGGGTGTGTTCTACAGCATCGACATGCTGCCGTCGTTCTGGCAGGGCGTGTCCATGGCGAATCCGATCCTGTATATGGTTAACGGTTTTCGCTTCGGCATACTGGGTGTTTCGGACGTTAATCCGTTCGTGTCTCTTGGTATGATTCTGGTTTTCATCGTCTTGCTGGCGGCGGTAGCCTTGCGCATGCTTGCCCGTGGCAAGGGCATTCGACACTGATTCTATTCCGGAACTGATATGGCTCTTGATAACGCGCCACTGGGCAAGTCCAGTGAATACCCTGATCAGTATGATCCGTCTCTGCTGTTCCCGGTGGCCCGGGAAGAAAACCGCCGGCGAATCGGCCTGGACGATGGTCGCTGGCCCTGGTTTGGCGAGGACATGTGGCAGGCGTGGGAAATCTCCTGGCTGAAGCCCGGCGGTGTACCGGCCGTGGCCTGGGGAGAAATCCGGTTTCCTGCGGCATCGCCTGCCATTATTGAGAGCAAATCCCTGAAGTTGTATCTGAACTCTCTGAATCAGGCGGTGTTCTCGTCTCCGGATCAAGTGGCCGAGACCATTACCCAGGATCTTTCGAGTGCCTGTGGTGCGGCGGTGGATGTGACGCTTCTGAGTGTGGATGACTCAGCGCCTGCAATCGGCCGGCCCGAAGGATACGAGTTGATCGATGATGAAACGCTAGAGCAGGTGGCCTACGACTATGCGCCTGAGTCGCTGACAACCAGCGAGCCGGTGGTCAGTGAAGGCTTGTGTTCACATCTTCTGAAAAGCAACTGTCCAGTGACCGGCCAACCCGACTGGGCCACGGTACTGATTCGCTATTCCGGGAGGAAGATTGATCGGGCAGGGTTGCTGCGCTATATCGTGAGCTTCCGTCAGAAACAGGATTTTCACGAACATTGTGTTGAAACCATCTTTACTGACTTGATGGCGAGGTGTCAGCCGGAATCCTTGATGGTGTGCGCCCGTTACACCCGGCGTGGTGGCCTGGATATCAACCCCTGGCGCAGCACATGTGCTGAAGATGGTCCGGGGCCGCGGCTGGTTAGGCAGTAGCAGGCTCGGCTATTCGGTATCGTCTTCCTGACGCAGTCGGTCGGCTGCGTCTTCGAGGGCGCTGAGTATGGCTTTGCGCTCCCGTTCGGTGACCTTATCGGAATCCAGGTACATGGCAAAGCCGCTGTGTTCGTGTTCCAGGAAGCTACGGTGAGGCCCCATGTCGCGCCGGAAATCCACCACCTCGTAGATGGGCACCGGCTTGCCAAAGCCTTTTACGGTAATCTCGCCCTTGTCCCGGCACATAATGCGGTCTTTGATCAGCGAGAAGGTCTCATACGACACCAGAATCTCGCCTGGTTCCGCCAGGGACTCCAGTCGGCTGGCGAGGTTCACTTCCTTGCCGATAATGGTGTAATCCATCCGGTTTTCGGCGCCGAAGTTACCAACCGTGGTGTAGCCGGTACTGATGCCCATGCGGATTTCCAGGGGCGTCTTGATGCCCTGGCTGCGCCATTTCTGGCGCATGATCTTCATGTGTTTGCGCATCTCGATGGCCATGGACACACACGAGAACGCATCTTCTTTCTGGCCGCGACTGGTCGGATCGCCAAAGAACACCATGATGGAATCGCCGACAAACTTGTCGATGGTGCCGCCGTATTTCAGGGCGACCTCTGACATTTCGTTGAAGTAGTGATTCAGAAGCTCGGTAAGGGCTTCCGGCTCCATCTCCTCCGACAGTTCAGTAAAGCCTTTTATGTCTGAGAAAAACACTGCCAGTTTCTTGCGCTGGGTTTCAAGCCGAACATCCCGTTCCCCGGTAAAGATGGACTGCCAGACCTGAGGCGACAGGTATTTCGAGAGCTTGTGGGACAGGGCGATGGACTGTTCCCGCTGGTTCTGAATCTGGGTCTTTGCCAGCAGCAGGGCCCGGGCCTGCTGGTGTGAGTAATAGGCGGTAACGCAGATGTACGTGCCTGTGGCCAAAATGGCGACGATGCTGGTGAGCAGCGGGGCTTCCAGATCGGCGGCGGTGCCGGTTGCCGCCACTGTGGCGGCCATGGCGGCAGACATGAGCGCTGTGCCGAACAACCATTGCCTGACGCCGCCCACGATCAGACAGCTGAACATCAGCATCAGGACAACCGATACCGATGGAATGGCGATCAATCCGATCAAGCCAATAAAGCTGCCTCCGATTATGCAGTCGAGGAACAGCATTTTTTGCCGAATCCGGGCTGAACGTCGCAGGAAGGTTCGCCGTGTAAGCACGTGCGCGAGATGTGGCCAGATCAGAGCGCCAGCCACCATCCAGAGAAGCAATTGGGGAAACACATCCTGAAGGACACCCGTGACAATAATGGCGGCAGTGGCGGTGTAGGCCAGTATCCGACCGTTGTAATCGGGCATCGGTGGAATCGCCACCGTGTGGTCGTAGATGTCGCCTTGCCCCAGCTTGCCGGTATTGCCGGTTACGCTGCGTAATTCAGCGGGTGCGCTCATCATTTTCAGAACCGGATCCTTCCGATAAGTATGTCGCTCATTGTATGCTGCCGATTCTTTATAATTGTTGGTTTGAACTACGACTAAAGATTAACAGCATTACGTAGAACTCACAATTCATCGGGGCCGCTTCCGGCCCAACCGAAAATCATGCAACCAATCAACAGCGAGACTGTATGAGTTCGATAACCCGTTTTATTCTGGATCGTGCTTCGGAGCCCCGTTTGCAGGCACCGGCACCACCGGTGTCAGTGGTTGATCAGGCCTTCCGGTGCGCGGCCCGGGCCCCGGATCATGCGTTGTTGAGGCCCTGGCGTTATCTCGTGGTAGAGGGGGAAGGCCTGGCAGCTCTGGGCGACCTGTTTGCTGAATGCTGCCCGCCGGAGGCTTCTGACAAAGAGCGTGAGAAAGCCCGGAATGCTCCTGGTCGTGCACCCATGATTATTGTCGGTATTGCGTCGCCCCGTCATCATCCGAAGGTGCCGGAGGTGGAGCAGGTAATGTCGGCAGCGGCCGGTATGAGTTTTATCTCCCTGGCGCTGAATGATGCCGGCTACGGCGCCATGTGGCGAACCGGGCCTGTGGCTTATCATCCGTCGCTGCATGACGGTCTTGGGCTGCTGCCGGGCGAGTCCATTGTCGGTTTCCTCTATACCGGTACCGTTGCCAGTGAGAAACCATCGGTGCCCCGGCCCGATACCAAAGAGTATGTCTCAAGGTGGGCCGCGCCAGGGCGCACTTCCCCCTGGCAAGTCTGAGCCTCGATCAGCGGCAAGTCCGCCTGGGGAAACCCGTTGCCGCCCTCGTTGCGTTTAACCGGAATTTGCCGCTCATTTATTAGACAGCCCTCTTCGAAGCCCGCATTACAGCGGGCTTTTTCAATTCTGGCACTCTGCTTGCTTTAATCACTTCAGAACGCAAAACCGGCAAGTTCACAGGTTCAGCCTGGTCGGTGCAAAGATCTGGAGGCAGTAATGGCTATTACATTCGACAAAGCGCTTGGTATTCATGAGCACGCGCTGCAGGCGCGGGTCAAGCGGGCCGAAGTGCTGGCGAACAACCTGGCAAATGCCGACACCCCGGGCTACAAGGCCCGCGATGTGGATTTCCAGGCGATGATGCAGAAGGCGCAGGATTCCATGGCGGGCTTTGGTATGACCACGACCCACAGTGGCCATATGGACACCTCCAGCCCTGGCGCTGACGGCGAGCTGCTGTACCGTACCCCGCACCAGCCATCAATTGATGGCAATACCGTGGATGCGCAGGCCGAGCAGACCCGTTTCATGCGCAACGCCATGGATTACCAGGCCAGCTTCCAGTTCCTGAGTAGTCGGTTTTCCGGCCTGACCAAGGCGCTGAAGGGCGAATAAGCCGCAGTCCGTACGAGATTGAAGGAGATTGTCATGTCACTGGGTAACATTTTCGACATCGCCGGTTCCGGCATGACCGCACAGTCACTGCGGCTCAACACCACCGCCTCTAACATTGCCAACGCAGAAACCGCCAGTTCGAGCACGGATACAACGTACCGTGCCCGCAAACCGGTGTTTGCCGCTATTCAGCAGGCCATGCTGAACCCTGATCAGCAGGGATTTGGTATGGGTTCCGAAGAGGGGCCCGGGGCAGGTGTTCGCGTTGAGGGGATTGTCGAGAGCGATGCAGAACTGCAGATGCGCTATGAGCCGAATCACCCCGCCGCGAACGAGGAAGGGTACGTGTATTACCCCAACGTGAACGTGGTTGAGGAAATGGCGGACATGATGTCGTCGTCCCGCAGTTTTCAGATGAATGTGGATGTCATGAACACCGCCAAATCCATGATGCAGCGAATTCTGACACTGGGTCAGCAGTAACAAGTGAGGATTAAGCCATGAGTGCAGTGAATTCCGCAGCCGCCTCAGACGTGCTGAGCCAGTACCAGCTGAACCAGGAGGGCAAGACCCCTGGTGGCAACGAGCTGGGTAAAGACGCGTTTATGGAGCTGATGCTGGCGCAACTCAAGAATCAGAACCCGCTGGAGCCGCAGGACAACGGCGATTTTATCGCCCAGCTGGCCCAGTTCAGTTCTCTGGAAGAAATGCAGAATCTGTCTGGCAGTGTCGATGATGTGGTTGGTCAGTTCCGCTCCAGCCAGGCCTTGCAGGCCTCAGCGATGGTGGGCAAAACCGTGCTGGCACCCTCCAGTGTGGGCATTCTGGGTAGCGAAGGCGAGATAACTGGCACCATTCAGGTGCCGGCTTCCACGGGTGGGCTGCGACTGTCGGTCATGAATCAAAGCGGTGAGTTAGTTCGCCAGATTGATATGGGTAGCAGCCAGGCTGGTGTGGTGTCGTTCCAGTGGGATGGGCAGGACGGCAACGGCAATCCTTTGCCGCCCGGACCCTACTCGATTGTGGCGCAGGGCTCCTATCCCTCTGGATCGGAGCAACTGGCGACCATGGTGAGCGCCAATGTCGACAGTGTGTCGCTGGGGCAGGGTGGGTCCATTACTCTGAATCTGGCCGGAATGGGTTCCATTCCGCTGTCTGAAGTTAAACAAATCAACTGATCCGGTGTCAGACCAGGAGGTATAAGTCATGGCATTTAACACAGGTTTGAGCGGTCTGCGCGCCGCTTCGGTGGATCTGGATGTCACCGGTAACAACATCGCCAACGCCAGTACCGTCGGCTTCAAAAGCAGCAAGGTACAGTTCGGTGATTTGTACGCCAGTGGTTTCCTGAGTGCCGGTACCAATCCGATTGGCGACGGCGTGCGGGTGCAGGACGTAAAGCAGTCATTCGGTCAGGGCAATATCAGCTTCACCGATAACGGCCTGGATATGGCTATCAGTGGTGATGGCTTCTTTATTCTGAATAATGGCGGTGAAATCCGTTATTCCCGGGCTGGCCAGTTCGGGATTGATAAAGAAGGCTATGTTGTCAATAACCAGAATATGAGGGTGCAGGGTTATACCGCTGATGATGATGGCAACCTGTCTGGCATCCGTGGTGACCTTCAGATTGAAACCGACAACCTGGCGCCTCGTCGCACAACGAATCTCCAGACCGATCTGAATCTGGATTCCCGAGAGACTGTGCTTGAGCGTCGCATCCGGGATTTTGATCCGATCGCGCTTGCAGATCTTCAAGGTTCCGGCTTTACCTTCGGCTACTCCGACGGCACCAGTGATTACACGGTACCGCAGATTGATGCCACGGCTTCTGCCAGTGATGCCGCCATTGCCATTAATGCTGCGCCGGGAGTAACGGCCACTGCCAGAACCGCAGCTTCCCTGACCGGTTTGACCGATAGCGATGTGAGCGGCGCCACCAATTTCCGGCTTGAAATCCGGATAGACGGATCTGCACCGATCCCGCTGAATCTGGAAAATGTATCGTCCCTGGAAGATGTGGCGAAAGCCATTAACGACACCAGCGACAATGCGATCTCGGCCTCGGTTGTCGATGATGACGAAGACCCTTCAACCCCCGATGTTTTGCGAATCATCCACAGCGGTGGACAGCCGCTGGAGGTAGCCTACGGCGATGCTCCCACAGGTACTCCGCTCACCAACAACCAGCAATATGACGGTGAGGTGTTCGTTACCACCGATCGCAATGTTGAGCAGGTGACCACTGATTCAGGTAGCAACGCGTTTGAAGTCGCCTTCAATGCGACACCGTTTACCGTAACCAACGAATTCAATCCCATCGACCAGCGTACATACAACCACGCAACGTCGACCACCATTTTTGACAGCCTGGGTAATTCCCACGAATTGACACAGTTCTATGTAAAAGAGCCATCTCCGGGTAACGGGGTGGGTCAGAGCCAGTGGTCTATCTATCTCCAGATTGACGGTGAACTGGTGGGTGGTACCGACCAGACGCCATACACTGCCTTGTTTGATCAGGATGGCCAGCTGGAATCCATCAACGGTGATCCGAACGGTGAGTTGATTATTACTGACTGGGTGCCAAAGGATCCAAGCGGTGACCCGAACGGTGCTGACGGTCCACCGGCAAATCCCGGTGATGTGGTCAGCCCGATTCCTGAGCCGGCCACCAGTTCTGCGTTCGTTGTCAATCTGGCCAATACCACCCAATATGGTGCGGCATTTGGTGTTAACGATCAGCAGCAGAACGGCTACACCACCGGCCGTCTGTCAGGCCTCGATGTGTCCGATCAGGGCGTGATCTTCGCCCGCTATACCAATGGTCAGTCCAAGTCTCTGGGTCAGGTGGCGCTGGCTGCCTTCAATAACACCGACGGCCTTTCTCCGGTGGGTGACACCACATGGGTGGAAACCTTTGAATCCGGCCAGCCGGTGATTGGTGCTCCGGATACCGGCACGCTTGGTTCCATCAAGGCCAGCTCCGTAGAGGACTCCAATGTGGATCTTTCGGCAGAGCTGGTGAACCTGATCATTGCCCAGCGCAACTACCAGGCCAACGCCAAAACCATTGAAACCTCCGATGCGGTCACCCAGACCATCATCAACCTCCGATAATTTCGCGCCCTAGCGAACATGGCATGACTCCTGCAGGAAGACTGGAAACAGTCAAAATTCCGGCAGGAGTTTGCCCATGGACAAAGCCCTCTATATTGGAATGTCTGGCGCCAAGCAGAACATGCTGGCCCAGCGTGCCCATGCCAACAACCTGGCTAACGTCAATACCACCGGGTTCAAGAAGGATTTTGCCCAGGCGCGCAGTATGCCTGTGTTCGGTGAGCACCATCCCACCCGCGCCTACGCCATGACCGAGCGGCCCGGCACTGATCTCTCGCCCGGCGCTTTAATGGAGACCGGCCGCAAGCTGGATGTGGCGGTAGACGGCGGTGGCTGGCTCGCCGTTCAAAACAATCTGGGCGAAGAGGTATTCACCCGTACCGGTAGCTTACAGGTCGACGTGAACGGGCTTGTGCGGCTGGCGAGTGGTGAGCTGGTTCTGGGTAACGGTGGGCCGGTGGCTCTTCCTCCTTTTGACAATCTTCAGGTTGGCTCGGACGGCACCATCTCCATTGTGCCGGTAGGTGGGCCGCCGGATCAGTTGGTGGAAGTTGACCGACTGAAGCTTGTTAACCCACCGGCAGATGCACTTGAGAAAGGTCTGGATGGGTTCATTCGACGCAAGCCGGATCAGGCTCTGGATGGTCCAGAGCCACCGGATGCAGCCATGCGTGTCGCCACTGGTTTTCTCGAAAGTTCAAACGTGAATGCGGTGGAGGAAATGATCTCCAACCTGCAGTTGTCTCGCCAATACGAGATGCAGGTAAAGGTGATGTCGACCGCCAATGAAAATTCCGAGGCTACGGCACGACTGTTGCAGAACCTCTGATAACGATGATCAAACGCCATCGGTTGGCGGAGAGCGGCAAAAGATCGCCGCATCGGCCACCGGCAGGCAAGGAGCAAAACAATGCATCCAGCACTTTGGGTCAGTAAAACCGGGTTGAGCGCGCAGGACACTAACATGTCCACCATTTCCAACAACCTGGCCAATGTGAATACCACCGGCTTCAAGCGGGATAGGGCGGTGTTCCAGGATCTGCTGTATCAGATAAACCGTCAGCCCGGCGGGCAGAGCACTGAGAACACGCAGTTGCCCTCTGGCCTGCAGCTGGGGACCGGGGTCCGGATTGTTGGCACTGCCAAGCAATTCAGCCAGGGCAACCTGCAGATAACTGAACAGCCTCTGGATATGGCGGTGAATGGTCGGGGATTCTTTCAGATTCAGATGCCGGACGGACAGATCGCCTATACCCGGGATGGCCAGTTTCAACTGAACTCTGATGGCGATGTGGTCACACCGGATGGTTTTCCGCTTCAGCCGAATATCAATGTGCCGGAGAACGCCACCAATATCACCATTGGCAAAGATGGGACGGTCACCGCTATTACCGATGACCAGGCTGCGCCCGTCAATCTCGGGCAGATCACCCTGGTGGACTTCATCAACCCGCAGGGCTTGCAGGCCATCGGGAACAATCTGTTCAAGCAGACCAATGCCAGTGGTGATCCGGCTGAAGGTGAAGCCGGACTTGCAGGTCTCGGGTCCATTGAACAGGGCACCATTGAATCCTCCAACGTAGAGGTGGTGGAAGAACTGGTGAACATGATTACGACCCAGCGTGCCTATGAAATGAACTCCAAGGTGGTTTCGACCACAGACCAGATGCTTCAGTTCATCACCAACAATATCGGTTAAGCCATGAAACGCATTCAACGCAGTTTACACACTGAACGGCTGGCCACCCTGGCACTGGTGGGTGTGCTGATTGTGCTGCAGGGATGCACCGCCATGTCTCGCCCCCGGGCTATGCCGGACGATCCGGCCTACGCTCCAGTTCGTGCTCAATCAATGATGCAGCGCGACCCGGATTCCGGGGCAATTTACCAGGTGTCCAGGAATTACAATCTGTACGGCGATACCAAGGCACTAAACGTGGGTGACGTGCTCACGGTATTGCTGCAGGAATCCACCAGCGCCAGCAAGAACGCTGAAACCTCCATTACCAAGGATCAGGAACTGAGCATTCCTGAACCGAGCATCTTTGGAAAGACAAATATCGGCCTGAACGCTTCTGCCAATTTTGAGCGGGACTTTGAAGGCTCCGCCGAAGCAGACCAGAGCAACAGCCTGGCTGGCAGTATTACCGTAACAGTCACCGAGGTTCTGCCTAATGGTGTGCTTCGTGTCCGCGGCGAGAAGTGGTTGTCTCTCACCAATGGGGATGAATACATCCGGTTGACCGGTCTGGTTCGGCCACAGGATATCCAGCCGGATAATACCGTCGCCTCCAATCGTGTTGCAGATGCCCGGTTTGCCTACGGCGGTACCGGTGATTTTGACCAGGCCAACCAGATGGGCTGGCTGGCTCGCTTCTTTAACAGTGAGTGGTGGCCGCTATGATCCGCAAACTGATTGCTGTTTTTGCCCTTACGGCCCTGTGTGTGGCGCCGGTGATGGCTGACCGCCTGAAAGACCTGGCCAAGGTGAAAGGTGTGCGCAATAACCAGTTGATTGGTTATGGCCTGGTGGTCGGTCTTGACGGTACCGGCGACAAAGCGCCGTTTACCAACCAGACCTTCCGCAACATGATGAACCAGTTCGGAATAACCTTGCCGGATGGTGTGAACCCGAAACTGGCCAATGTGGCGGCCGTAACCGTAAGCGCGACTTTGCCGGCCTTTGCCAAGGCCGGGCAGGAGCTGGACATCACGGTTTCATCCATCGGAAATGCCGATAGCCTGCGTGGTGGAACCTTGTTGATGACACCGTTGAAAGGCGCAGACGGTCAGGTTTATGCCATGGCGCAGGGCAGCCTGGTGGTGGGCGGTTTTGGCGCCCAG
Organism: Marinobacter sp. tcs-11; assembly: GCF_002049515.1. NCBI lineage: Bacteria > Pseudomonadati > Pseudomonadota > Gammaproteobacteria > Pseudomonadales > Marinobacteraceae > Marinobacter > Marinobacter sp. tcs-11. The sequence goes on along the minus strand of NZ_LLYU01000010.1, from coordinate 34,025 downwards.
GGCCAGGATGGTTCCCGGATTACCGTGAACGTACCCAGCGTCGGCAGAATTCCCAACGGCGCTACCATTGAGCGAGAGGTGGAATCGCCGTTCAACCGGGGCGATACCATCACCTTCAATCTGCTGCGTTCCGACTTTACCACGGCCCGCCGTGTGGTTGAGGCGATTAATGGTCGTCTGGGCCCGGACATGGCTTATGCACACGATGCCACTTCTATATCGGTGCGGGCACCCAGGGACCCATCACAGAGAGTCAGTTTTCTGTCCATTCTGGAGAACATTGAGGTCGATCCGGCTCAGGAAGCCGCAAGAGTGGTGATCAATAGCCGCACCGGTACCATCGTGGTCGGCCAGAATGTAAAAGTAAGCCCGGCTGCCATTACCCATGGCAACCTGACCGTGACTATTCAGGAAAACCCCGAGGTGGTGCAGCCCAATCCTCTGGCTCAGGGTGATACAGCCGTTCAGCAGAATACCCAGATCGCTGTGACGGAAGACCCGGCACGGATGTTCCAGTTCGGCCCGGCAACCACGCTTAACGAAATTGTTCAGGCTGTAAACCAGGTAGGGGCGGCGCCAGGCGATGTGATGGCGGTGCTTGAAGCACTCAAACAGGCTGGCGCGCTTCGTGCCGAATTGATTGTGATCTAGGTATCGCCATGCAGGATCCAAGATTACAGCAAGCCCAGGTCTACACCGATTTCAGTGGTCTGAATGCGCTGAAGACCCAGGCTCGAACTGACAAGCAGGCTGCACTGGAGCAGGTTGCGAAGCAGTTCGAGAGCCTGTTCCTGTCAGAGATGCTCAAATCCATGCGCAAGGCAGGTGAGGTATTTGCCGAGGGAAACTACCTGAACAGCAATGAAAGCCAGATGTACCGGGATATGTTCGACAGCCAGATCAGCTTGAGTATGGCCGGTGGTACCGGTACCGGGCTGGCGGAAGCGCTGGTCCGGCAACTGAGTCAACAGATTCCGGGGCTCGATGAGGATGGAGAGAAACTGGCGGGTCACAAGGGTGCCATTACCGACTACGACCGCAGTATGCCGGCGATTTCCAGAGAGTTGCCGGAGCGAATGGCAGAGGTGGCGGATGTAGCTGCGAAGGTAAAAGCAGAGCCAGCGCAGAAACCCGGCAAGCTGCCGGAGGTATTTGAGTCGCCAGAGCATTTTGTTGAGCAGCTGATGCCGTTCGCAGAGCAGATCGGAAAGGAGACCGGCATTGATCCGCGCCTGATGATTGCCCAGGCGGCGCTCGAAACCGGTTGGGGCAAACACATGATCAAAGGCGATGGTTCGCAGCCGAGTTTCAACCTGTTTGGCATCAAGGCAGACAGTCGTTGGAGCGGTGACGCTGTGAGCATTACCACTACCGAATTCCGGGGTGGCGTGGCGATGAAGGAACGGGCAGATTTCCGGGCCTATCCGGACTATGAAGCCAGCTTCCGGGACTACGTTGACTTCCTGCAAAACAATCCCCGTTACCGCGATGTTCTGTCATCGGCAGATCAGCCAGAAGTATTTGCCGAGAAACTGCAGGAAGCGGGTTATGCAACCGATCCGGAATACGGAGCCAAGATCCGTCGGATCATGAATCGTGATTCTCTGATGACACTGTCTATGGGCAGTGGCAGAGTAAAGGAGTAACAGATCATGGCGGGCTTGATCGGTATTGGTCTGAGTGGGGTATTGGGGCACCAGGCGGCGCTCAACACCACTGCAAATAACATAACCAACGCAAACACTCCGGGTTACAGTCGCCAGGAGGTCCAGTTCGAGACCCAGGAAGGGCGGCGTACAGGTGCAGGGACCATCGGCAGTGGCGTATCCGTCGCTAATATCCGCCGGCTGGCAGATGCCTATCTGAGTCAGCAGTTACGTGAGGACAGCACACTGTTTGGCGAGCAGAATGCTTTCAACGCCGAACTCACGCGGCTGGATAACCTGTTAGGCGGCGAAGACACCGGTTTGAACAAAGCTCTGAACAACTTTTTCTCGGCTATGCAGAATGCCGCGGAAGACCCTACGTCGTTACCACAACGCCAGCTGGTGCTGAGCGAAGCCCAGCAACTGGTGAATCGCTTTCAGGGCTTGAACCAGGAGTTCATCCAGCAGCGCGAATCGGTAAAAACCCAGATGCAGCAGGGCGTGAAAGATGCCAATACTCTGCTGAAGAGTATCGCTGAACTGAACCTGGCTATTTCTGAATCTCCGGGCCTGGCCCAGGGCAAGGAGCCCCTGGAGCTGATGGATAAGCGGGACGAGAAGTTGCGCCAGTTGTCTGAGCTGGTGAGCATTCGGGTAACGGAAGTTGAAGGCAGCCAGGTGAATGTGTCCCTGTCTAACGGTCTGGCTTTGGTTACCGGCGCCAATGCCGCAGAATTTGCGACCCGAAGCAGTGCGGAAGATCCCACGCGGCTGGAATTTACGCTCTCCAGTGGTGGGCGCACCCTGCTGGTGGATGAACAGATTCAGGGCGGAAAACTGGGTGGCTTGCGTGCCTTTGATGAAATGGCCCTGAAGCCCGCCTTCGATGAGCTCGGCCGGCTGGCGATTGCCATCTCCTCGGCCATAAACCATCAGCATGAGATCGGGATGGACCTCGAAGGCGATCTCGGCGGTAACTTCTTCAGCGATGTGAACAGCCTCGCCGTACAACGCAGCCGGGTGGTGCCGAACGGCAATAACGACCGCACCACCACCGGCCAACTGGCCGTTGAGATTACCGACAGTTCCCAGTTGCCGGCGGGTACCTGGGAGCTGCAGTTCAGTGGTGATGGGCGCAGCTACGAGTTGATCGATACCATCTCGGGCGACACGGTCAAACAGGGCCGGCTTCCAGACCCGGTGCAGTCTGAAATCAACATGCCGGGCTTTAACATTCGTGTTGAAGGTGGCGAATTCAATGCAGGTGACAAGTACCTGATTCAGCCCAGTCGCAATGCTGCCGAAAACATGCAATTGAACATTCGGCGGGAGGAGGATCTTGCTTTTGCCAGCCCCGTTCGTGCGAGTTCCGATGATGGCAATCTGGGCACCGGCACGATCAACCAGGGCAACATGCTTAATGTCCGTAATCCCAATACCGGTGCTTTGCTGGATGACTTCCAGAATTCCGGTCAGTTTGCAGATGGTCCGATTACCGTAACCTTCAGTAATGATGGTGCGGGCAATATTACCTATGACGTTGCCAACGATAGCGGCGTACTGTTTACCAGTGCCGCGGTGGACAACGATGGGGATGGAACACCGGATGTCTATGATCCCCAGAAGATCAATCAGATTTTCAGTACTCGTCCGGAAGACGAATCCAATGGTCAGTATCGGGGTTTCGTTTTCGAGATAACCGGTGAGCCCGCAGACGGTGATGTATTCACCATCGACTTCAACCGCAACGGCGTTTCTGATAACCGGAACGCCGAGCTGATGGCGGCCCTTGGTACCAAGAATACCCTTAATGGCGGTTCCCAGAACTTTACTGAGGGCTATGCCGGCCTGGTCGAGGATATCGGGGTGAAAACCCGCCAGAGCCAGTTGGATAAAGATGCCGGCGCAACGCTGCTGGAGCAGTCCACCAATCAGCGAGAATCGGTCTCGGGCGTCAATCTGGACGAAGAGGCTGGCAAGCTGATTCAGTACCAGGCTGCGTACAACGCATCGGCCCAGGTTATGTCTGTGGCGCAGGATCTTTTTAACACATTGCTGCAGAGCTTCCGTTAAGGCGAGGTGATGTCACATGATCAGAATATCATCACAACAGATTTTCTCCGGCGGCATTAATCGTCTGCAGGACATCAACAGCAACCTGATTGATACGCAGCAGCAGCTATCGACCGGTAAGAAAGTGAACAAACCGTCGGATGATCCGGTGGCGGCCGCTCGCATTCTGAAGCTTGACCAGGAGCTTCAGCGTTCGGAAACCTATGGTCGGAATGCCAATCTTGCCGATAACCGGCTGAAGCAGGAAGAAAGCACCCTGGCCAGCGCCGTGGACATTATCCAGAGGGTGAGGGAGCTGACAGTTCAGGCCGGTAATGGTTCTCTGTCTGCCAATGATCGGCAGTCCATCTCTGCCGAACTCAAGGAGCGTCTGGGTCAGCTCGCCAATATTGCCAATACCCGGGATGCGTCAGGAGAGTATATCTTCAGTGGCTTCCAGGGCAGCACTCCCGCCTTTGCCCAGAATGACGATGGCAAATGGGTTTACCAGGGAGACGAAGGGCAGCGGGTTCTGGAAATTGATGACGGTGTGACCGTTCCCATCAGCGATCACGGTAAAGGCATCTTCGTAGACGTAGCCAAAGGGGTTTTCGCTAAAGGATCAACCTCTGTGGATGGATATATATCCGATCTCGAGTTTGTTGCACCCAAGGATATGGCAGACGCTTTCAGCCCCAGGGTGCCTGACGATTTTGATATCGCCGTCACCGCCAATGGAGCGGGCGACCTGGAAATATCAGCCTCCTATACCCGAGGTGGAACCACCTATCCTTTGGCCGTTGAGCCAGTGGGCGCCCTGGTTGGTGACGAGTTTCAGGTTGCAGGGGTGAAATTAACAATCAACGATGCGCAGGATGGCGATACGTTTACATTGGGCGTGAACGATAAACAGTCTGTATTCGGCACCATCGAGAACCTGATTGCCGGCCTGGACGGAATTTCCAAAACAACGCCCAAGAGCAGTGCCGAGTACGATGCGCTGATCGCTGAAACCCTGGTCAATCTCGATAACGCCCAGGAGTCGATCATTCTGAAGCAAACCGAGCTTGGTGGCCGGCTCAACGCAGTGGAGTCCACCACCGCGTTTCTTGAGGATTCGGAACTCTACACCAAAGAGATTCGTTCCCAGCTACAGGATGTCGACTACGCCGAGGCCATCAGCAACCTCAGTTTCCAGAGCTTCGTATTGCAGGCCGCTCAGCAGTCGTTTGCGCAGGTTTCTCAGCTGTCCCTGTTCGATCGACTCTAATTCACTGTGCCGGCGGGTGATTTTTGCCTGCCGGCTGGTTGCTTTCGGGCTCTGGCTCAGTATAATCCCTCCCACTCTCCGATGGCGGCGTGGTGAAATTGGTAGACACGACGGATTCAAAATCCGTTGGGGTAAAACCCGTGGCGGTTCGAGTCCGCCCGCCGCTACCACTTATAGGCCGCAACCTGCGGCATCGTGAATAGCCCGGCCCATGAACGTCTCCGATTTTCATTTTGATCTGCCGGACGAGCTTATCGCCCGTTATCCGCTTAAAGAACGCAGTGCCTCACGCCTGCTCAGTCTTGACGGCCTTTCCGGCCAGACCACTCATCTGAAGTTTACTGACCTTCCGGACCTGCTCCAGCCCGGGGACCTACTGGTATTCAACAATACCCGTGTTATTCCGGCCCGACTGTTTGGCCAGAAGGAAACCGGTGGCAAAGTGGAAATACTGGTTGAGCGTTTACTGGGTGAAAAGGAATTGCTCGCCCATACCCGTTCTTCCAAATCTCCCAAGGAAGGCCAGCGACTATTGCTGGAAGATGGAGCCGCACTGCGAATGCTGGCGCGGAAAGATGCGCTCTTTCATTTCGTCTATGAAGGCGATGAGGCGTTTCTGGATGTGCTGGAGCGTATCGGTCACATGCCTTTGCCGCCTTATATGGAGCGGGAAGATGAGCAGTCGGATCGTGAGCGCTATCAGACCGTATATGCCAAGGAGGCGGGCGCCGTGGCCGCACCCACTGCCGGGCTACATTTTGATGATGTCGTGCTTTCTGCCCTGAAAGCGAAGGGCATTGAGTTTGCATACGTTACGTTGCATGTTGGCGCTGGCACCTTTCAGCCGGTACGGGTCGACAAGATCGAAGATCATGTCATGCACAGTGAAATCGCCCATGTGCCGGAAGAGACGGTAAAGGCCGTTAATGAAGCCCGCGCTCGGGGTGGCCGGGTCGTTGCCGTGGGTACCACTTCCGTCCGCTCCCTGGAGTCGGCCAGCCGGGCAGGGCGTTTGCAGGAGTTCCGGGGCGACACGGATATATTCATCTACCCTGGCTACCGTTTCCAGACCGTGGACGCCATGATCACTAATTTCCATTTGCCGGAGTCCACACTGATCATGCTGGTCAGCGCGTTTGCAGGCTATAACAACATCATGTCAGCCTATCGCGAGGCGGTGGAGCAAAAGTACCGGTTTTTCAGCTACGGCGACGCCATGTTTCTTACCGCGCAGGAGCCCAGCCGGGGCATGATGCTGGGAACGGATTCCGCCGAGCCACATCAAACCGAATCCCGTGGAGAATCACAGTGAGTGAATCCTGTTTTATGTCCTTCGAGAAACTCGGAGAAGATGGCAAGGCCCGTCGTGGCCGACTGACCTTTCCCCGAGGTGTGGTGGAGACTCCGGCATTCATGCCGGTTGGCACCTATGGCACTGTTAAGGGAATGCTGCCCCGGGACATCGAGGAAATCGGTGCACATATTATTCTGGGCAATACATTTCACCTGATGTTGCGCCCCGGCACAGAGGTGGTGAAAGCCCACGGCGATCTGCACGACTTCACCCAGTGGCAGGGGCCAATTCTGACGGATTCCGGCGGTTTCCAGGTTTTCAGCCTGGGCGAGATGCGCAAGATTACCGAGCAGGGTGTGACTTTCCGGTCTCCGGTTGATGGCTCCAAAGTCGAGCTGTCACCGGAAATCGCGATTCAGGTTCAGCGTGATCTGGGCTCTGACATCGTGATGATTTTCGACGAATGCACGCCGTACCCGGCAACGGAAAAGCAGGCGAAAGAGTCCATGGAGCTCTCGCTGCGCTGGGCCGAGCGCAGTAAGAGGGCCCATGAGGGCAATCCGGCGGCGCTGTTTGGCATCGTGCAGGGCGGCATGTATGAGTCGCTCCGGGATCAGTCCCTGGAGGGCCTGGAAAAGATTGGTTTCGATGGCTATGCCATTGGCGGCCTGTCGGTGGGCGAGCCGAAAGAAGACATGATCCGGATCCTGGATCATCTGCCGCCAAAGATGCCGGAAGACAAGCCACGCTACCTGATGGGCGTTGGTCGCCCTGAGGATATCGTTGAGGCGGTGCGCCGCGGTGTCGATATGTTCGACTGTGTGATGCCAACCCGTAATGCACGCAATGGCTATCTGTTTACCTCCACCGGTATTGTCAAAATCCGCAATGCCAAAAACCGTCACGACACCGGACCGCTGGACGAGCGTTGTGACTGCTATACCTGTAAGCATTTTTCCAAGAGCTACCTGCATCATCTTGATAAGTGCGGAGAAATGCTCGGTTCGCAGCTCAATACCATTCATAACCTGAGGTTCTATCAGAACCTGATGAGTGGATTGCGTGGGGCCATTGAAGCAGGTACATTGTCGGACTTTGTAAGCGAATTCTATGCCTTACGGGGCGAAACCGTTCCGCCTCTGGGCGATTCCTGAACAAATTTTGCTTTAAATCTGTCAATAAACGGAGAACCTGAATGAAATCAGTCAAATTGCTCATCGCTGGCCTGCTGTCTCTGATGCCTGCTCTGGCCTCGGCTCAGGAAGCGGGTGCCCAGGGAATGAGCGTTATGGGTCAGATCATCTTCTTCGCCGGCTTCATCCTGATTTTCTATTTCCTGATCTGGCGTCCGCAGTCCAAGCGTGCAAAAGAGCACAAGGCGCTGATGTCCGGCCTTAACAAGGGTGATGAAGTGGTTACCTCTGGTGGCGTCGCTGGCAAGATTACCAAAGTAACCGACGACTTCATTGTTCTGGAAGTTGCAGATAACGTTGAAATGAAGGTTCAGAAAGTTGCCGTTGCTGCGGCTCTGCCGAAAGGCACTCTCAAGGACATCTGAGCTGGTTTCCAGGCGCATCCAAGATGCGCCTGTTCATTTTCTGACTGGCTGAAACACCAAGACCGGCACGTCTGCCGGCTCGAAGGATTCTCATGCTGAACAAGTATCCTCTCTGGAAAAACCTGGTCATCGTGTTTGCACTGGTGATTGGTTTTATCTACGCCTTACCGAACTTTTTCCCTGACGATTACGCTATCCAGATCACCGGCGCCCGTGGCAGCACTGAAGTTGAGCAGCGAGTGCTTGATCGCGCCCTTGCCAAGCTTGAGCAGGAAGGTATCGAAGTAAAATCAAGCCTGTTGGAAGAGCGTGACGCGCTGATCCGCCTCACCAGCTCCGATGACCAGCTGCGGGCACGCCCCGCTGTTCAGGCGGCTCTTGGCAACGAATACCTGGTGGCCCTGAATATGGCGCCGTCAACGCCAGGCTGGCTGCGTAGCCTTGGAGCAGGCCCAATGAAACTGGGGCTGGATTTACGTGGTGGTGTTCACTTCCTGTTGGAGGTGGATATGGAAACGGCTTTGAATCAGCGTCTGGAAGCGTTGTCTGGTCAGATCAAGCGAGAGCTGAGGGAAGAGCGCATCCGCTACCGCGGTGGCGACATTGAGGATCAGGCCCGTATTGTACTGAGCTTCCGTGACGAAGCTGCACGTAGCGAGGCGTTTGAGCTGGTTCGCGATCAGTACAACGAATTCCTGTTGGATGAGACAACAGAAGGTGAAGAGTTTCTGCTGACGCTGACGTTGTCCGAAGCGGAAGTTCGGAACATCCAGGAATACGCTCTTGAACAGAACCTGACCACCATCCGCAACCGGGTGAATGAACTGGGCGTGGCCGAGCCGCTGGTTCAGCGTCAGGGGGCAGACCGCATTATTGTAGAACTGCCAGGTGTGCAGGATACCGCTCAGGCCAAGCGTGTACTTGGCGCGACGGCTAACCTGGAATTCCGGATGGAAGCTCGGCAGGATGCGCCTTCCGCCGAGACCGAACAGTTTCCTTTCCGGGATAATCCACAGCGTACCGCTCGTCTTGAGCGGGATGTGATTGCCACTGGTAACAACGTTGCCAATGCCCAGCAGGCGTTCGATGAGAATGGCCAGCCGCAGGTCAATATCACCATGGACTCCGTTGGTGGTGACCTGATGAATCGGGCGACACGCAATAGCATCGGCCGCCGTATGGCAGTGTTGTTCATTGAATACCGCACCGAAACCGAGACCCGGGAAGTTAACGGAGAAATCGTTGAAACTGAAAACCGGGTCGTGGAAAAAGGCATTATCAGCCTGGCGACAGTGCAGTCAGCGCTGGGGAGCAGTTTCCGGATTACTGGTCTGGATTCCATCCCCGAAGCGGCTGAGCTCGCACTGCTGCTGAGGGCCGGTGCTCTGGCTGCGCCCATGTACTTTGTGCAGGAGCGCACCATCGGGCCAAGCCTGGGGCAGAAGAATATCGATGCCGGGATGATGTCGGTGATGCTCGGCTTCGGGCTGGTGTTGCTTTACATGCTGGTGTTCTACCGCGGCTTCGGATTGGTGGCCAATGTTGCGCTGACGCTTAACCTGATGTTGCTGGTTGCATGCATGTCAATCCTATCTGCCACGCTGACGTTGCCGGGTATCGCGGGTATCGTTCTTACGGTGGGTATGGCCGTTGATGCGAACGTTCTGATCTTTGAACGTATCAAGGAAGAGCTGAAGGCGGGGGTGCCGCCACAAAGCGCCATTAATGCCGGTTATGGTCGCGCCTTTGTGTCGATTTTCGATGCCAATATCACAACCCTTCTGGTTGCCGTCATTCTGTTTGCCATGGGCTCCGGACCGGTGAAGGGCTTCGCAGTTACCCTGTGTATCGGTATTCTCACTTCCATGTTCTCGGGCCTGATGGTGAGCCGCGGCATAGTGAATCTGGTTTATGGCGGTCGCAGGGTCGAGAAATTGTCCATCGGGGGGAAGCTTGAAAATGCCTGATATGGAAAAGCAGCCGTTTGATTTCATGGGCTTGCGGAAGATAGCTTCCGTACTTTCTATTGTTTTGGTGGTGGCCTCCATTGCGCTGTTGGGGGTGCGTGGCCTGAATCTGGGTATGGACTTTACCGGGGGAACCTCGGTGGAGCTCGAATACGCTGAAGCTCCTAGCCTGGACGGAATCAGAAACACCCTTACCGAGGCGGGGTACGAGCAGTTTGCGGTTCAGAATTTCGGAGCCGATACCACGGTACTGATCCGGATGGCAGAGGCCGGGAATGACGAACTGGCGCTGGAAGTGGCCGGCGTGCTGGCGGCGGACGGAGCTGACCTTGAGTTGGTCAGCTCTGAATTTGTCGGTTCTCAGGTGGGCGAAGAGCTCAAAGAAGACAGTGGACTGGGGCTGCTGATCGCCCTCGCGGTGGTACTGATCTATGTGGGTATGCGCTTCCAGTTCAAGTTTGGTATCGCCTCGGTGATTCCTCTGGCGCACGACGTCATCATTGTTCTGGGGGTGTTCGCGCTGTTTCAGTGGACCTTCGACCTGACGGTGCTGGCGGCGTTGCTGGCGGTTATCGGGTATTCCCTGAACGATACCATCGTTGTTGCTGACCGGATTCGGGAGAACTTCCGGAAAATGCGCGTAGGTGAGGCCTGGGACATTATCAACCAGTCGATCCACGAGACCATTACCCGAACCATTAATACTTCTGGTACCACGCTGGTTGTATTGCTGGCGCTGTATTTCCTGGGTGGCGAAGCGATCAATAACTTTGCGCTTGCCCTGATTATCGGTGTTGTTGTCGGTACCTATTCGTCCATCTACGTGTCCGCGAATATGTTGATGGTGATGGGCGTGACCCGCGAAGATCTGATGGTTCCCGCGAAAGAGGGTACCGGTGAGGAAGAAGAGGAGCAGCCGCCGGAGTGGTTGAACCGGATGTAAGCTCCGGGTCTTTTCCAGGCCACAAAAAAACCGCCATCCGTGAGGAGTGGCGGTTTTTTTGCGGTTCGGCTTTTCTTAACGCGGCAGTCGACCCCGGAAGGGGTGCAGCGTTTTGAGCAGTTCCCGGAACAGCTTTGGATTGGCGACGACCAGTTGTCTGGCGGCTCCAACCGCGGGGTTGCCGGAGAAGTCGCCGGTCAGGGCGCCAGACTCCATGGCCAGTGTTACGCCCAGATCAAAATCTGCTGCCTGTGGTCGGAAGATCACGGCCGCATCCAGCAGGCCAGCAGACACTCGCGCGATATCCAGTGTGACGCAGCCCGAGGTGCGGAACATGGCGGTGTCGCGAGCCAGGCCGGCTGCCATCTCGCCCCAGATCATCGGGTCATCGCCCTGGCGGGCCTGGTCGAGGAGGTTGGTGGCCAGTGCTGCCTTGGCGGGCACTTTTACTTCGGATGTGCGCACGCGGCGGCTGTTCAGGACAGCGCCGTGGCCTCGGCTGGCGGAGTACTCTTCGCCGGTAATCGGGTTAACCAGCAGCAGGTTTTCGGTGCGATTGTTCTTTTTCTGGGCCAGGGCAAGAACAAATTCGGGAATGCCTCGCACAAAATTGTCGCGGCCGAGAACCGGGAATATGTGCCAGCTTTTTTCGTGGTTGCCGGCGTCGGACTCGCCCAGAGGCGCGATCACATGATCCTTGTAGGCCTTTTCCAGTTGTTCGGTGAAGTTGTCGTAAATGGACTGCTCCACTCGCTCCAGTTGCCGGTGGCGTTCGGACTCATCCTTACCGTTAGGCTCCTGGCGCTCGAAATGGGCTTTCAGGTAGTCAGATCCCTGGCGGGCAACGCGCAGGGCCATTTTAATTGCTGGTTGCATCTGAGTGTTCATTATCCGGGTGTGTGAAGGCCGGCCATGATAGCAAAAACTGCCCCGCCTTGTACGTTTTTTGGCTTAGCAAAAGCACGGATACCACGGGGTTGCGGCATTTCCGGAGAGCGGGTTGGCCGGTAATTCTGGTATCATGCCGCTCTTTTATCACTTTTCTTGAAGTAACAGGCCCGATGACCATGAACAAGCCCTCGCTGCCGGTGGAAAGCACTGATACCTACCATGATCAGGTTCGCATCGTCCTGGTGGAAACTACCCACTCGGGCAATATTGGCGCCGTCGCCCGCGCCATGAAAAACATGGGGCTTGGAAATCTCTGGCTGGTTAACCCAAAGTCGTTTCCGGATGAAGCCTCTTATGCCCGGGCTTCATCGGCGTCGGATGTGCTGGATCGGGCTCAGGTGGTTTCCAGTCTTGACGAGGCGTTGTCAGACTGTGTCCTGGTGATGGGTACCAGCGCACGCGGGCGGAAGGTTCCCTGGCCCGTTATTTCCCCGCCCCAGGCTGCCGTCACCGCGGCGGAAAACAGTGCTCGTGGTCCTGTCGCCCTGGTGTTTGGGCGTGAGAGCAATGGGTTGTCCAATGAAGAGCTTCAGCGCTGCCATTATCACATCCATATCCCCTCGAACCCGGACTACAGCTCACTGAATCTGGCAATGGCGGTGCAGGTGGTTTGTTATGAGTTGCGGATGCATTATCTTCGTGGGCTTGAAGAGGTGGAAAGCAGTCCCTACCTTGAGTCCATGGTCGAACCCGGGGACCGCGGATGGGATGTGCCGCCCGCAACGGTGAATGATGTTGAAGGATTTTTCGGTCATCTCGAGCAGGTATTGCAGGATGTGGCTTTTCATCGCCGGGAGAATCCCAGGCAGTTGATGACACGGTTGCGCCGGTTGTTTCAGCGGGCAAAGCTGGACCAGATGGAAATCAATATTCTCCGGGGTATTTTGACATCGGTTCAGAAGGCCACCGGTGCCCGCGAAGGGTTGGGCAGGAACACGACAGCGGCTGGTGCCGTGGATGAGGGGCAGGAATAACGTCATGTTTGAGCGTTTACGGGAAGATGTAAAAAGCGTATTTCACCGGGATCCGGCGGCGAGGAACACCTTTGAGGTGTTGACCAACTACCCGGGATTGCACGCGCTGTTGTTTCATCGCTTCTCCCACTGGCTGTGGAGCATGGGGCTGAAGTGGCTTGCGCGGACGATTTCTACGCTGGCGAGATGGTTTACCGGTATCGAGATTCATCCTGGCGCAACCATTGGTCGCCGCTTCTTTATTGATCATGGCATGGGTGTGGTGATTGGTGAAACCACGGTGATTGGAGACGATGTCACGCTATACCAGGGTGTGACGCTTGGCGGCACCAGCTGGAACAAGGGCAAGCGGCATCCAACGATCGGTAATGGTGTGGTAGTGGGTGCCGGCGCAAAGATTCTCGGGCCATTTGAGGTGGGTGAGGGTGCGAAGATCGGCTCCAACTCTGTGGTGACCAAGGCGGTTCCGCCTGGGGCAACCGTGGTAGGCATACCGGGCAGGGTCATCGTCAAACGCAAAGGTGAAGACGACGTGCGCCGCAAGGAGATGGAGGAGCGTATGGGCTTCGACGCCTACGGCGTAACCGAGGAAATGCCGGACCCGGTCGCTAGATCGGTCAGGGCATTGCTGGACCACATGCATGCGGTGGATGATCGGATTGAGAATATGTGCAAGGCGCTTCGCAAGGTGAACGCCGAGTATCAGAATGGCGAGCTGCCTCCCTTGCATGATGAGGATTTCGACTGCGTTCGCGATGAGTCTGATGAGCGGGAGCGTGGCTGAATACTTGACTGTTTTAGTTGGTCAATTCATACTCGCTCCAGTGAATCGAGATTCAATCCCATCATTGGGGCTGAGGTTATGAAACTGACCACGAAAGGCCGCTATGCCGTTACGGCAATGCTGGATCTTGCGCTGCATGCAGGGCAGGGGCCGGTGAGTCTGGCGGATATTTCAGCCCGACAGGAAATTTCCCTTTCTTACCTGGAGCAGCTGTTCTCTCGACTGCGCAGGCAGAAATTGGTGGTAAGTGTGCGTGGCCCCGGTGGCGGTTATCGCCTGAGCCGCTCCGCAGATGAGGTTTTCGTGGCCGAAGTGGTCGACGCTGTGAGTGAGTCCCTTGATACTACGCGTTGCGGTAACAAAGGTGACTGCCAGAACGGCGAGAAATGCCTTACCCACCATCTCTGGTCTGATCTCAGTGACCAGATTCATCAATTCCTGAGTGAAATCAGTCTCGGGGATCTGATGCGCAAACACGAAATCCGGCAAGTGGCTGATCGTCAGAACCGCAAGCAGTCTGATGAAAGTGCCGACGCTATCAATACCCAAAGACTGACTGACCAGGCCACGGCCTGATAACCCGACCTCTTTTGCCTATGAAAAAGCCCGTCTATCTGGACTATGCGGCGACGACGCCCGTTGATCCCGCCGTTGCTGAAGACATGATGAAGTACCTGACCCTGGATGGGGTGTTTGGCAATCCGGCTTCCCGTTCTCATGGTTATGGCTGGCAGGCCGAAGCCGCCGTTGAAAATGCTCGTCGACAGGTGGCGGATCTGATCCACGCAGACCCCCGGGAGATTGTCTGGACTTCCGGAGCCACGGAATCTGACAATCTTGCCATCAAGGGTGTGGCGGAGCTACGCGATAATCCCCATATCGTGACATCCCGCATTGAGCACAAGGCTGTCATTGATACCTGCAAGTGGCTGGAGCAGCAGGGCATTGAGGTTACCTGGCTGGAGCCGGAAGTCGATGGCAGGGCCTCCGTTGAGGCCGTCGAATCCGCGCTTCGGGATAACACCGCCCTGGTCAGCCTGATGATGGTCAACAATGAGCTTGGTTCGCTGACCGACATCCGTGCAATCGGCAAGTGCTTGAGAAAACGTGGCGTGCTGTTTCATGTTGATGCCGCCCAGGCCGCCGGCAAGCTGCCAGTGGATGTTGCGGATCTTGAGGTGGATTTGCTCTCTCTTTCGGCTCACAAGGTTTATGGCCCGAAAGGCGTAGGGGCGCTGTATGTCCGGCGAGCGCCGGAGGTTCGCATTGCAGCACAGATGCATGGCGGTGGACATGAGCGCGGCATGCGATCGGGCACACTGGCGACGCATCAGATCGTGGGCATGGGGCGGGCCTTCGAGCTGGCACGTACCGGGCTTGATGCCGAAATAAGTAAACTGGAACAGATGCGCGCGGCGTTCCTGGACGGGCTTGAGGGGCTTGACGGAGTTCACTTTAATGGCAGTCGGGAACATCGTGTGCCGGGTATTGTCAATCTGTCGTTTGAGGGTGTTGAAGCCGAGTCGTTGATGCTCGGCCTTCGCAACCTTGCGGTGTCCTCGGGCTCCGCCTGCGCTTCAGCAACGGTCGAGCCTTCTTATGTATTGCGAGGAATAGGCGTCAGCGATGAGCTGGCTCACCGGGCGCTCAGGTTTTCCTTTGGCAGGTTCACCACCGAAGAGGAGGTTGCATTTGCCTGTTCCCAGATTATTGAAGTTGTGGAGCGACTTCGCTCGGTGCGGTAGGCAGTTGCACCCTGACTGCGTATAATCCCACCTCTGAATTTTCAACCCTGAACTAACTGGAGAAATACCATGGCAAACGAGCGCACGCTCTCCATTATCAAGCCCGACGCAGTCGCCAAGAACGTGATCGGCGAAATCTACAGCCGTTTCGAGAAGGCGGACCTGAAAATCGTTGCTGCCAAGATGATGCACCTTACTCAGGAGCAGGCTGAGGGCTTTTACGCCGAGCACAAAGAGCGCCCGTTCTTTAATGATCTGGTTGCATTCATGACCTCTGGCCCGGTTGTGGTTCAGGTGCTGGAAGGCGAGGGTGCTATCCTGAAGAATCGTGAGCTGATGGGTGCTACCAACCCTAAAGAAGCGGAAGCTGGCACCATTCGTGCGGATTTTGCTTCCTCCATCGACGCCAACGCTGTCCATGGTTCTGACTCTGCTGCCTCCGCTGAGCGTGAAGTGGCTTATTTCTTCAACGACAACGAAATCTGCCCGCGCGGCTGAGGTTGTTGTTTCAGGGGTGCCCGGCAGGGTGCCCCTGAATTGGTTATCTGATCGAGGTTATGTGATGACGGGCGCCGCCGAAAAAGTCAATCTTCTGGGAATGCCCAAGGCAAAACTGGAGGCGTTTTTTGAAACCCTGGGGGAAAAGCGTTTCCGTGCCCAGCAGGTTCTCCAGTGGATGCATCAGCGCGGTGTTGATGACTTCGATCAAATGACCAATATGAGCAAGTCGCTGCGCGAACAGCTCAAGGAAGTTGCCGAGATTCGTGGCCCCGAGGTCGTCTATGATGAGACATCAAAAGACGGTACCCGGAAATGGGTCATGCGCATGGATAACGGCAACAGCGTTGAAACCGTCCTGATTCCGGATGGCGAGCGTGGAACTCTGTGCGTGTCGTCGCAAATCGGTTGCAGCCTCGACTGTACCTTCTGCTCTACTGGCAAGCGTGGTTTTAACCGTAATCTGACGGCCGCCGAGATCATTGGTCAGGTATGGGTTGCACGACGGGCGTTCATGCCGTTCGATCCCAATGACCGACCTATCACCAACGTGGTGATGATGGGGATGGGCGAGCCCCTGCTTAATTTTGAGAACGTGGTCGATGCCATGAATCTCATGATGGAAGATCTCGCTTACGGCATCTCAAAGCGTCGGGTAACGCTCAGTACATCCGGAGTGGTGCCCGCACTGGATCGTCTCGGCGAAGTTACCGATGTTTCACTGGCCATCTCACTCCATGCACCTAATGATGAATTGAGAAACCAGTTGGTTCCCCTGAACAAGAAATACCCGATTGCGGAACTGTTGGCCGCGACCCGGCGCTACCTTTCACGACTGCCGGACAAGCGCAAAGCCACGATTGAGTACACGGTGATTGAAGGAGTGAATGATCAACCGGAACACGCCCGGGAGCTGGTGGTGTTGTTAAAAGGGTTGCCCTGCAAGATCAACCTGATTCCGTTCAATCCGTTTCCGGAAAGTGATTTCCGCCGGCCAAGCATGAACGCAACCCGGAGGTTCCAGACCGTGCTCAACGAGGCCGGTTATGTCACGACGATCCGCACCACCCGCGGAGACGATATCGATGCCGCATGCGGTCAGTTGGTAGGGCGGGTCGAAGACCGGACGCGCAGAAGCCAGCGTTATATCGCAGTACAACAGGTCAACCCCTGATAACCGTCGGGTGAGACAACAGGAGAAGGTGTTTGTTGATGGCAAAGGACGTTACCGTGAAACTCGTTTCCGCTGTGGTTCTGGTTATCGGGGTCATGTTATCGGGCTGTGTCACCACCACCGATAGCCGGTTCAGCCGTGAAGCCGACCGACAGAAAGCCCTCAACAATTATGTTCAACTGGCGACTGCCTACATTGGTCAGGGGAATCTGGATCGTGCCCGTGACCACCTGGAGCGGGCGTTAGAAATCGACAGCCGAAGCGCACCGGCACTTGCTGCCCGGGGCCTGGTGTTGAGCGCCGAGGGTGAGGAAAATCTGGCGGAAAAAAGTTTCCGGGATGCCATAGCCTCGGATGGAGACTATACCCGCGGAAGAGTGTATTACGGTGCTTTCCTGTATAGCCTCAAACGGTTTGAGGAGGCCCGGGACCAGTTCCGGACTGCCTCGCGTGATACGGAGTATAAAGACCGGGGAGCCGTTTTTTATAACCTCGGGCTGACAGAAGAACGGCTTGGTTCGCTGGAATCGGCCGAAGCCGCCTATCGGCGTGCTGTGGAGCTCACGCGGGGCGAGGCCCGCACCCTGTTGTCCCTCTCTCGGGTGCTGGTTGAGCAGGGTGACTTTTCTCAGGCCTCTCGATACTACAGCCGTCTTCAGACCATGATACAGCGCAACACCCGGTTGACGCATTCACCGGAGAGTCTGTATACCGGTATCCGGATTGCCCGGCATTTCCAGGACAGGGATCAGGAAGCCAGCCTGGCACTATTGCTCAGAAACGAGTATCCGGAATCTGTCGAATATCAACAATATAAGGTACTGATTGCCAATGACCGGTGAGGAGCAGTCACAGTCAGCTTCCGAGGCCTCGGTTGGCCAGCAGCTAAGGCGCGCCCGGGAAAAGCTCGGGCTCAGCGTTTCAGACATTGCAGATCAGCAACACCTGCGCCCTTCGGTAATCCAGTCCATCGAGGAAGGTGATTACAGCAAGGTTGATACCGAGTTGTTTCTCAAAGGGTATGTTCGAACTTATGCCCGCCAGGTGCAACTGAATGCAGACGCCCTGATTGCAGCGCTCGACTCGGAACTTGAGCCCCTGCGTCAGCAGCGGGAGCAGGAACACCAGTCCAATCCTCTGGTTGATATCGAGCGCAAGAAAAAACGCAAGCGGCAGATTGCCAAACTGGTTGTGTTGCTGGCATTCCTCGGGGTAGTTGGCTTTCTGGCGTATAGCTATCTCGTAAAACCGATGTCGGAGCCGGTTCAAAGTAATGCCGACGGTATCTCGGAGTCTCTGGAAGCACAGAGTGGCGAGGCCGTTAGCGATGCCAGTCCTGAACCGGAAGATGCGCCCTCCGTTATCGAAGAGGCTGAACAGCCGGCCGAACCGGAACAGATGGATTCAGGCACCAGTTCAGTCGGAAACGTTGAAACAGAGAATGGCGCTGTGACGGATACTGAAGCTCTGAGCGAACCGACCGAGAGTGGAAGCCTCGGCCAGGAAGAGTTGCTGTCAGAGCAGCCTTCGGTGGAACAGCCGCCTGTTGTTGCGCAATCCCCGGATCCCGCTCTGACTGAGTCTGAAGTGATGGAGGCCCCGGTTGAAACCGTGAGGTTGGCCATGACGTTCAGTGACGACTGCTGGATTCAGGTCACAGATGGTGCGGGCAATCGACTGGCCAGTGCGTTACGCCGAGAGGGCGATGCCCTGGACGTGAGCGGACAGCCACCGCTCAGAGTTGTGGTGGGCGCCATGAGCGCGGTGGAGTCCCTGGAATTCCAGGGCGAACCGATGGATCTTGGTAATTTTCGCGTCGTAAACAATCGGTCAGAGTTTACGCTCGAGCCCTGAGCAGAATTTTCTTCCCAAAGATTTCTGGTTGAATCCCATGAAACAAGAGTCTCCGATCAAAAGACGTAAATCCCGTCAGATCATGGTAGGTAATGTTCCCGTTGGCGGCGATGCGCCCATTGCGGTGCAGAGCATGACCAATACCAATACCTGCGATGTAGACGCAACAGTCACACAGATCAAGGCTATCCAGGAGGCCGGAGCTGATATCGTACGGGTGTCGGTTCCGTCCATGGAGGCGGCTGAGGCCTTTGGCAAGATTCGCCAGCAGGTCTCGTTACCGTTGGTGGCCGATATCCATTTTGACTACAAGATAGCGCTCCGAGTTGCAGAGCTTGGTGTGGACTGCCTGCGCATCAATCCCGGTAACATTGGCCGGGACGATCGGGTCAGTGCGGTAATCAGTGCTGCCCGGGACCGCAACATTCCGATCAGGATCGGCGTAAACGCGGGTTCACTGGAAAAAGCGCTTCAACGCAAATACGGCGAGCCCACGCCGGAAGCGCTGGTAGAGTCGGCCATGCGTCATATCGACATCCTGGACAAACACGATTTTCAGGACTTCAAGGTCAGCCTGAAAGCGTCGGAAGTGTTCATGACCGTCGCGGCCTACCGCCTTATCGCCTCCCAGATTGAGCAACCGCTGCACCTTGGTATCACTGAGGCCGGTGGATTCCGTTCCGGCACGGTCAAGTCCTCCATTGGCCTGGGCATGCTGTTGATGGATGGCATTGGGGACACCATTCGGGTTTCCCTTGCCGCCGATCCGGTTCAGGAAATCAAAGTCGGCTTCGACATTCTCAAAAGTCTTCGGTTACGCAGCCGCGGCATTAACTTTATAGCCTGCCCAAGCTGTTCCCGTCAGAACTTTGATGTTATCCAGACCATGAATGATCTGGAAGCCCGGCTTGAGGATGTGAACACCTCTATGGATGTGGCCATTATTGGCTGTATTGTTAATGGTCCCGGTGAGGCAAAGGTAGCGGATATCGGTCTGACCGGTGGCACACCGAAAAACCTGTTTTATATGGCCGGAAAGCCAAACCAGAAGCTGGACAACGCAACGCTGGTGGACGACCTTGAACGCCTGATTCGCGAGGAAGTGTCACGGCGCGAGGACCAGGACAGCGCAGTCATCGCCAAGTCCTCAGACTGATCAGAACCGATTTCAGAAAACTATCAGGATATTATTTTGGCAAAGATTCAGGCAATCCGGGGGATGAACGATATTCTCCCGGACCAGACACCGGTCTGGCAGTACGTTGAGTCCACCGTTCGACGGGTTCTCGGGCAGTACGGCTATCAGGAAATCCGTATGCCAGTGGTCGAACATACCGAGTTGTTCAAACGATCGATCGGTGAAGTCACTGACATCGTCGAAAAAGAGATGTATACCTTTGAAGACCGCAACGGCGATAGCCTTACTCTGCGGCCCGAAGGTACGGCCGGGTGCGTGCGTGCAGCGGAAGAGCATGGGCTGCTCTTTAATCAGACCCGGCGGCTTTGGTACACCGGTCCGATGTTCCGGCATGAGCGGCCACAGAAAGGCCGTTACCGCCAGTTTCATCAGATTGGTGTGGAATGCTTCGGTATGGCCGGCCCTGACATTGATGCCGAGCTGTTGATCCTGACGGCGCGCCTGTGGAGCGCCCTGGGGTTGTCCGACCATGCCAGACTCGAGATCAATTCCATCGGTACCAGCGACTCCCGGAAAGTCTACCGTCAGGCCCTGGTTGCCTATCTGGAGCAATATCAGGATAAGCTTGACGATGACAGCAAACGCCGGTTAACCACGAATCCTTTGCGAATACTGGACAGCAAGGATCCGGCCACGCGGGAGATTTTGCAGGGCGCACCGAGCCTGGACGACTATCTGGATGATGAATCGCGCCAGCATTTTGAACAACTGAAAGCGATGCTGGATGCGGCGGGCGTTGCCTACACGGTAAACCCGGCCCTGGTACGGGGACTGGACTATTACGGCAAAACCGTGTTCGAGTGGATTACCGACAGCCTGGGTGCCCAGGGCACGATCTGTGCCGGTGGCCGTTACGATGGTCTGGTGGAGCAACTTGGAGGCAAACCCACCGTAGCGGTGGGCTTCGCCATGGGGCTGGAGCGACTGATTCTGCTACTGGAAACCCTGGAACTGGTCCCCGAACATGTGAACAATCAAGCCGACGTTTACGTTACAGCCATGGGCGACCAGGCGGTAGGCCCGGCGATGGCGTTGGCAGAAACGCTACGAAATGAATTGCCGGGCCGGATTGTTGTCTCGCACTGCGGTGGCGGCAGCTTCAAGAGTCAGATGAAAAAGGCAGACCGCAGTGGCGCACGCTTTGCGGTGATTCTGGGTGAAAACGAAGTCGCTCAGGCAACGGCGGGGCTCAAGCCGTTACGTGACGATCAGCCCCAGCAGGAAATCGCTCAGGCAGACCTGGCAGCTGTGCTTGCCGGTTTGTTGTAAGCAGAGTCTATATAAACAGGCAGTTTTAACGAATAACAGGAGTTTTCATGGCGGAGTTGCGCACCGAAGAAGAACAGGTCCAGGCAATCAAGGACTGGTGGAAAAATAACGGAAGCTCGCTGCTCATCGGTATTGGTGCGGCTCTGGCCATCGTCTTTGGATGGCAGGCCTGGCAGAACCATCAGGCGCAACAACGCGCCGAAGCCGCTAATCAGTTTGCCAACCTGCTGAACGCGTTCTCCTCTGCAGATGATGAGTCGGCCGACACTGTGGGTTTTGTGGCGGAGACACTGCGAGACGAACACGGCGACAGCGCCTATGCCATCTACGGCAATCTGGTTCTGGCACGGCAGCAGATGGTTGAAGGTGAGGATCCCGCGGCCGCTGTTGAATCACTGAACTGGGCGCTGGAGAAATCAGCGGGTCATCCGGCTCTGGAGCTGGTGATTCGTAACCGTCTTGCCCGAGCCCAGTTTGCCGCTGGCGAACACGATGCCGCGCTTGCCACTCTGGACAATGCAGTAGACGCCGATGCCTTTGCGGCCATCTTCTCCGAGCTGAGAGGCGATGTTCTGTTGGCCAAGGGCGACCGGGAAGGTGCGCGTGAGGCGTACCTGGCGGCACGTGAGCAGAGCCAGCAGGGTCGTAGCGGTGTTCTTGAACTGAAGCTGTCAGACCTCGGTGTCGGGGAGGACGCTTGATGTTCGTTGGGCGCGCGCTCAAGGTCGGGGTTGGCTCCGTTTTTTGTGGTCTATTGGTCGGAATCTCCGGGTGCAGTAGTACAGACACTTTTGAGCAACCTGCTCCGGTGCCTGAAATCAGCGAAACCGTTGAACTGGATACGGTATGGAGCATGTCTGTTGGCGATGGTCATGACGATCAGCTGCTTCAGATCGCGCCTCTTTACGCCGGCGACGTGATTTACGCCGCTTCCGCTGACGGGATTGTTGCGACAGTCAGGCCGGCGGATGGTGAGGTTATCTGGCAGAAAGACTACGATGAACAGTTTTTCGCCGGACCGGGCGCTGATGCCCGGCATCTTTACATGGTCACCCGGGATGCGGAACTGGTGGCCGTGTCCTCGGAAGACGGTGCCGAGACCTGGCGGGTACCCCTGCCCACCGAGGTTCTGGCTGCGCCTCAATCCAACGGTAACCTCGTGGTGGTACAAACCACCGATGGCCGTGTGATTGCCCACGACGCAGCGACCGGAGAACGCCGCTGGCAATACGAGGCTCAAGTACCGGTGCTGACCGTGCGAACCGCAGCTGCACCGTTGGTGGGCGGCGACATTGTGATCTCCTCGTTTGCCAACGGTCGTGTCATTGCACTCACCGCCTCGGACGGGCAGCCAGTGTGGCAGTATGAGGTCGGTCAGCCCCAGGGTCGTACCGAACTGGAACGCCTGGTGGATATCGGCGGCCAGCCGCTGGTTCTGGATTCGGCCATTATGGTCGTCGGTTATCAGGGTAAGCTGGCGCTGGTGGATATTCGTTCCGGGCAGGAAATCTGGAGCCGTCGGGCATCAAGCTTCTACTCGCCCGCGATTGGTAACGGCAATATCTTTCTGTCCTCCGCCAATGGCGATATCGTAGCGCTCCGTGGCAGCGACCGGCGAGAGCTTTGGGTTCAGGACAGCCTGTCCTGGCGCCAACTGACCCGACCGGCTGTTTCCGGTGATTACCTCGTGGTAGGCGACTTTGAAGGCTACCTGCACGTGCTGTCGACCTCCGATGGCAGTCTGCAGGGCCAGCGTGAGTTTGATAGTGACGGTATCCGCGTACCAGTTCAGGTGATCGAAGATGGTAACCTGCTGGTTTATGGAAATGGCGGAAAGATGGCCCTCCTGAGAATTGAACAGGACGACTGAGTACGCCCCGACAAGTTTATGCCCGGCCCAGGCTTTAGCCTGTGTGCCGGGTTTCTGGTTTCTTGAATAGCAGATCAATATGACCCCAGTTATCGCCCTTGTAGGCCGCCCCAACGTT
Organism: Marinobacter sp. tcs-11; assembly: GCF_002049515.1. Taxonomy (NCBI): domain Bacteria; kingdom Pseudomonadati; phylum Pseudomonadota; class Gammaproteobacteria; order Pseudomonadales; family Marinobacteraceae; genus Marinobacter; species Marinobacter sp. tcs-11. The sequence goes on along the minus strand of NZ_LLYU01000010.1, from coordinate 10,860 downwards.
GGTAAGTCAACGTTGTTTAACCAGATGACCCGCTCCAGGGATGCTCTCGTAGCGGACTTCCCCGGGCTGACCCGGGACCGAAAATACGGTGAGGGCAACTACGAAGGCCAGAAGTTCATCGTTATCGATACGGGCGGTCTTACCGGTGACGAAGCCGGTATTGACGCCGAAATGGCTCGCCAGTCAATGCAGGCGGTAGAAGAAGCAGACATTGTCCTGTTTCTTGTGGACGGTCGGGCAGGACTGACCGCCGGCGATGAAATGATCGCGGATTATCTGCGCAAATCGGGCAAACAGGCTCATCTGGTGGTTAACAAGACCGATGGCCAGGATCCGGACGTGGCGGCAGCGGACTTCTACAGTCTGGGGTTCGAGTCCACGTTTCTGATTGCGGCGGCCCATAACCGCGGCATCCTGTCTTTGCTGGAAGCGCTGCTGCCGGAACCGGAAAATCCGGAAGACCAGGACCGGGCGGATCGTTACCCGGGTATCCGGATTGGTGTGGTGGGGCGGCCGAATGTGGGCAAGTCTACCCTGGTTAACCGCATGCTCGGTGAAGATCGGGTGGTGGTGTACGACATGCCGGGTACTACTCGCGACAGCGTTTACATTCCCTATGAGCGCCAGGGCCATGAGTATACCTTGATTGACACTGCCGGGGTTCGTCGCCGAAAAAATGTTCGCGAGGCGGTGGAGAAGTTCTCCATTATCAAGACACTGCAGGCGATTGATGATGCCCATGTCGTGATTCTGGTAATCGATGCCCGGGAGGGGCTGGTAGACCAGGATCTGCACCTGATCGGGTTTGTACTGGATGCGGGCCGCTCACTGGTGATCGCCATCAACAAATGGGATGGCATGGATCCGGAAGACCGTGACCGGGTAAAAGAGCAGGTGGCCAGGCGCCTGGATTTCCTGGATTACGCGGACAAGTATTATATCTCGGCACTGCACGGCACGGGCGTGGGAACCATGTATGAGTCGGTCCAGGCCTGCTATGAATCCGCGATGTCAAAGTGGCCAACCAACCGGTTGACTGCAATCCTCCAGGATGCCGTTGCTCAACACCAGCCGCCGATGGTTCATGGTCGCCGCATCAAGCTGCGATACGCTCACCAGGGCGGCTCCAATCCGCCGGTTGTGGTGGTGCATGGTAATCAGGTGGATTCACTGCCCGGTGCTTACAAGCGTTACCTTGAAAACACCTTCAGAAAGGTGCTGAAAGTCGTGGGCGCGCCGATACGGTTTGAATTCAAGTCAGGAGAAAACCCCTTCGCAACCAAGGTCGACCGTCTGACGCCTCGGCAAAAGGTCAAGAAAGACAACGACCTGAAGAAAGGCCGTCGGATCAAGAAGACCCGGCAGAAAAGCGTTAAACGCTGATCTGCCGGGGCTAGCCCCTGCCAGGAGCCCTGATCAGGCGGCTCCTGCATCCGCGACCTGTTTTGCCTGTACGGCCGTCAGGGCAATGGTGAAGACAATATCTTCCACCAGGGCCCCGCGGGACAGGTCGTTTACCGGTTTTCGCAAGCCCTGGAGCATGGGCCCCACGCTGACGACATTGGCACTGCGCTGCACCGCCTTGTAGGTGGTGTTGCCCGTGTTCAGGTCCGGGAACACAAACACGGTAGCCTTGCCAGCCACCTTGCTGCCCGGGGCTTTGGATTTTGCCACGCTCTCAATCGCCGCAGCATCGTATTGCAGCGGTCCGTCAATGAGCAGATCCGGGCGCCGTTCCCGGGCAATGCGGGTGGCTTCGCGAACTTTGTCGACATCCTCACCGCTGCCGGACTCACCGGTACTGTAGCTGATCATCGCGACCACAGGTTCAATACCAAAGGCTTCAGCAGATTCGGCACTCTGTATGGCAATATCGGCCAGTTCCTCGGCATTCGGGTCTGGGTTGATGGCGCAGTCGCCATATACCAGCACCTGTTGCGGTAACAACATGAAGAATACCGATGACACCACCTTGGCGTTGTCATGGGTCTTGATCAGCTGGAGGGCAGGGCGCACGGTGTTGGCCGTGGTATGAATAGCGCCGGAGACCAGTCCGTCGGCTTCGTCCATGGCCACCATCATGGTACCCAGAACGACGTTATCCTCCAGCATGGCTTCGGCCATATCCGGTGTCAGGCCCTTGTGTTTCCTCAGCTCCACCATGGGCGCCACATAACGCTCGCGCACCGATTGCGGGTCTATGATTTCCAGGTCATTTGGCAGTTCCACGCCCTGGGAGGCGGCGACTGAGCGAATCTCGTGTGGATCACCGATCAGCGCGCAATGAGCCAGGTTACGTTGATGGCAGATAATGGCTGCCTGAATGGTTCTGGGTTCACTGCCTTCTGGCAAGACGATCCGCTTGGCTGCAGCCCGGGCTCTTTCCGATAGCTGATAACGGAATGCCGGAGGCGAGAGCCGACGTTGGCGCTGAACTTTCAGATGCTCCTGCAGCCACTGGGTATTGATTCGCCGGGCCACGGATTCCATGGCTTCTTCAATACGCTCAGGGTCGTCAATGGGAATGGCTGAAGACAGATTTGCCAACAGGTGGGCGCTCTCGTAGGTATTGGTTTCCGAGCTCAGCACTGGCAAGCCGGTGTCCAGTGCCTGTCGACACAACTCTATAACCCGTTCGTCCGGCATCAGGCCGCCTGTCAGCATCAGTCCGGCAAGCGGGACACCATTGAGAGCGGCAACGGCCGTGGCCACTACGATATCCTCGCGATCACCAGGGGTGACCATCAGGGTGCCTGGCTTGAGGGTGTCGGTCATGTTGCGGATGGATCTGGCGCACACTGATACCCGCTGCACCCGCCGTGAGTGCATTTGCCCTTCGTGCAGTACCGGAACACCAAGCTCTCGCGCTACATCAGAGACCCGGGGTGCCAGCAGTTGGGGTTGCCAGGGAATCTGTGCCAGCAACTGAAAGCGGCCGTTGGCGAACACTTTGCAGGAGGCGTGATAGTCGGTTTCGATGGTTTCATTGGCCGGGGGATGGTCCAGTGCCATGCCAGATTTCTGCGGTTCCCCTACTTTGTTGAGAATCACCGCAATCACGTCCGGATCCGACGGCGCGGCAAACAGGCGTGAGGAGAAATCCAGCTCGTCATCAAGCTCGCTGGCAGTGCAACTCTTCGGAGTACTTACCAGAATTACCTCGGAACCGAGATTGCGGGCGACTTCCACGTTGAGTCGCGCGATATAGGCTTCCGTTCTGTCCGGCACCAATCCTTCAATGATGACCACATCCGCTTCATTGGCGACTTTCTGGTATTCACCGACCACGTTCTCCATCAGCAGGTCGGCTTTGCCATGGTTCAACAGCTGCTGGGCTTTTTTCAACGGAATCGGGTCGGGTGGTTCCAGGTGGCTGCGGGCACGCACAAAGGCCACCGAAGAATCCTTGCCGTCGTTATGAAGTGCTTCGCCTCTGTGTACGGACTGACTGAATGGCTTGTAAAAGCCGACGCTCACTCCTTCCCGTTCCAGGGCACGCAGAAGACCAAGGCATACGGATGTCAGGCCGGAGTCAAGAGAGGTTGGGGCTATGAAAAGACTTTTTGCCATGATTGTTCCAGGTTTCATTCTTCGGAGTGTTCGGTGTCGGCAGCGGCCAGGCGGGCGGCTTCTCGGGCAATCACCAGTTCTTCATTTGTGGGAATGACCAGCGCCGGATAACGCGAGTCCGGGGAACTGATGCGGCCATCACTCCAGCGGCCGTGATGCTCGTTGAGGTCCGGATCCAGCTCAATCCCAAGCAGGTGCAGATGTCGGGTTGTGTCCTGGCGAATGCGGGCACTGTTTTCACCGATGCCGCCAGTGAAGACCAGAGCGTCGAGTTTTGTCAGGGACGCGGTCATCGCTCCAATATACCGCGCCAGGCGGAAGCAGAATACGTCAATTGCCAGCTGTGAGGGGTCGTGGCCATGGTCAGCCAGCTCACACAAGGTTCGCATGTCGTTGGTCTGGCCTGAGAGTCCCTGTAATCCGCTTTCTTTATTCAGCATCTCGTGGACGTCACCGGCACTCATACCCCGACTTGCCAGGTAGTCGAACAGCCCGGGATCGACATCCCCGCTGCGGGTGCCCATCACGAGTCCCTCAAGCGGAGTCAGACCCATGCTGGTATCGACGCTGAGCCCATTCTGGATCGCTGTAATGCTACAACCGTTACCCAGGTGGGCAGAGATAATTGAGGTGGTGGCCGGTGTCTTGTCCAGCAGACGAGCGGCCTCGTGTGCCATGAAATAATGACTGGTGCCGTGGAAGCCGTAACGACGCACTCCCCAGTCGCTGTAGCACCGTTCCGGTAGTGCGTATCGGTAAGCGCGCTCGGGCAGGGTCTGATGGTAAGCGGTATCGAACACCGCGACCTGTGGAACGTTCGGGAACAGCGCCTGCATGGCGCGAATGCCCGCGAGGTTTACCGGGTTATGCAGGGGGGCCAGCGCGGCGCATGCTTCAATGGCGGATACCGTTTGATCGTCAATTAACGAAGCTTCACGGAAGGTTTCGCCTCCATGCACCACTCGATGGCCAACAGCCATGGGTTCGCCCGTCATCAGAGCCCGGTCTTTAAATGCGTTGACGAGCGCCGCCAGCGCCTGGCTGTGGCTGGCACCGGAAGGTAAGTGAACCGGTGTTTCATCGCCATTGATGCGTGCAAAGGCATCGGATTGATTAAGTCTTTCCGCCAGGGCAGAGGTGATTTTCTGGTGGTCGTGATCAAACAGCGCGAGTTTCAGTGATGAACTGCCGCAGTTTACGACCAGGATTGAGTCGTCCATGGTTGTGCCGTATTGATTACTTTAGATTGGCCCGCTCATTGGTTTCGAGCCAGTGAATGAAGTCCTGCTCGGGCAGGGGGCGACTATAGAAGTAACCCTGGGAGTAGTCGCAATGCTCCGCTTTCAGGAAGTGAGTCTGGTCTTCTTCCTCAACCCCTTCGGCAACCACTTTCAGGCCTAGGCTGTGGGCCATGTTGATGATCGCGCGGACAAGGGAAGCATCTTCGTTTTCTTTCAGGACATCCTGAACAAATGACTTGTCGATTTTCAGGGTATCGAACGGATAGCTTTTCAGATAGCTGAGTGCCGAATAGCCAGTGCCGAAATCGTCGACCGACAAGCGGATTCCAACTTTGTCGAGTTGTTTGAGGATATCAGCGGTTTCGATGGAGTTGTCCAGAATCAGCCGTTCCGTGATTTCCAGTTCCAGCAGTTCCGGCCGTAAATTGCTGTCGTTCAGCGCGCGCATGATGGCGTCGGTAAACCCGGGGTCCCGGAACTGGCGTGGTGATACGTTGACGGCAATGCTGATCTCACGCCCGGTCATCGCCTGCCAGCAGTACGCGGCTTGACAGGCTTCCTTGATTACCCATTCGCCGATCGGAATGATCAGGCCGGTTTCCTCGGCCAGCGGAATAAAGCGATCTGGCATCACCATGCCCATGGCCGGATTGTTCCAGCGAAGCAGGGCTTCAGCCGCCACCAGGCCACCACTGGCGGTGTCGACAATGGGCTGGAAATAGATCTCGAATTCACCCAGCTCCAGGGCCTTGCGCATGTGAGATTCCATTTGCAGACGCTCGTGAGAAACCTCGCTCATCTCCGGAGTAAAACGGGCATAGGCGCTCTTGCCTTTGTGTTTCGCCTCGTACATGGCCGCATCGGCGTGCTGGAGCAGGATTCCGCTGTTATCCGAGTCGTCCGGGAAGGTGGCGATGCCAATACTGGTGGTGACAAACACTTCCTGGCCGCTGAGCATGAACGGCGGTGCGAAGGTTTTCAGAATACGTTCGGCAACCTGGGAAGAGGCGTCCGGCCCGTTCAGCCCCGGCAGCACCACAAGGAACTCATCACCACCCAGCCGCGCAACGGTACTGGTGCCGCGCAGGCAGCTGGAGATCCGGCGTGCGGCTTCAATCAGCAGGGTGTCACCGGCGTCGTGGCCGAGGGTATCGTTGATGTGCTTGAAGTTGTCCAGGTCCAGGAACATCACCCCAACCTTGGACTCATCACGCCTTGCCTGGGCCAGCGCCAGTTTCAGGCGGTCCAGGGCAAGCATACGATTGGGTAGCCCGGTCAGGATGTCATAATTCGCTTGCCGCAACAGCTGTTGCTCGTAACGTTTGCGGATGCTGATGTCTTCCCCGAGTATCAGGTAACCGGTGGTTTCACCGTTATTGTCCTTGATAGGGGTGACCACAAGCTGTTCCCAGTAGCGCTCGCCATTTTTCCGTGTGCTGTTGACTTCGCCTTGCCAAACGCCCACGCGCTGTACCTGAAGCCTGATGGATTTCCAGAGCTGTCTGGCTTCGTGGGAATCCACACCAGGGTCAATGAGTGAGGAGGGATGCTTGCCGATGATTTCAGACGGGCTGTTCCCCGTCAGCTGGCTGAATTTCCGGTTCGCATATTCAATGCGCCATTGCCGGTCACAGATCAGAACCGAAGACGGGCTCTGGTCGATGGCTTTGGAGAATTTACGAATTTCGGCTTCATCCCGTTCCCGCCTTGCCACGTCATCGGTAAGGCGTTCGCGCATCTGGTTAATGGCTTCCGTCACCATACCCAGTTCATCACGCTGGTAAGCCGGCGTATCAGGCCTATCCAGTTCCAGCGGGCGCGCAAGATTCCGCAATGACAGATCGCGGGTGTAGTCAGCCATGTCAGCCAGGTGGCGGGTGACCAGGTGGCGGAAGATCCATAGAATCAGAATGGAAACAAAGAAAACGATCAGGAACTGGGTGCCAAGAATGAACCCCACCCGGCGCCGCAGCTCATCGTACACTCGCTGCAGGCTGGCGGTTATGGTGAGTTCGCCCAGCTGGAACTCGGCATCGTCACGATAGATCAGCTCAAAACTGTGGGTGAGGGTATCGGCTTCTCTTGGGAGCTCTCCCATGACCAGCTCCGAGTCAGGTTCAATCCGGAGCCGAAGGTGTTCGATATCGGGCAGACTAAGGATACCGTCCATTTGGGTTTGCAGGTGCTTTTGATCCAGCGCCCACAGGCTCTGGGCAAGACTGGAACGATAACCGGATTCGATAACCTGCATCCGCTGTTCAATCTTGGACAGATCCTCCCGGTAGTCTGAGTAGATCTGGATGCCGGATGCGAGCAGTGTAAAAGCAGAGCTGAACAGAAGGATCCATGCCACCAGCCGGAAAGATAAAGGAGAGGCTGCACGAAAACGTTTCAAACGCGTCGCAATGTCTGGCATGTCTTTGATTTTTCGACCATCCAAGGAAGTATCGGACATAGCAATTACAGAAGCGATCCCTGACTTTGTTACCTGTATTCCCTTGCCTACGACTATAGCAGCAGTTTATGGCAAATGCGCTGCAAACTCAGGATAAATCGAGAGAAATGGGGCAGGGCGTCTCACTTTGGCAATTATTGCAATGACGAAATGAGCTTGATGCAGATCAATACGGGGCAGGCGGTGCCGGCGTAACCTGAGCTTAATCAAGTTTTACAGGTACAGGAGACATAGCCATGTATATGGACGCAGTTGTAATCGCCGGAATCGCCACAGTATTGCTGATGATTGGCTTCTTCGTCGGAGTTGGCATCTTCGTCATGAAGGATCAGAAGAGCCATGCTGCTAAAGGAGGAAAGCACCACCAAGGTGGTCATGGCAGCTGACGAACAGACAGCTTTGAAATTGGCGTCCCCTAGGGGGTTCGAACCCCTGTTGCCGCCGTGAAAGGGCGGAGTCCTAGGCCACTAGACGAAGGGGACGCAACGTTTTCAAAAGCTTGCCTCGTCGAGGTGGCGCGTATATTAAGTAAGGTGCCCTGGGCTGTCAACGCTTTTTCTTAAAAAAGTTAAGTTCCCACACTTTCCCTTAACGCGGCTTCCAGTTCCGCAAACCGGAATTCAAAACCCTCACGTTTTAGCCGTTCCGGTATCGCCTTCTGACCGGTCAGTAACAGCCCGGCCATTTCCCCCAGCATCAGTTTCAGCGCAGGCGCTGGAGCCGGTATAACGGCTGGGCGGTGTAGAACCTGTGCAAGCGTTCTCGTAAATTCCGCATTGGTGACCGGGTTCGGGCTGACCATATTGTAGGGGCCGCTTGCCGTTGGCGTATCCAGCATCCAGAGCAGGCCGGAAACCACGTCGTCCCTGTGAACCCAGGGCATGTATTGCCGTCCGGAGCCCAGCTTTCCGCCAAGCCCGAGCTTGAAGGGCAGGATCATGCGTTGCAGAAAACCGCCGTTACGGCCGGCCACCACGCCGGTGCGGGACAGGCAAACGCGCACGCCATCAGTTTCAAGCTTCAGTGCCTCCTGTTCCCAGTCCCGGCACAGTTGGTGTGTAAACTCATCATGGGGTTCTGTGTCTTCGGTAACCAGGTGATCCCCCTGGTTGCCATAAAAGCCGACGGCAGAGCCGGATACCAGAACCTCCGGCATGTTGCTCCAGGTTCTGACCACTCCGACCAGGGTGCGGGTAAGATCAATGCGGCTGGCACGCAGTTGTTCCTTGCGGGCATGGCTCCACCGTTTGTCGGCAATGCCTTCCCCTGCCAGGTTGATAACTGCATCGAAGCCCGGGTGTGCGCGCAACTTTTCCAGATCATCCGTGACTTCTACCCGGCCGCAGATGGAGCGCACGGCATCCGGCTTCTGACGGCTGAGAACTGTTAGCCCATAACCGCGTTCAATCAACTCTCGGCATAGTATGTGGCCGATAAACCCTGTGGCACCGGTAACCAATATACGTTTGTCCATGGGTTCCCTCCTGCGATCGGAATCCGTCGTTGGTTCTTTGTCAGTGTTCAGAGCGCTCCAGTTCCTCCTTAACCACATCACGGATGGCCAGTCCAAGCCTCGGATTTTTCCCGATTGGTTCAGCCAGGCGGATAGTAACGCCGTGTTCCGCCTCCAGCTTTTCGATCATGGCTGGCACATCTTTTCGCAAGTGGCGGCCCGCAGCGAGAAATAACGGGACGACCGTGAATTGCTCTACGCCTTGCCCTTTGGCCCGGTTCACAATGGTATCCAGCGAGGGTTCTGCCAGTTCCATATAGGCAATGGCTGCGTTCTCGATTGACTCTACGGTCGGTTCGGCCAGTTTCTCGAAGGTTTCGCACCAGCGTGCGTCGCTGCTGCCGTGGGCCAGTAGAATAATCTGGTGTGGTTGGGTCATAACATCTCCGATCTGGTCGTTTGTCTTGATACGACCGTAAACTTGACGACAGTGGGCCGTTTAAAGTGATCCTGACAATCAATGTATCAGGGAGTTGTCAGATGTTCGATTGGAAAGAGCTTCTGGATTTCTGGTTCGGTCAATTAGATGAAAACGGTATTCCTGATCGCGATCATCGTAACCGTTGGTTTCGCAGTGACCGTGCCTTCGATCAGGAAATCCGGCGCCGGTTTCTGTCTCTGGTGCTGTTTGCCTCGGAGCAAGGGTTAGATCACTGGCGTAAAGCCGCCGGAGGCTCGCTTGCTGAGATTCTTCTGCTGGACCAGTTCACCCGTAATATTTTTCGCGGAGGCGCCATGGCCTTTGACAATGACCGGCTGGCCAGGCAGTTGTGCCGTGGCGCAATGCAGCGAGGACAGGATCTGGATCTGCCCCCGGTGCAACGCGCCTTTCTTTATATGCCGCTGCAACACTCCGAGAAGCTGGCTGATCAGGATCTTTCAGTAGAGTGCTATCAGCAGTTGTCTGCCACCACAGATGGCGTTCTGGGAGACTTTCTTGGCAGCTTTCTGCAATCGGCTCGCGATCACCGGGATATTATTGCCCGGTTTGGCCGGTTTCCCCATCGCAACAAGGCCCTGAAGCGCGCCTCCTCGGCGGACGAACTGGCTTATCTTGAAGGTGGGCCACGCTTTGGCCAGTAGAGCTGGCCAGTTTGATGATCGGTTCAACGAATTGGATGTCGATAACGGGCACACTCATTCACACGCAATAACAAGAAAATCAACGGAGTGAGAACAGGATGTCATCTTCCAACCCGGCGATGTGCGACGGCCCGGGCGCCAATAAACCTATGCACAATGATAACAAGGCCCCAGGGCGGGGTGGCAGAACCACTCGTGCCAAAAGTGAAATCCGGCGTCATGCTATTCTCAAGGCAACCATCCGGGTAGCGGCGAAGGACGGTATCAAAGGTATCAAGCATCGTTCCGTCGCCAGGGAAGCGGGGGTTCCCCTGGCCGCAACCACCTATTATTTCCGGGACATCAACGAGTTGATCAGCGATGCCTTCATGCTGTACGCGAAGGAGGCCGGTGCGGAACTGAAAGCCTTCCATGACACCCTGAATCTGGTACTTGATGGTGTGCCTGAGGTGCAATTGCGCCGCGGCGCTGAGTTTCGTCCGGAGCTGTGTCAGCGCCTGACCGACTTTGCCCGGGCCTGGATGCAGGAGCAGTTTACGCGCCGGAGGGAGCAGGTACTGGCAGAGCAGGTGTTTGTGATGGAGGCGCTCAGGGACGACCGTCTGGCCAGGGTCGCTCGTCGTTATCGGCAGTCCTGGATTGATGGTCTTGAGCAGCTCCTGGTGCGACTGGATTCGCCGTGCCCTCGTCAGGACGGTACCCTGATCGTCAATGTAGTGCTGGGTATGAGCTACGATCTGCTGCTGGAAGTGCCCGGCACCGAGGCTGAGGTATTGAGTGCATCCGTGGCCAGAATTGTGCAGTTGGCCCTTGGGGTGGAACCGGAGGACCTGCGAGCACCATGATTATCAGCGGCTGTTAAATTTTTTCACGAAAGTGTTGACGGCCCCCGAGTTATCAGTAGAATACGCAGCCGTTGTCAGGCAACGCCCGACAGCAATCAGCGGGAATAGCTCAGTTGGTAGAGCACAACCTTGCCAAGGTTGGGGTCGCGAGTT